>JBGSTK010000150.1:0-7296 GCA_041736565.1 Phycisphaeraceae bacterium | reverse complement strand
AGGTTGAGCGGGCAGGCCTCAGCGACATCGCCCACGGGCAGCGTCACTGTCGCCAGTGTCGCGAGATGGCACTGTGGTTTGCCGACCAGTGCGATCGTCGGCACGCGGTCCTGGCGCAGAATGGTCGCGAGGCTCACCAGTTCATCCGTGGCACCGGTGTACGAGAGCAGGAGCATGACGTCGCCCCGGCGGATGCGGCCCAGATCGCCGTGCATCGCCTCGGTGGGGTGCAGGAAATGGCTGGGCGTACCGGTAGATGCGAGGGTGGCGGAGATTTTGGCACCGATCAGGCCGCTCTTACCCAGGCCCGAGACGACCACCGAGCCACGCTGCGTGCCGCCGGTGTTCTCCAGAATCAACGTCACAGCCCGGCTAAAACCGACATCGAGCTTGATGCGACCGATGGCGGCAGCCTCGGCGGCGAGCACCTTGCGGGCAAACGTCCGCTGCTCCTGGAAGATTTCTTTGGGGACGGATTTTTTGGCGGTGGCTTTTGTCATGGCTGACTGGGCGTTAAGCTTAGCGGCTTGAAGTTCCCTCAGCGAGCCGGGCCACGCCTCTGCTACGCTATGGATCTTGTCGCCGACCCCTCGGCGGCCTAAAAATCAACGGAGCGCTCCCCTGGTCACGCAGGATTACCGAGTCGAACTTGACGCCTACAGCGGTCCGCTGGACCTGCTGCTCTATCTCGTTCGCCGCGATGAGATCGACCTGCTCAACATCCCCATAGCCCGGCTGACGGAACAATACCTCAAGCACCTGCGCGAGATTGAGGATGTGGACGTCAACCTCGCTGGCGAATTTCTGGTCATGGCGGCGACGCTTCTGGAAATCAAGAGCGCCATGCTGCTTCCGCGGGGACAGGAGAGCGAAGCGGAAGCCGCGTCCACGGAAGACTCCCAGCCGTTTGACCCGCGCTACGAGTTGGTGCAGCAGTTGCTGGCATACAAGCGGTTCAAGGATGCCGCGGCTGATCTGGAGTCGCGGCGTGAGCTTTGGCAGGCACGTTTCGCGCGACGACCGGTGCGGACCAAGACGCGCGATGATGAGTCGCTGGAAATTCTTCGGGCTGCGGTCGAAGACGATGACCGCTTTGTCGATGGTGTGCCCGACGATCAGGACGATGCGGATGTCGCGGACGTGGAGCTTGATGACATCCACGTGATGGATTTGGCGGAGGCGTACGTGCGGGTGATGGAGAGCATCGGCCAGGCACCGGCCATGCACGAAGTGGTTTACGACGAGACGCCCATCGGCCTGCACGCTGAGGACATTCTTGATCGGTTGGGGCGGGAGTCGAAGTTGACGCTGGCAGCGGTGTTTGAGGGCCGATCGCGCAGTGAGGCCATCGGGTTATTCCTGGCGATGTTGGAACTGGTGCGACTGCGGAAGATTGTGGTGCTTCAAGGGGCAGAGACCGGCGAGGTGCAGATCGAGCCCCGGCCCCAAGACGCTGATCCGGGAATGCCACAGGATGCAGCGGAGAAAGCTGCGGATCGTTGGCGCAATCCCGAGACGGGTGAGATCGACTACGACTGGCCGACGGATGATGCACGCCGTCGTGCTGAGCGCCGGGCTAAACTTCGCGCGACCTTGGCGAAAAAGCGATTCGATAAATCGCACGAGGCTGAAGGACAGGCCAACGCCCAGCCTGAGGAAGATGAGATCATCGATCTTGACGACGACGAGACGTAACACGACTCGTTGAATCACAACAGCGCGACGGGGTCCACATCCACCGCTGTGTGTGCATCGGATTGCAGCAGTTTCGCGTTGCGCAGCGCGGTAAGCAGCGTTTGGATCACGCCGGCGCGAGCGGCGATGAGTTCGATCTGCACGCGATAGAAGTCTGCGATGCGGGCGATGGGACAGGGCGCAGGCCCGCGGAGGCGCACGCCGTGACCCAGACGCTGGTTCTCTTCTGTGAGATGGTCGGCCATCTTCCGCGCCATCTCCAGACACTTGAGGTGGTCGCGATGTCGCACGACGATGCGTGCCATGCGGGTGATGGGCGGAAGGCCCACCTTCTGTCGCAGCGCCAACTCGCGATCGGCAAAACCGTGGTAGTCGTGTTTGCTGGCCGAGAGAATGGCGGGGTCATCGGGGCAGAAGCTCTGGACGATGACCAGGCCCGCTGCCGATGTCGCTGCGCTGCGCCCGGCGCGGCCGGCGACTTGCGAAATCAACTGGAACGTTCGCTCAGCAGCGCGGAAGTCGGGCATGTGCAGGCTCGTGTCCCCGCTGATGACGCCCACCAGTGAAACGTTGGGGAAGTCCAGACCCTTGGCGATCATCTGCGTGCCCACCAGCACATCGATGTCGCCCCCGCGGAACCGTTCGAGCACCGCGTGGTAGTCGGCGGCGCGGCGCATGGTGTCGGAATCCATCCGCGCCATGCGGGCTTCGGGAAACTTGCGCGCGATCTCCTCTTCGACCCGCTGCGTGCCCAGGCCAAAGACCGTGACCTTGCGGCTGCACACGGGGCAGTGTTCGGGCAGCAACTGCTCCGCCAGGCAGTGATGGCAGCGCAGCATCCCGCCGGTGGGCAGCGCGGCGTCCTTGTGATAGACCATGGTGGCATCGCAGTAGTCGCACTGCATCATCCAGCCGCAGCGATGGTCCGGGCAGGCGATGTAGTTGGCATAGCCTCGGCGATTGAGCAGCAGCATGATCTGCTGCTTGTCTTTGAGCGCTCGTCGCATCTCGACTTCGAGTTTGATCGACAGCAGATGGACGCCGCTGCCCGGCCCGTGCCCGGTGTATTCGTAACGCTTGCGGCGCTCTTCCTGCAGGTTGACGATGGCCACCGCCGGCAGCACCAGACCGGCCACACGTTCGGAAAGGTGGTGGTAGTGAAACGCGTTTTCGCGCGGCGGCGCGATGGGCCCGCCGCCACGAGTGGCGCTGGGTGTCACCGCCTCCCGCGTGGCGTTGTGATAGGACTCCAGCGACGGCGTGGCACTGCCCAGCAGGCAGGGAATGTTGAGAAGCTGCGCCCGTTTGATCGCAAGATCGCGGGCATGATAGCGCGGCAACTGATCTTGCTTGTAGCTGGGCTCGTGCTCCTCATCGACGATGATCACGCCCACGGCTGGCAGCGGGGCAAACACCGCGGAGCGAGCGCCGACGACGATGCGAACGCTCCCCTGTCTCACCCGTCGCCACTGTTCGTGACGTTGAGCAGCAGTAAGGCCCGAATGCAGCACCGCCACGCCGACGTGGGCAAAGCGATGCGTGAATCGCGCCACGGTCTGAGGCGTCAGCGCGATTTCGGGCACCAGCACGATGGCACCAGGGGCTACGGTTGGGGTTGGGGCTGGGGCTGAGGCTTGCGTATCAGGGTTTGACTCGACGGGGGGTTGTGCCAGCACATGCTCGATGACGCGCAGGTAGACCTCGGTTTTGCCGCTGCCCGTGACGCCGTGGAGCAGATGCACGTTGAAGCCGCGCGAGACCTGGGCGACGATGCGATCGATGACGCGACGTTGCCCGCTCATGAGTTGCAGCGGCGTGATGATCTCTTCGGTGGACGCCAGTTGTTCCAGCGGAGCCGCGGCTCGCAGGCCCGAGCCTTGCTTGACGGCGAGGATGCCTTTGGCGATGAGCTGCTTGACCGGCGCGACGGTGCGTGCCCCCGCGTGGTCCGCCAGGTCGCGCAGGGAATGCCAGGCCTGACCCTCGGCTGCGAGTCGGGTGGCGGTGTCGAGAATGGACTGTTGCAGCTTCGTCAGTTTCGCGGGGGGCGTTGCGTTGGCGGCTGCATCTGTGTTGTCGGCTATGAAAGGGTCGGCATCCTCCGCCTGCTGCGCATCCTGCGGCATGCCCACCAGCGTCTGCGCGATCGTGCCCGTGCCATGTTTGACCGCAGCAGGCAGCATGGTCGAAAAGACCATGCCCAGCGGGCAGCAGTAGTACCCCGCCATCCAACGCGCCAGTTCGACGAGGTCGCTCGTCAGAGACACCGCCTGGGCGTCGATGCCCAATATCGCCTTGATGCGTTTGTGCTGCGTGGTGTCGCTGCGTCGAATGACGTAGCCTGCCACGGGCTTGTCGCTCCGACCCAATGGCACCAGCACGCGCTGGCCCACCATCAAGCCCGCCAGCGACACGGGCACTGCGTAGGTCAATCCCGCCACCGTATCGACGCCTCGCTCCAGCGCGACATCGGCATAGCCCGCGGTCATCGCGCTGGCTTGATCATCCTCTGGAAATAACTGACCCATGCCCGCCATCTTAAGCATTGCACGCCAGGCCAAGCCGCCGTTTGCTGCGCGCTGTCCGTGACGGTACTTTCAAACCATGTCCAACAACCTCTCAACCGACGCAACGGACTCCGCCCCGCAATCGCCTGCCCGGCGTCCCAACATCCTGATGATTCTCTGCGATGACATGGGCTTTTCCGACATCGGCTGCTTCGGCGCTGAGATCGCCACGCCGAATCTCGACCGACTGGCGTCACGCGGATTACGCATGTCGAGCTTCTACAACTGCGCTCGCTGCTGTCCCACCCGCGCCTCGCTGCTCACGGGCGTGTACCCCCATCAGGCTGGCGTGGGCTTCATGGTCCAGAACAAGGGCACGCCCGCATATCAGGGCTACCTCCGCGACGATGTCGTCACCCTGGCGGAAGTCTTGAAGCCCGCGGGGTACTTCACGGGCTACAGCGGCAAGTGGCACTCCGGCGGCACCTGGCGCCGAGCCACTCACGATGCCAAGCGATGGCGCTTCGATGACCCGACCCATCCGACCCCCATGAGCCGAGGTTTCGAGCGCTTCTACGGCAACCTCGCGGGCGGAGGCAGCTACTACAACATCCATCTCGCCGACGAGACGGGCCTCATCGAACTGCCCGAAAACTTCTACACCACAGACCACTACACCTCTGCGGCGATGGAGATGATGCGTCAAGCTGGCGACCGCAAGCAGCCGTTCTTCGTCCACCTTTGCTACAACGCGCCGCATTGGCCGCTGCACGCGTTGCCGGAGGATATCGAGCGTTACCGCGGCAAATACAGCCGAGGCTGGGACACGCTGCGCACAGCCCGTCATGAAGAACTCAAGGGCATGGGCATCGTCGACAAACGCTGGGACATCTCGCCTCGCGATGAGCAGGCGCCGCCTTGGACGGATGTGCGGCTGCAGGCCTGGGAGGACACGCGCATGGCGACCTATGCGGCCATGGTGGATCGCGTCGATCAGAACGTGGGCCGCATCGTCGCTGATCTCGAAGCACGCGGTGAGTTGGATAACACGCTGATCCTCTTCTTCTCCGACAACGGCGGTTGTGCTGAGCAGGTGGGCTGCGGCCCTCGCGACATGGAGATTCAGATCACCAGGCAGGGCCGCGCCATGCAGTTTGGCAACATACCGGGCATGTCGCCGGGAGCCGAGCACACGTTTATGAGTTACGACCTGCCGTGGGCCAACGCCAGCAATGCGCCATTTCGGCGGTTTAAGCACTGGGTGCATGAGGGCGGCATCGCGACGCCGTTTGTTGCGCACTGGCCTCGCGGCATCGCCAGCTCTGCGGGCTCGACGGGTGCGATTCGCCATGAGCCAGCCCATCTCGTGGATCTGGTGGCGACGATCTACGATCTCGCTGAGGCTCCTTACCCCGAGACCTACAACGGCCACACCATCCAACCGTTGGAGGGCGAAAGCTTCGCAGCCCTGCTGGCGGGCAAGGCCTGGCAACGCCAGCAACCCATCGGCTGGGAACACGAGGGCAACTCTGCCTGGCGCGAGGGCGACCTCAAACTCGTGCGGCGACACAAGTGCGACTGGGAACTCTACGACCTGTCTGCCGACCGCACGGAGCTAAGCAACCTCGCCGCCCGACACCCGGAGAAGACGCGCCAACTGGCGCAAGCCTACGAGACCTGGGCCACCCGCTGCGGCGTGCTGCCCTTCGAGCAGGTACGTGCCATGTGAGGCCAGAGCAAAATCGGCTTTGATCCCGTGGCGACGGCGATATCATTGGGTATGCGATACACCTCCCTATTGGCGGCGATGCTGGTGCTTGCTCTCCTGATGGGTTGCGACAGTGGGACGCATACGCCCGTCGCTGCCGATAAGCCTCTGGTGCTGGTGAGCATTCACCCGCTGGCGAGTCTGACGCGCGAACTGGCGGGCGACGATTTCGAGGTTGCCACGCTGTTGCCCACCGATGCCTCGCCCCATGGCTTCGACCTCCGGCCCGCGCAACGCGCCACCGCAGCCAGGGCCAAACTGGTGGTGATGGTGGGCATGGGCCTCGATGACTGGGCCGCCCGTTCCGTGGGGCAGGATGTTCCCGTGCTGCGTTTTGCCCAAGCTGTCGAAGCACCCACGCATAATGACCACGACAGCGCCACAGACGCCAAGGCGCATGCTGACGAAGCGCCCGTCGCCGCCCCCCCCGTCGCCGAAGCCCACGCTGCCGACGACGCTCATGACGACCACGCTAACGAAGCCCACGACGCCCCCGGCGACGCCCCCCACGCTCACGCTCACGACCACAGCGGTCCCAACCCGCACCTCTGGCTTGATCCTGTCCTGGCCAAGCGCTTCGTCGTCCCGCTGGCGGAGGAACTGACCAAACTCAAGCCCGATCTCGCCAGCGAGATTGCCAAGCGTGCCCAGGCTGTGCTCAAAAAACTCGAAGCCCTGGATGTGGAATATCGCCGGGAGTTGACCAAGGTGCCCGTCAAGGAGCTGGTGACGTTCCACAACGCCTTTGACCTGCTGGCGGAACGTTACGGCCTGGAGGTCGTCGGGCACCTGACGCCGGTGGAACTCGGGCCTGGTGCCGAGATCACGCCGCGACGACTTCAGGACGCCATCGATCAGGTCGCCAGCCGGAAGCTGAAGGTGGTTTATGCTGAGCCGCAGTTTCCCCGCAACGCCATCGACGCCATCGGCCGCGCGACTGGTGCCCGCGTGTTGATTCTCGATCCCCTGGGTTCGCCGAATCGGCCGGGCTATGAAGACTATTTCGTCCTGATGCGGAGCAATCTGGCGACGCTGGTCAAGGGACAGTCGGGCAAGGTTGAGTAGCCGGCGCGGCCTGAGGACGAGGACCGTGAAAAATTTCGTCGCCCATTGAACCTTCCGCTGGTGGGGCAGCGTAAGCTTTCATGTCACCCCTAACCGTCTGTCCGGGGCAGGCACAATCGGAGACCTTCACCATGCCAATGCACCAGATGATGACCCGAGGCCTGATGGTCGGCGGCGCCGCAATTTTGACCCTTGCGCTGGGCTGTGAGCAGGAGCCGCAAGCCCCCGCCACGCAGTCGCCCGCCACCCCAGCCGTCACCC
>JBGSTK010000137.1:0-13429 GCA_041736565.1 Phycisphaeraceae bacterium | reverse complement strand
TTGCAGCCCAGGTCGGCGCAAATCATCCCCGTTACATTGATCGCCATGGCGTCCAATGCTGCGGCGAGCTTGATGCCGCCGCGGGAGACATAGGGATGAACTTCAGCAGGCATGACAACTAACCCATTTGCGAGAATCGATAACGCAAGGCCCCAGCACTCGCGACGTACTCACTCGCCAATCGCGTGCCCATTGTAAGAGACAAGAAAAAAACCGCGGAGGTTATCCGCGGCTCGTGGGTTACTGGGTTGTCAACAGGTGGCTCAGTACTTGACGGTGCAGCCGTAGGGTTTGGACTCGGGGACCGAGACTGCCTTGCCACTGGTCAGTTCCGCCAGGGCTTTGTCGACGTAGTTGATGCGTTCCTCAGCGGAGAGTTTGCCGTTGGGGTCGTTGTCGATGCCACCGCGATAGACGATCTTGCCCTGCTGGATGATGAACATGTGGGGCGTTGTCTTGGCACCGTACTGCTTGCCAACTTTGCCCTCGGCATGGTCAGCGAGGATGGGGTAGGCGATCTGGTGCTCTTGGGCCCACTTCGCGTCGCCACTGGCGTTCATGTTCTTGCCGCTGTTAATCGCCAGCCAGACCACGCCATTGTCCTTGTACTTGGCGGCCAGGTCGGTCATCGTCTTGGCCTTGTAGTGGCGCACGACGTAGGGGCATTCGGCGTTGATCCACTCGAGCACGACGATCTTGTCAGCATGGTCGGACAGGCTCACCTTCGTGCCGTCGTAATTGTTGAGCGTGAAGTTGAGCTCATCAGACGCGGTAGCGGAAGTGGCATTTTCCGTGGGTGCCTTGGGGCCAGGCTTCTCGGCGCCGACGGGGCAACCGCCCTTGTCGCCCTTGTCACCACCTTTGTCGGCGCCCTTGCAGCAGGACATTGCGGTGTCCGATGCGGGCTGCGCGCCAGTGGCGCCCGTCTTGTCACCGGCTGTGGCTACCAAGCCAAAGGTCAACACCGCCGCCAGTGCCACCACAGCCAACATTGCGATTCTGTACGCGTTCATCATCGAGTCTCCGTTTCAAGGGGTTTCGAGTCTTGCGATTGCACATTGATTGTTACAGCGAGACTACGTCGAGCCTCGGCTTTGAGTTCGTGAGCTTTAAGTTCGTTGTTCGCTGCATCGGGCTTGCCTGCGGCATCGGCGGAATCGGCAGGGCGGTAGGCGATGACAAGCGGAAATTGCACGTTTTTGACGCCCGCTGCGGGGTCGCCCAGCAACCGAGGCGTGAAGTGGATGACCGTTGGTTTCTCAGGTGATTGGCCCTCTTCGATCGTCAACGCGTCGATGGCGACATTGGCACCAACGCCTGCAAAGACTTCCACATCGGTCACCGCTTGTTTCCACGACACGGTCACCTGCGTTTGGCCGTTCTTGGTCTGTGTGTCCACCGTGGCTGGTGCCTGGTCATCGTCGGCGGCGACGGGGGTCTTGGCCTGGGTTTGATCAAACAGTGAAGCCTCGGGTGAAGGCAGCGCCTGCCCCATCGGCACCGTCAGCGCGAGATCAGCACTGCCCAGAACGCAGGCCTGCCGACACGCCAACCAGTTGGCTTTAGCAGCAAAGGTCAACACCTTGTCGGCCTCGATACTGGCGGAGTCGGGTGCGGTGATGTGCCACCACAACAGCACCTGTTTCTCATAGCCGTTGGAGACGATGTCGCCGGGGTCGAGGAAGCGGTGGGGTGTCGGCCAGTGCAGGTCGCTGACTTTCGCGCCATTGGGGGCTTGGAGTTCCACCGTCGTGGGCATGCCCGCATCGCCGGGGTTGATCCAGTAAATATGCCAGGCAGGCTCGATGGTGAAAAGCACACCGACGCGGAAACGTTGTCCGGGGGTGACGGCTGCGGCATCACTGATGAGGCGTGCCTCGACGTGGGAATTGTCACCACGCCAAAGCTGCGCCGTTGCGGGCGAGTAAAGCGCCAGGGTCAAAATTGACCCGGCGAGAAGAATGGAGTAATTCCAAATCAAGGTGCCAATTATAGGCACACGTTCCTAAGCGTTGTCAACCGGCGTTCAAGCTGACTTGGCTAGGGCTGCCGAGGGCTTGGGCGGTGGGGCAGACAGGGGCGTAGGAAGGGCGGTTGCCGAGGGAGCCGACTTGGCATCGGCTGCGTTGGTGTAGACGACCATGCGGTTGCGGCCCGACTGCTTGGCGCGATACAAGGCGTGATCCGCCATGGCGATCATCTGCTCGGGATTCTCAGGGTTGGCATGTCGCAACGTGGCCAGGCCCATAGACATCGAGACCGATGGCAGCATGCCCGAGGCATCCTTGGCTAACCCGCTGACCGCCACCGCAAATTCATCGCTGACGCGTTTGGCCACCAGTCGAGCGGTGGCGAGATCCGTCTCGGGCAGAAGCAGGATGAACTCGTCGCCACCATACCGGCCCGCCACGTCGCTACGTCGGCAGTTGGCTTCGAGCACGCGGCTTAGCATCGTCAACAGTGAATCGCCTGCTTGGTGACCGCGGGAATCGTTAAACGCCTTGAAACCATCGAGGTCGATCATGATGCAGGTCAGGTCATGGCCGTAGCGATCGCAGGCGGAAAAGCAGCGTTCAAAAGCCTGGTTAAAGGCCCGGCGATTCGCCAGTCCGGTGAGCGGATCCGTCGAGGCGGCTGTCTCAAGCTGCCGAACCGCGTTTTCCAACTGCGTGTTTTTTACTCGCACTTCCTCAAGCGAATGGGTCACCTGCAATTGCAGGCGCAGGTTTTCAGCCTTGGTGCGCCACATCGCCAGATTTTTCTCGACGATGATGGGCAGGGTGAAAAGGAATGGTCGATTTTTGCAGATGTAGTCGTAAGCACCGTGAGCGATGGCGTGGAGTGCTTCGTCGCGGTTGGGATGACTGGCAGCGAGAATGACGGGGATATCCGGGCGATCCTGCAGAAGCCGATCGAGCAACTCCAAGCCGGTGCCGTCGGGCAGGTCCATGTCGGCAATTACAAGGTCGATGTTGTCGATGTCTTGTTCGGCAGCCCCGGCGAGGGTGGCGCAGGGCGTCACGCAATCCTGGCCGAAGTGCTCGCGCAGAGTCTGGCGCATGAGCATGGCCGATTCGGCGTTGGGCTCGACGAGCAGCAGGCGTGGAACGGCGGCACGACTCATGACGATGGGGCCAGGGGATGATGCAGGTCGGAACGCCAATGCGTCCCATTGCCCGTTTCATCGACCAGCGGTGCCATCGGGTTAAGGTCGGGTGGGGCCAAGCCGACGAGGAACTTGGCCGACGATATATGTGGGCCGACGGGATCGGCGGCATCGCGTTTCCACACGGCATCGCATTGCCCACTTGTCGCTGTCCCGGTTAAGCTACGCTGCCCCATGACGCAACCGGAAGCCGCCCCCGATCTTGATCGTCTGCTGCGAAAGGCCGCCGACGGCGACGCCCAAGCCTGGCGGTCCCTTGTCGAGCGGTACAGCGGGCGGGTCTTTGGCCTGCTGCTGCAGCAATGCGGGGACCCCGAGCTTTCCGAAGAAATCACCCAGGCGACTTTCGTCAAGATCGTCACCAACATCGCCAATTATCACGAACAGGGACGCTTCGAGCCCTGGCTGTTTCGCATTGCCATGAACCGCCTGCGGGATGAGATGCGGCGGCGCAAACGGCAGGCGACGCCCACCGATATGACGTTGGTGCGGGGTGACGATGCCGGGGCCTGGGCGGGTATGGAGCAGCAAGTCGTCGCTGCCCGGGAAACTTCCGATGGACAGGCCCAGGGAGCCGACCCCGCTGACATCGTGGACCGTGCCGAGCAGGTCGAAATCTTGCAGAGAGCCATTGCCCAATTGGGCGAGGCTGACCGCGAGATTCTCCACCTTAGGCATACGGCGGGCATGGGGTTTGCGGAGATCGCCCAAACGCTGGAGCAGCCCCTTGGGACCGTCCTGGCACGCGGCCACCGGGCCTTGGCCAAACTAAAGAAAATCCTCAATCCCGACGCACCCGATAACCCCTCGCCTCGGCGGGGCAATGTGGATTAGAATAACCATGCAAGAAGGAGGCAGGTTCATGCGTTGAACCTGTAGAAAGAAAGCCATGACTTCCAACCCTGACAACCTCGGCCCCGCCCCCGGGAATCAACCCCCGTCTGACCCCTGGTTCGACCCCCGGTTCGACGCACTGCTCGATGAGGCGCTGTCCCCCACCAGCGTGCCCGGCGGTATCCCCGCAGGCCTAAACCAGCGCATCCTCGCCGCCACCACGCCGTTGCTGGCGCAGCAGTCAACGGATAAGCCCGCCCTGAAGCTCGTGGCAAGCGACACGCAACCTCATGACGCACAGGGGCTTATCACCAGACTCGACCTCATCTGGTGGGTGCGGTCGCTGGCGGCAAGTATTGTCGTGGCTGCGGTGCTGGGCATCGTGTTGACAGTGGCATCGATCTTCCGTGGCGCCCAAGGCACCGTCGCGCTCAACGAACTCGACTACGATCTGGCACAGGCCATGGCCAGCGCCAGCCACACCCCCACAGCCCGCGGCTCGTTCTGGTCCCCGGGCACGGGGTCGAACCCCGTGGCGGACTCCATTGCCGATCCGGTCCGCATCAGTAACGATGCTAACGCCGCCCTCCGCAGCATTGATGCGGCGCTTAAGGCCATGGAAGACGAGGCCCCTGTGGTGCCCGATCCCAATGACTCATCGTCCCGCATTTTTTGACGTCTATGATCCGTGCTCCGCACCTTCCGGATGCGGGGACGCCACGGCCGCACGCCCGGCGAAAACGACCGGGGATCGTCCGGGACCCTATCCGAGGAACAAAGCCATGAAGCGAAAGCCCCTGACATTGTTGGCGGTTTGCCTGAGTCTCGCGTGGTCGCTCTCCGGCCATGTCGATGCGCAGGTAACCGAAGAGCCCGTGCAATTGGCGCAGGCGACTGACAAGCGCCCCGATTCGCCGACGCGTCAGGAAAACGCCGGTGCCCAGGAGACGGCGTCGCCTCGCCCCGGCCCCGAAGCCCGTCCGGGACACGATGCACCTCCCCCCGAGCATCGGCCGGAGCGCGAGGGTGATCGGAAGGGTCCGCCGCCGCCGTTGACCGCCAAACAGATCGAGACGGCTCTGGAAATTATCCGGGAGCAGAACCCACGACTTGCCGAACGCTTAGACCAGGCACGTAAGGAGCATCCTGACCGCATGGAGCGTGCCATGGCGGCGCAGTGGCCGCGGTTGGCGAAGCTCGCCGACCTTAAGGATCGTGATCCCGAGCTTTTCACGCTCGCGATTAAGGACATTCGACTGTCACGTCGCTCCGTAGAGGAAGCGCGGAAATGCCGCCGGGCTCAACAGGATAACGACCAGCCCGCGCTAGAGGTCGCGCAGCGCGAGCTGATCGGCTTGCAACAGGAGCAGTTTGCGGTGCGTCAGGCCATGCGCAAGCACGAACTGGCGCGTCTTGAGCAACGCTTGAAGGAACTCGAAGCTCTGCAAACGCGAGCCGAGGCACTGCGCGAAAAACTTCGGACACCCGAGGATCAACGCGATCAACTCATCGAGCAGCGGGTCAAGGAATTTCTCAGTAGCAACGGCGAACCGCAGACGGAGCTTTGACCCGCCCGGCGTCGGTATCCCGGTCTCCCGTGCAACTCAAATTTGGCGGGGGTTTTACGTCTTGACCAATAGGCGATTCATAACCACGCGGTTCATCACTTTCACCACCATGAACACGGAGAACGCCACGATGACGAACTCCACGATGGTGTTGGTGAACTGCCCGTAAAGAATCGCAACCTCGGGTATGGCTGTGACGCCATCGCTGGCTGCCACCCCTGGCTTGAGGACTACGCGGAGATCTTTGAACGGCACGCCCTGGATCAACATGCCGATGGGCGGCATGATGATGTCGTTGACCAGCGACTGCACGATCTTGTTGAACGCCACGCCGAGGACGATACCCACCGCCATATCCATGACGTTGCCCTTGACCGCAAACTCTTTGAATTCCTGAATCAAACCCATGATGTGCCCTTTCTTAGGTTGTGCCGCCATCCCTTGGCGGGGCATTATGGCCCAAATGGTACGACGGGGCGTTTGAAAAGCAAACGGCAGTCACTTCCGGAAAACCGCGCCAACAAAAAAAGCGCCCTGACTTTCGCCAGGGCGCTTTACTGAATCAGAATTGTGTTCGACCAATTACGCCAAGCCGTCGGCCTTGGCCATGTGCTTGATGAGGTCCACCACGCGGTTGCTGTAGCCCCATTCATTGTCGTACCAGGAGACGACCTTGAAGAAGTTGCCGTTGAGTTCGATGCCCGCGCCAGCATCGAAGATCGAACTGCGGGGATCGCCGATGAAATCGCTGGAGACGACTTCTTCTTCGGTGTAACCCAGGTAACCGGCCAAGGGGCCGGACTGGCTGGCGGCCTTCATCGCTTCGCAGATGGCCTTGTAGCTGGTGGTCTTCTCGGTCTTGACCGTCAGGTCAACGACCGACACGTTGGCGGTGGGGATGCGGAAGGCCATGCCCGTGAGCTTGCCCTTGAGGGCCGGCATCGCCAGCGCCACAGCCTTGGCAGCACCCGTCGAGGCGGGAATCACGTTGAACCCGGCGCTGCGACCGCCACGCCAATCCTTACGCGACGGGCCGTCCTGCGTCGGCTGCGTCGCCGTCACCGCGTGAACGGTCGTCATCAAACCTTCGAGAATGCCGAAGTTGTCGTGGAGAACCTTCGCCACCGGTGCAAGGCAGTTGGTCGTGCAACTCGCGTTGCTGACGATGGTGTGCTTGCTCTTGTCAAACGTGCCTTCGTTGACGCCCATCACCAGCGTGGGCACCTGCTCGGGGCTCTTGGTCGGGGCGCTGATCACCACGCGCTTGGCGCCGGCCTTGAGATGCTTGGCGGCACCTTCGAAATCGGTGAACAGACCCGTGCTCTCAACGACATAGTCAGCGCCGACTTTACCCCAGGGCAGTTCCTCAGGATTGCGCACCGAGCATGTCGGGATTTCCCGGCCGTTGATCACCAGGGCGTTTTCACCCTTGCTCTCCACGGTGCCTTCAAAGCGGCGGTGGGTGCTGTCATACTTAAACAGGTACGCCAGGTTATCAGCGGGAACCAAGTCATTGATGCCCACGATTTGGATGTTGGGATTGTTGGCTGCGGCTCGGCAGAAAAGACGACCGATGCGACCAAAACCGTTGATACCTACTTTGATAGCCATAACACGATTGCTCCACAATTAGGGGGGTTGGGGGATTGATAAACGCGGGACTGTCGGGCCACCATCCCTGCGTCAGGGCTTAGCGGACAATCCAGTCTGGTCAGGATAGAGACCTGCCGCGTGGTGTCAAGTTTGATCACGCCAAGGCCGCGGCACCGCCGATGATCTCGGACAATTCGGTGGTGATCTGCGTCTGGCGAGCGCGGTTGAACTTGCGGGTCAGGTTTTTCTTCATCTTCCCGGCTGCATCGGTCGCGGCCTTCATTGCCACCATGCGGGCAATCTGCTCGCTGACCACAGCTTCGTTAAACGCTTGGTAGAGCTGCACCTTGACCGTCTCGGGCAACAACTCACCGAGCAGCGTCGCAGGGTCGGGCGAAAATTCGTAATCCACTTTGCCCGCGGTCGCAGCATGAGTCGGGGTACCTGGGACCGGCTCAGCGGCGGGTGGACGCATAGGAAGAAGCGTCAGTACTGTGGGCGTCTGCCGCGCCATCGACGTAAACGCCATGTAAACAATTTCCACCGCGTCGTAGCGGCCGGAGGAAAACGCGCTCATGTAACGCTGCGCTACCGCCTCGACTTGGTCGTACTCGGGCTTGTCGGAAAATTGCGTGAGGTTTTGCGACACCGCCACTCGGTTGAAGCGGAAAAAGGCTATACCTTTCTTGCCCACCACTTCGAGGTCAACCTGTTCATGGGCGTGCTGGCGTAGATGCGCGTTGGCTCGACGTAGCACGTTGCCGTTGTATGCCCCCGCCAGACCTCGGTTGGATGTAATGACCAACACCAATCGGCGACCGACGGGACTCCGCGGCGACTGGAGCAACGGGTGGGAGATGCCCTTGGGTGCGTCATCGGCTCCTGCGGCATCGTCGCCCAAAGCCGTGGCCAGTTCGGTCACCAGCTCGCTGATTTTTCGGGTGTAGGGTTGGGCGGCGGTGGCGCGGCGCTGCGCAGCCTGGAAACGAGCGGTGGCAATCATCTGCATCGTCTTGGTAATGCGCTGGATGTTGCCCACAGCCCGGATGCGACCCTTGATTTCACGAATGGTGCCCATAGGCCGTCATCATACCGGGTCTTTAGAAGTGGACAAATCAGTCGGAGCGATGGGTTCAATGGCGAAGCCCAAAGCCCAAAGCCCAAATCCGGCCCCGGCAAACCGCTTCACCCGCCCTGATCCACAACTATTGGCTGCTTTATTTACTTTCTTGCGAACCGTCTGAAGACTGGTACGTACTTTATTCAGTACACTGTCTTTCAATATCCGAGGTGTCACATGCGTCTATGGTTCGCGGAATTGGACCGGGTTCTTCGCGGCAAGGCCACTTCACTCCAAGCGCTCGGGGATGGCACGATCCACGTCTCGACGGGCGGGCTCAATGTGCTGCTTGTTCTGCTGGCGGCCACCTATGGCGTGTGCATGGGGTTTTTCGGCCTCTTCAATCACGCCGACTGGTCGGGTTGGCAACAGATGGCGGCAAACACCGTCAAAGTCCCCGCCCTTTTCCTACTGACCTTGATCGTCACGTTCCCATCGCTCTACGTTTTTAACGCCCTGGTCGGATCGCAGCTGACGTTCCGCGCCTTGGGGCGGCTGATGGTTGCGGCCATGTCCGTGCTGCTGGCGGTGCTGGCATCGTTCGGCCCGATCGTCGCCTTCTTCTCCGTCACCACCACCAGCCATCCGTTCATCCTGCTGCTCAACGTGGCATGCTGTGCACTGGCGGGCTTCCTTGGCATGGGCTTCCTGCTCCAGACACTGCATCGCATGACGCTGGTGATGGAGGCGACTGCGTTTCGGGAGCAACGTGCCAAAGCCGGGGCGGTGCCCCAGACTCAACCGGATGATGCCGAGCTGCCGGTCGTGCTCGAGGAAATACTCGATCCCGCCGATGAGGCCGCCGATCAGGCCACTTCACCTGACAATGCTGCGACAAGGTCGGAGTCAGCTTCTCTGGCCAGTGAAGTCCCTCCAGGTGCGGCCACTGCTGACGCCGGCATCAGTATCGGCCCATCGCTCAAGGCAGCGCAGACTCGGCGGAACCTGTCGGGCCAGCCTCTCCCGCCGCCGCGGAGCCTGCCGCGGTCTCAGAGCGCGTTGGATCACATTCCCGGCACAGTGTTCAGTGGGCACGTCAAAACTGTGTTTCGCTTCTGGGTCATTCTGTTTGGTCTAGTCGGCTCGCAGATGAGTTGGGTGTTGCGTCCCTTCATTGGCAAGGCCAATGAGGCCTTCATTTTCTTTGCCCCACGGGAGTCAAACTTCCTCGAAGCGGTACTCAAGGCGCTGGGCGAGTTGATGAGCTGGCAGGGCTGAGCCGTTATGAACGCCACGGCCCGTTCATCTATGAGGCGATTCTTTTTGGGTGCCGATGCTCTGCTGCGGCCCGCATGGTCAGTGCCGCGCCACATGCAACCCGTCGAAGTACCGATCCACCATCTGCTGGCCTATGTTTTGCTCTTTGGCATGCTCTACGGCGCTTTTCTGGGGAGCTATCCTGGTCCAGATGGCCCGCGTCCAATCCAGATGTTCTACGCGGCTCTCAAGGTGCCGCTGCTGCAACTTGTGAGTTTTGCCCTGACTCTGCCCGCCTTTTTTGTCGTCAATACCTTGCTGGGCTTGCGTGACGACTTTGGACCAGCAGTGCGGGCCCTGATCGGCGCGCAGGCGGTTATGAGCCTGGTGCTGGCGGCATTGGGGCCGCTCGTCGCCATCTGGTATTGCTCCGACACCAGCTACCACGCCGCCACGTTTTTTAATGGGCTGCTGTTCTTCATCGCCGTATCCGCTGGTGAACTGCTGGTGCGAAGGCAATATGGCCCATTGATCCGCGCCAACCCCCGCCACAAGGTGATGCTGGTGGGCTGGTTCCTTGTTTACATCTTCGTCGCTATTGAATTGGCCTGGGTTTTGCGCCCCTTCATTGGCGACCCCGAGTTGCCAACCACGTTCTTCCGCCCGCAGATGCTCGACAACGCCTACATCGTGATTGGCAATATGATCCTCAGAGCCATGGGGTGGTGAGCAGAAAGATCAACGCGGACGGAAGCGAGCCTATGTATCAAGGCGATGCGGGAGTCATCTGCTCCTGGATCAGGCGATTCAACTGCACGCGTAGATAGATATACCGCCCAGTGAAGACCCACGAAAGGATGACTCCAACAACCACAATCCCCAACAACAGCAAGGCCAGAAGAACAGCCACGGCCCCGCTCAGGGGACTGAGTCCCAGGATTGATAGGAATATCAGCATCACAAAGGCTGTGAAGCTCGAGACGGCCGTCACCCCAACGACGATGCTGATGGTCAACGCCTTGGCTGATCGCGCCTTGAGTTCGTTGGCTTGCGGTGAGAAGTACGCCTCGACGAGTCTATCGCTGGCTGGTTTCATGGTGAGTCCCTCGGTAGGCGATGGGCCACTATGGGCGTGGCGTGCCATTCCATGATATCGACGCATCCGTTAGTTGCCGATGATCGCCTTGACGTTGACGGTGTTGACGGGCGTGATGAGCCCGCGCTCCGTGAAGATGCCCGTGATGAGGTCGTGGGGCGTCACATCGAAGGCTGGCGAGTAGGTCTTGACATTGTCCGGGGCTGTCTGTTTGCCCATGCCGTGGGTGATCTCGTCGCTCCCACGAAACTCGATGGGGATGGCGTCGCCAGTGGCGAGTGACAGGTCGAAGGTTGAACTTGGTGCAGCGACGTAGAACGGCAGGCCGTGATGCCGTGCCAGCACCGCCACGCCGTAGGTCCCGATCTTGTTGGCGGCGTCACCATTGGCGGCAATGCGATCGGCCCCGACGATGACCATGTGAATCAACCCCTGACGCATGGCCATGGCAGCCATGTTGTCGCAGAGAAGGGTCACGTCGATGCGAGCTTGGCTCAACTCGTAGGCGGTGAGTCGCGCGCCTTGGAGAAGCGGCCGCGTCTCATCGGCGAAGACAGCTATCGGCACGCCCTGCTGGTGGGCCAGGTACATCGGGGCGGTGGCGGTGCCGATGCCTCCCGTTGCCAGAACGCCTGCGTTGCAATGGGTCAACACGCCTAGCGGTTGGTCTGCGGTGAGCCCGAGTTTTTGGCGCAGGTGTCGCATGGTGTCGAGGCCATGCTCGCCGATCTGCTGGCACATGGCGCGGTCCTGGGTGTGGATCGCGCGGGCTTCAGCCAGGAGCGATTCAGGCGTGGCGGGCGTCACCCGGCCCATGCGATCCAGTGCCCAGAAAAGATTGACAGCGGTGGGGCGGCTGGTCGCGAGATGCTCGGCAGCGTGGCGCATCGATCCGCCACGCTGGGCACCGATGACGCACCCGAATGCTGCAGCGATACCGATGGCGGGCGCTCCGCGAACCGACAGCCGCTTGATGGCGTCCCACACATCCTGCACGCTCCTGCAATCCAGCCAGGCGGTTTGCGTGGGCAGGCGAGTTTGGTCAAGAAGGCGAAGGTGCCCGGTCTCGGCGTCGCCCGTCCACTGCATGTGCTCGATGATGCTCATGGCCGGGAGGATACACGAAGACAGCCCGGGGCTTTGCGTGGCTGTGAGGTGCAGCGCGAAAAAACGCAGCGCGAAAAAAAGCCCGGGACTTGCGTCGCCGGGCCAGATAGGAGATTCGTGCGGTGGTGCTCAGGTACCCAAGTACTCAAACTTAGGCCCGAGGCCTCATGCCACCATGGCTTGTGCTTCGAAGCGGATGCCGATGTGGGTGCCCGTGTCACGGTGTTCGCAGCGGACGACCTGCCCTACACGGTCAAAGCCTCGCTCCGGCCCGTGAGGTGGGAAGAGCAGCGTGACCATGCTGCCCGCCTCGATATTTTCCTGAGCCACGGCTCCCGCTCCGGTATCGGAGAGGTCCAACAATTGCAACGAGCAGATGCCAGCGGGAGCACCGGCCTGTCGCCCCCGACGTACAGCCGTGACGCGGGCTGACACATCGTGTCGGATCGCTCGTCGGCGGTCGAAGCGGAAGCTGTCTTCCTGTTGCGTGCTGGTGTGGTTCACGAGGCGAAGCTGGGCATTGGCGGACATATGCGGCTCCTGACTTGTCTGCCCCCCCTACGGGGTTTTGCGATGCGTGAGGCGTTATGATCCTCACAGACCTCATCGGCCATACAAGTCGCAGGGTTTACCTGGAGCTTAAAGATTGCATGGAAAATCGTGCCGCGACTATTGATAGCCAAAGTGCCCCGGTGAGCCTGGTCGGTGCCGGGCCGGGTGATTTCGGGCTTATCACGGTCGCCGGCCTGGCGCGGCTACGGGCGGCGCGGGTGGTCATCTACGATGCACTGGCCAACCCCGCGCTGCTGTGTCAGGCCCCTGCGGATGCTGAGTTGATTGATGTGGGCAAGCGTGCGGGGCAACACAAACTGACGCAGGATCAGACCAACGCCCTGCTTGTGGCGAAGGCCCGCGAATGCTTGGCTCGGGATGGCGCTGGAGGCGGCGGGGTGGTGCGACTTAAAGGCGGTGACCCGTACCTTTTTGGCAGGGGCGCTGAGGAAGCAGCCCACCTCGCGCGGCACGGCATCGCCTGCGAAGTCATCCCCGGTGTCACGGCGGGTATCGCGGCACCGGCATGGGCGGGCATTCCTGTCACCCACCGCAACCTCGCCAGCAGTGTCACATTCGTCACCGGCCACGAAGACCCGGGTAAGCCCGAGACGTCGATCAACTACGCGGCCTTGGCGTCGCTCGTGGCCTCGGGCGGCACGCTCTGCTTCTATATGGGCGTGGGGCGGTTGGGGCAGATCGTGGAATCGTTGGCGAGCCACGCGCTGCCGTTGACGACGCCCGCTGCGGTGGTGCAGTGGGGCACATTGCCGGAACAGCGCTCCGTGCGCTCGACCCTTGAGAAGGTGGCCATCGCGGTTTCGGAAGCGGGCATCAGTTCCCCCGCCATCATCGTCGTGGGAGCCGTGGCCGGGATCAGCGAACCGGGCCTGGATTATTTTTTGACCAGACCACTGCGCGGCAGGCGTGTGCTGGTAACGCGTGCCAGATCGCAGGCGTCGGAACTGGCTGCGATGCTTGAGGGCCTCGGCGCTGAAGTGATCGAAGCGCCGACGATCGATATTGTGCCCGCCGATGCTGCATCGCTGGCGCAGGTTGACACGGCGCTCCAACGGTTGAGCGAGTTTGTTTGGCTGGGGCTGACATCGCCCAACGCGGCGGAGGCTTTGGCGCAACGACTGGCGAATCTGCAACTCGACGGCCGGGCATTGGCCGCGACCCGTCTGGCGGTGGTG
>JBGSTK010000171.1:0-33481 GCA_041736565.1 Phycisphaeraceae bacterium | reverse complement strand
GGTGGACCATCAGCGCCGTTGCTTGCCGTTCCCGCTCCCGAAACACCCGACACCCCGAACACTGAGGAAACCCCCGATGACTCCCATTGAAATCCTCGCACTGATCCAGTCCGCCCGCGCGCTGCTCGATCTGGGCATCTCGCAGTATCGCCTGGCTGAACAGGAAGGCCGACTCACTGACGAGCAGAAGGCCGCGATCCTCGCCGCAGCGCACCTCACCGACGCCCAGGTGGATGCCTCCGTGGAGGCCGCGCGGCAGCGTCCATCGGGTCGTTAGCCGCAAACGGAACAACACCACCCGATAGAGGGCAGACCACGATCCTGATCGCTCATCTATTGGCGATTTTCAAGATGATCCACACGCTCAATATTCACCTGCTCTATGTGGACGACCTTATTTATGGCATCCATGACACCATCGGTACAAAACAGGAAAAAGATCAATCCTAGTAAGAGCACAACCTTCAAAACCGTAAAGCAACAAAACGCACAAACTCTGAGCACTGCTTTGCCCGACCTGCATTGCCATAACACCTGACATTCGACCACTAATCCGAAGCACAGAAGGTAGATCAGGACTCCTACAACCAGCCGCTGATTGAGTGGTGAGGGCAATGTTTCAAAAAACGCGAGAGTCAGCGCAAAGACAATGGTCACAAGCACAATGTACCAGTAACGAAAATCACGGAGCATTGAAGTCAATATACCCTTGCTATCGCTGTTATCCGCCATTTGAAGATACTCCGAAGATGCCTTTCAGATAAGGATATAGCTTGGCTCAAAACAGCACAACATCCATCCGGGCAGGCCGTGCGTTCGTCGAGTTGTTCGCCGACGACAGCAAGCTCGTGCGTGGCCTGCGCCGGGCGGAGAAGAAGGTCAAAGCGTTCGGCGACGGCGTTCGCAATCTGGGCTTGAAGATGATGGCGCTGGGGACGGCCATCGCCGCACCGCTGCTCGCTTCAGGAACGGCGTTCGGTGACTTTGAGACCCAGATGAAGATGGTCTCGACGATGCTCGATGAGCCCGAGAAGCACATGGATACCTTCACCCAGGGCATCCGCAAGCTCGCGGTCGAGTTCGGTGAGAGCACTGATGTGCTGGCTAAGGGCCTTTACGATCTGTTGTCGGCGTCGGTGGACCCGGCCAGGGCGCTGGATGTGCTGAGGGTGGCCACCAAGGCCGCCAAGGGCGGTATGACCGACACCGCTGTGGCGGTCGATGGGCTCACCAGCGTGCTTAACGCCTTTGGCATGTCGGCCGGCCAGGCTGGTCATGTCGCTGACGTGATGTTCCAGACAGTGAAGCGCGGCAAGCTGACGTTCCCTGACCTGGCGGCCAACATCGGCAAGGTCGCTCCCATGGCACGGGCGGCGGGTATGTCGATGGAGGACATGATGGCCGCTATCGCCACCATGACCCGCCAGGGCCTCAGTGCCGAGGAAGCAACCACCAGGCTGGTCAACATTCTCAAAGCCGCACCGGATCAGGCCGGCAATATTGCGGCGCTGATCCAGAAGTACGTCGGCAAGAGTTTGTCGGAGATTCAGGTCGACTTCCCCGAGGTCCGAGCCGCCGGTGGCATTGCGGCACTGGCTGCCGACATGGAGGGCTTCACGAAGGACCTGGATCTGATGCAGAACGCCGCCGGTAGGGCGGATGAGGCCTTTGCGCTGATGACCGGTGGGCTGTCGGGAGAGCTGAAGAAGAACCGGATGGCGGTGATCGATTTGATGGTGTCGGTGGGCGAGGCGCTGGCACCCACGCTCAAGGCGGCCAGTAAATGGTTTAGGAAGGTTGTGGCGGCAGTTGGCCAATGGGTCAAACAGAACCAGAAGGTCATTGTCACTGTGCTCAAAGTCGCGGCCATGATCGTGGCAGTGGGTATCGCGCTGGTGATGCTGGGCACGATCATCTCGGGGGTGGGCTCTGTGGTCGGCGCGCTGATCACGGTCATCGTGACCGTCGGTGCGGTACTAAAAGTATTGGCGGCGGTGATTGCGTTTATGGTCTCGCCCATCGGGCTGGTCATCAGCGCCGTGGCGGCCATGGCCGGTTACCTCATTTACGCATCGGGTGCAGGCGGCAAGACACTGGCCTGGCTGGGGACGCAGTTCCAGAAACTCTCGGCCTTCGCCACAGCCTCCTTCCAGGGCATCTCCGATGCCCTCATGGCCGGGGATATCGTGCTGGCGGCCAAAGTGCTGTGGCTGTCGCTCAAAGTCACTTGGCAGAAGGGGGTACTCGAACTGCTGCGCCTCTGGGAATGGCTCAAAGGCGGAGCCACGAAGATCGTCTATGGCATGTGGTACGGCCTGCAGGCAGCCTGGGAGATCGGCGTTTCGTCGGTCGCCGGGACCATGCTCAAACTCTACTACAGCATGATGGCCATGTGGGAGAAGCTTGCCACCGGGGTGATGAACGTGTGGGACGGAGCGGTCAACTGGGTGGCCAAGCGGATCATTGATCTGTGGGGATTGGTGGATGACACGCTCGACACCAGTGGTGCCAAGGCCATGCTCGACAGCGAATCTCAGGGGCGCATCGACCAGCGCAACCGGGAGAAGGATGCCGCCCTGGCGGATATTGACCGGGAACGCCAAGGGGCACTCAAAGCCATCGCCGATGAGCAGGAGCGGAAGCTGGCCAGGATCGGTCAGGCATCGCTGGAGGCCGAGAGTCAGATCGACGCTGCATCCAAACAGAAGATCGACGCAGCCCAGCGCGAGTTGGAGGCGGCCAAAGCCGCGTGGCAACAGGCCCTTGATGAAGCCCGCAACAAACGTCTGGCCAAAGACGGTGCGCCGGATGAGTTGGGGGGGCCTGATGACATCATCGAGCGCGCCCGCCGGGCCCTGGATGGCATGGATGAGTTGATCCAGCAGGAAGCGGCGAAGGTCGGCGTTAAAGGCACATTCAACGCCGCCGCCGTGCGCGGACTGGCTGCCGGTGATGCCGCCGACCGCACCGCCAGGGCCACTGAGGAGACGGCCAAGCACACCAAGAAGCTCGTCCAGGCCGCGCAGACCGGCGGATTGACCTTCGCCTGATAGTGCACCTCACTCAACGATCAGCGTGACCGCGCATGAGCCATGACGGCTGCCACCAAGGCAACCATGCGAGCCACAGGAGAAATGCCATGGCAAAGAGAATGCAGATCGAAGCGAAGTGGATGCTCTCGCTACGAAAGTACTGAAGGGATAACACACTCAGGCTGGGCAAAGCCAGCACGAGGAGAACAGTCGCCGCCAACCAGCACCACACACGGGTGGGGACAGAGGCGCGAAATCTTGACAGGAACATCGCAAAACAGATCGATGCCGCGACACCTTCGCCCATTGCATACAGGAAGGAGCCCAATGGAATTGCCTCAATATCACCGACTACTGCCATCGCAAATCCCAAGAGATGGCCGGCAATGGCCGTTGGGAATGCCAGCACGATGGCGACGGCGATTTGCGCCAGAGGTCGTAACGGAATGCTGACCTCCAGACGATCAACTGGTTTGGACATCGAATCCATCGAGGTGTCTCCCGGTAACGATCTACGCGACAACAACATTGTCGCCATCCGGGTGGACCATAGCAACAAGTAGGCACGGATGCCCATCAACTGCACTGAAAACATCGATTCGCGGCAGTACACCGAGAACCAGTCGGCTGAGCTGGTCTTCACCATTCGCGGCACGGCCGACGAAGCTGCGGCGCTGTCGTCGCTGAAGGCCACGGCACCGGAGACGTTCCACGGTTTGGTGAGGCAACCACCGACGGTTGAGCCGGTCCACATCGACGCGGCCCCTGGAAATGCCGACCGATGCATCTGGACCGGCACGGCGCAGTACGCGCCGCGCCAGTATGCCAAACCTCCGGAGACCGGTGACTCATCCTTCAGCTTCGACACCGGTGGCGGTACCCAGCACATCACCCAGTCATTGCAGACCGTGGGCAGTTACGCCGCGTCAGGCACAGCCCCCAACTTCCGGGGGGCGATCGGTGTCACGCACGACAACGTGGAAGGTGTGGACATCACCGTACCCGTCTACGCCTTTAGCGAGACCCACTATCTCCCGGCGTCCCAGGTCACCCTTGCGTTCAAAGGCACACTCTTCCAACTCACCGGCAAGGTTAATAATGCGGCGTTCCGTGGCCTGGCGGCTGGTGAGTGCCTGTTGCTGGGCGCAACGGGTTCACTGCGCGGCACCGATGCAAACGACGACTGGGAGATCACCTTCCGCTTCGCTGGCAGCCCCAACCGAACCGGCATCAGCGTGGGTTCGATCGGCGGCATTGCCAAGAAGGGATGGGAGTACCTGTGGATCCGCTACGCCGACGCTGAGGATGCGGCCAGTAACACGCTCGTCAAACAACCCATCGCCGCCTATGTCGAGAAGGTCTACGAGGAAGCGGACTTCTCCGCACTGGGGATCGGCACATGAAAGCCCTGATCGAACCTGTCGCGGCGGTGATCCGTGTGGTGCCTGACGAGGGCAGCTACGGTGATCCGTTCACATTCTCGGCCACCCTGCGCTGGGTGGACCATCAGACAGTCGAACTGATGGGAGCACTGCGCGCACCGCGGCCCAGCGAATGGCGAGCCATTGTGCTGGCCCTGCGTGCCTGCGGCGCTACGGCCATGGTTTGGTCGCGCCTCAGCGGCGGTAACCCCCGACGCGTCGTTATCGACCTGACAGGGAGTCGCTAAATGGGCGACGCTTTTAAGAAGGTCAAAACCGGCGACCAGCTTCGCATCCCGGCCTCGGAGTACAACGCCTTTGTCGATGCGGCGCTGGACCTGCGCGGGCGGCAGCAGAACCGCGGGCAGGCAGCGCAGCCTGGGTCGGAAGGTCGCTCCGGCGGCATCATCCTGGTGCGTAACGACAGCGACTCTGATGTGGGTCGCTTTGCCGTGTTGGGGATTGATCAACCGATCCTGGGCCCTGCGACCAACTTACCGGAGTTTAAGAACAGAATCGCACTGGCCTGCAGCACCCCCACGCTACTGGCGCACTTTGGGCGGTTTGTGATTACGTGGGAACCGATCCGAAGCGGGCAGATCGGTCGAGCGTGGGCCGCTGGCGTCTGTATCACGCGGGTGACTGTGGATGACGACGATGCGCCCAATCGACTGGCCGATGTCAGCGATGGGGTGATGAGCCACCTTGAGGCTGGTTTGTTCGGTGCGGCGGCGATCCTATGGCGTGAGGGTGGTACCGGCACGCAGTGGGCCATCGTTCGCCTTGGCATCGCGCCTGCAACACGGCCGTTTGCCCTCGATGCGTGTGACGACCCCGCTTACCACCCGACCCGCTACACCACTGACGATCTGACAAAGTTCGTGGGGAAGGTTGTTCGCGTCAACGATGAGGCGTGCTACCTCGTCCGTATCCCCGGTGATGCCGAACTTGCGTGTGTCGAGCCGGAGTGCGGGCTGTCCCTCGCCGGGCCGTTTGACAATTGCTGCAGCTGCGAGGGCACCAGGAAACTCCAGTTGTCCAACTGCGATGGTGGCAGCACCACGATCCACGTCAGAGGTGACACGCCACTCAACGTTGGGGATGTGGTTCGCATTGATGATGTGTGCTACAGCGTGGACGCCATCGAAGACTGCGAAGCGCAAACCGATCAGGAGCTGAAGCCGGAGGATGTATATGCCACCTGCCAGGATTGCCAGGGCCAGTGCTTTGACCTGACGCCATGCTTCGATGGATCGCCGCTGGCCGTGCGCTCGCCCGACATTGCCGATGGTGACATCGTCTCCATGGACGGGGTCTGCTATCAGGCGGCGTTACGCACCTGCGACGGCACGGAGACCGATCTCACCCCCGATGCCACGCACAGCGATTGTGATGGCTGCCGGGAGCAACTGGTTTGTTCTGGTGATTGCGCGGGCCGATCCGTCGCAACGGGAAGTGGCGGGACCGAGCAGGAAGCCATTGATGCAGCACTCGCTCAGGCTCAGAGCGTTTGCGGTGACCGGGGCATCAGCATCTGCGCCTGTGACTCGTGGGAAATCGCCACCGACAGTTGGAAGGCCGCTGTCTGCTTTAACTGCTGCTGCCCGGAGGGGCACAAGCGTGTCACCACGTATCGCTACGAATGCCAGGGCCCTGACCTGACGGAGATCGAGGACGAGTCTTTCTGTGTGCCCGATGACGATTGCCCGGAGGACTGCCCGTAATGGCCCGGGGCGACCGCACCAATCTCGGGCCGTGCGACTGCTGCGGGCAGGCGGTGACCTGCTGCGCCTGCGGTCCCTGTTGCTTTAGCAATCAGAGTCGCGTGCGCCTCGCCTTGCCGCTACTGCCCACGGCGGGTCTGACGGGCCAGCAACTGTTCGACCGCCAGCAGCACAACGCCCTGCGTAATGCGCTGCTCCAGCAGGTTTACTGCGATGTCCTCAGTGCGTTACACGGAGGACGAATCGCCTTGTGGCAGGCGGTTGGGACTGAGATCTATAACGACGGCGTCCACGACTACCGCGTGGTGGCCGAGGCCTGGTGGTGGTGTCAGGCAACCAACCCTGCCAGCCTGTGGACGCACCAGCAGGTGTTGGTCGATGGTCAGTGGCAGCACGCTAACGGCGTCTGGTATCCCGAGCACGATCAGTGGAACCCTTGCGGGCATGGTCCGGAGACTTACGGTTACGACTGTTGTGGGATCTGGGGTGCGTGCGGGATCATCGCCTGGGACGGGACACCCACCACAGAGAACTGGAGCGCGACGCTTGAGAACAATCACTGCTGCAAGGACACCCACGGCAACTGCCAACCCGGGACTTTCGATCCGCCGTGTGAGGGCGCTACCGGGGGTACTTCCGGGGGGGCAACCGGGGGGTGTGACGATGCGCCGTAGGTCGCTGGAGAATCTGTACCGCAAGGCCAGGCAAAGACCGCCGGGTTACCTGACCGATGTGCTGCGCCACGCCGTGACGGTGAATCGGGATGAGGGCTGGTACACGCTTAACGACGACGATTTTGAGATGCTGCGTCGGCGCTGGGCGACACGTGGGCCCAAGCCACCTACCTCGAAACTCAAGACAGCGGCCCACATCACCCATCGCCTCGCCCACGCCGCCAAAAGCATCGCCAAAACTACCTTCGGCATCGACCGCGCCACCGAGGAGCAGGTCGACGCCCGCCTCAATGTCTGTCGCCAATGCCCGAGGGGGCATGCCACGTTCAATGCCGATGGCTCGCTGCACACCTGCGGTCCCATGCTCGAATCACTGAAGCGTGACGGGCACGGCACGTGTGGGTGCATCCTGACCATTAAGGCCCGCGACCTGGCGGAAACCTGCCCGTTTGGGTGGTGGCCGATGGCTGTTGGGCCTGGCAAAACGACGTGATCAAATATAATGCGCGGAACAACTCGCCCCCGGAAGGTCGCCCGCTGGCTTCGGCTTTCGGGCGGCTTTGTTTATCGCCGGTCACTCGACAGTATGAACAAAGCCCTGCATGTGGGCCTCGCCGCCGCGTCACTTGCGGAACATCCTTGTACAGCAGCACAGGTTATGCTCCGCACCGCCGCTGGAATACCAGAACTGCTAGGCCGTAGACAATCTGAGTCGATTGTTTGATTTGGCCGAACAATCTCTATACTGTATCTAGCAGATGACCGATGGTAACAATGGGTGGTTGTTCGAGAGAAACGAACTATGGCGACAGACCAACAAACACCCGGGACGCCCGGCATGCGGCTCATCCGGGCGCTGGCCAGTGAAGGAGATCGCGTCTTTACGATGGATCGGGCGCGGGCGCTTGCACCCTCGGCAGGCCTGTCTGCGGGCTATCTTCGCCAGGCGCTCCACCACCTGGCCAATTCCGGCTGGCTCGTGCGGCTACGTAAGGGCCTCTACGCCCTCTCGGCCACGATTCCAGGTGTGACCAGCGCCCACGAGTTCGAGATCGCCATGGCGCTGATCCCGCGCGCGGCCATCAGTCACTGGTCCGCGTTGCACCACCACGGACTGACGGAGCAAGCGCCCCGGAAGGTCTTCGTTCTCACGACCACGGACTCGCCCATTCCACAGACGCGCAGATCCAAGGCCCAACCAGATCGCGGCGGGCTCCTTGTCGGGACCACGATCTACCAGTTCATCCGCATCAAGCCCGAGCGGTTCTTCGGAATGCAGAAGATCTGGGTAGGCGAGGCCCGCGTAACCTTCACCGACCCCGAACGCACACTCCTGGACGGATTGATGATGCCCCAGTACTGCGGGGACTTTGCCGAGGTGCTACATGCCTTCGCGGTACGGGCCGACCGATTGGACGTCAACCGCATCATCGCCTATGCCCTCAAGCTCGACGCGGCGACCGCCAAGCGGCTGGGCTGGGTGCTCCAGCGTCACAGCATTGAAACGACGCGACTCCAGCCGCTCTTGAGCGTCCCCATCAAGGGCTACCGAACGCTCGACCCCAGCGGCCCGCGTCAGGGACCGTGCGACCGCCAGTGGATGATCCAGGAGAACCTGCCCGGAAAGGTCACGCTATGAAACCGCTTCGCACCCGCCTGGAAGAAGCCCGCAAACGGCTGGACATCCCGTGGGACGTTCTGGAGCGCGACTACCTGCTCTCGTGGATTCTGGCGGGCATCGGTCAGACAGCCTCGCTGCGCGATACGCTCATCTTCAAGGGCGGCACCGCCCTCAAGAGATGCTGGTTCGGCGACTACCGTTTCTCGGAAGACCTGGACTTCTCCGGGATCGGCCAAGTGCCGCGCGGAGCGGAACTGGAGGCGGCCATGCGCGAAAGCTGCCAGACCGCGATCCGTCTGCTTGATGAATACGCTCCCGTCGAGATCGTCTGCGAGCGCTACACCGAGAAGCAGCCGCACCCCGGCGGCCAGGAAGCCTTCACCATCCGGGCGCGGTTCCCGTGGCAGCGCGAAGCGCAAACGCGGGTGATGGTGGAAGTCTCGATGGACGAGACGCTGCTCAAGCCCCCGGCGCGTCGAACGGTAATCCACGGGTACGACGAGCCGCTGGAGGCCCAAGTCCTAGCTTATGCTCTGGAAGAAGTCGTCGCTGAGAAGCTCCGCGCCATCCTGCAGCACGCTGAGAAACTCCAGCAACGGGGTTGGAGCCGCTCCCGCGCCCGCGACTATTACGACCTGTGGCGCGTGTTGGGCGCTTATCGTGGCCAACTAGACCTGACCAACTTCGCAGCGCTCCTGAGCGCTAAGTGCTCCGTGCGGCACGTCACGTTCGCGGGGGCCGAGGATTTCTTTCAGGAGCGCATGCTGGCCTACGTCGAGAAGACCTGGGAGCAATGGCTCGGCCCCCTGGTGCCGCAGCTGCCCAGCTACCAGACCGTCATCGGCGAGCTCCGGCCACAGATCGAGGCCCTCGTCGCAGCGCCGTGATCGCGTTGCGCTCGCCCGTGACGTTCGGCACGTCCACTCTGCTTTGTTCCGAGGTTGGGCCTTTCTGCGTTATCGGGGTCCTTGGGCGTGGCGCGGCGTTACTGTTTGGCGGTACTTTCACTGAAATACCGACGTTTAGTAACATGCCCGGCATGCCGAAGCAGAAAATGGACGTATTGGTGGCGATTGCCCAGCAAAAAATGCTGCTTCGGCCGCGCGACTTGGTCGAGAAGAATACTCCCGGCGAGTATCTGTAACGCACCGACCGCCTCCCAGCCAATGTTCTCCCGCCCAGACGCAGGATCAACTCACGCCGCAACGCGGTGATCCGCCGCGGATGAAGAGGGTTAGGCCCACCTAGTGGGTGGTCGACGTCGCAGCAGGCGACGCGCGTGCGGAGACACCGTCGCGGCGCAAATCGTCGGCGCTTGCCAAGTCTGCTTGAGTCCCTGCGGGGGCGTTGTACCAACCGGGATCGTCGTAGTTGGCCAGATTCTCGCGGACCTTGAGGATCGTGAACATGCCGCCCATGGTGATGTAGTCGTGGGGGCCTCGCGCACCGACCATCGGGATGCTGTTGGAGGGGACCGCCATGCCCATCTCCCCCATGTCTCCCATGCCGTGCTGGCCCATCGTCATGTAATTCGGCAGCAGCTTCTGCACTTTCTGGTCGAGGTCGCCGGGCTTGACCCCGATCATGTTCGGCAGGCCGTGCCCCATTTGGTTCATCAGGTGGTGGGTCATGTGGCAGTGCATGGCCCAATCGCCGGGGTTGTCGGCAATCAACTCGACATCGCGGGTACTGCCCACCGGCACGAGCACCGTAGTCTCCGGCCACTGACCAGCCTCAGGAATGTCCCCGCCATCCGTGGCGATGACCTTGAAGCTGTAGCCATGCAGATGAATCGGATGATGATCCATCGCGCTCAGATTCCCAAACCGAAGTCGAACACGCTCACCCAACTTGGCCACGATGGGGGCCGTGCCCGGATATGCCTTGGCATTGAGCGTGAGGATGTTGAAGTCGGTCATCTCGTTGGGATCGGGGCGTTTCGTACCCGGCTCGATCTTCCACTCACTGAGCATAAACACGAAATCGCGGTCGGGACGAGGCCCGACAGGCTTTCGGGGATGCACGACCATCATTCCCATGAGGCCCATGCCCATTTGGGTCATCTCATCGTGGTGCGAGTGGTACATGAGCGTGCCGTGCTGGCGGAATGTCCATTCGTATTTGAAGGTTTCGCCGGGCCGGATCGCTCGCTGGCTAAGACCGCCCACGCCGTCCATGCCGCTGGGCAAAAGCACGCCGTGCCAATGAACGGTGGTTGGGGCTGAAAGTTTGTTGGTCACGTAAACGCGCACATGATCTCCCTCCACCGCCTCAATCGTCGGACCATGCACTTGACCGTTGTATCCCCAGCAGAAGGCCTTAAGTCCCGGGGCGAACTCGTGCTCGACCTCCTCGGCGATCAGGTGGTAGACCTTGACTCCAGCGATCATCTTGAACGGCAGTGTCGTTCCGTTGGGCGTGATGACGGGCGTATAGTCGCGATCGGGTTCCCCCGGCCGCTGCGGTTTTTCGTGGTCGTCATGGGCATGCTGGTTGTCCGCAGCAGGCTGCTCCGGCATGGCTGCCCATGCGGGTCTACCCGGGCCGAACGCTGCAGCGCTACTGGCCAGGGCCGCACCCGAGGCCGCGATCATTTCTCGACGTGTCAGCATGGTCAGTGGTCCTCTCGGTCTGAACCAGACCGGGACGAAGTTCGTCCCGTCGGCTCCAGTGAATCCGACATCGGGCGGCCCGCCAGGATTAATTCCATGTTTGCACGGGCGACCCAGTAGTCACGCAATGCCTCGATGTACTGGATTCCTGCATCGATGACATCGCGCTTGGTATTGAGCAACTGAAAGACGCCAATCTGCATCGCGTTGTATTGGAGCTGGCTTTCGCGCAACACTTCGTCGCGAATCGGCAGCAGCACCTCGCGGCAGTACGTCGCCCGCTCCCGCGCAGCGACGAGCCGGTCACGCGCTGCTCTGGCATCAGAGCGCAGTTCAATGGCTTGTGCGGCATACTCCTGCAAGGCACGCCGCAACTCCGCCGTCGCCGCGGCATTCTTGGCCTGTCCCTGGTCGAAGATCGGAATTTGTAATGAGACGCTGGGCCCGACATGCCATGCGCCATCGTCCTCGCGGTCTGCTGCTGCGCCGATCTCGATATCAGTGAGGATCGTGGACCACTTGGCCAATCCAGCGCGGCCAGCTGCAACCTCAATCTGTGCCCGTGCCTCCGCTAGATCGAGACTCTGGGCAACGGCTCGGCGTTCGATGTTCTGGAGGTCCATCTCCTCCTTCACCACATCGGGCAGGCGACCGGCTGTTCGCCATGCGGTGTCACGGGCACCCCATAGCCCCATCAGGCGATTGAGCCGTTCCCGCTGCGATAGGACTGTGGCTTGCGCGCTGGCCAGATCGAGCTTGGCCTGGCTGAGGTTTGCCCGTTCACTGGCTAGTGCGAGTCTGGTAATGTTTCCGGCGTCAAAGAGCGTCTGGCTGACATCGAAGGAAGCACCAGCCGCGTCTGCGGCCATCCCGCGCATCTCCATGAACTGCGCAGCGGCCTGGTATTCCAGAAATGCCACTCGGGTCTCGCCAGCCTTGTCCAGCACCGCCGCCAACACGCGAGTCTTACTCGCCTCGAACGTCGATGCCGCGATGCTCTTGCGCATCCCGATGAAGAACAGATCCACAAAGTTCTGGGCCAGCTCGAGGCCGATCTTCGCCCCCTGGCCGGACTCCACGGCCGACAGATAACTTCCGGCGAATCGTGGATTATTGAGCAGCCCCGCCTGCACCAGCGAAGCTTGTGTCACGCCCAACTCCTCATAGGTGGCTTGAAGGCGGCGGTTGTTCAGGAGCGTAATCTGCACCGCGTCGTCGACGGTAAGTGGGCGTTGCAGCAACGCGGTAATAGCGTCCGCGACCGCCTGGTCCTCTGGCCCTCCTTGATTCCAATGGATGCGCTGGCCAATCCGCTGTTGGACGTTCTGCTCAACGAGATCGAACCCGCCTTTGGGAGGCACCGACGTGCAACCGGTCGAAAGAAGGCCCAGCATGAGCACAACCACGATGGGAACGACGCGTCTACTCATTGTGGTCCCCCTTATGCGGGGCGAGTCCGCCGGTGCTCGGCTTTTTCACGAGATTCATGCCACACTTGGGGCACTTGCCGGGGACATCGCTAACCACCTCTGAATGCATCGGACAGACGTATATCGCTGTCGCCTCCTGAGGCTGAGTCGTCGGCGGCGCGCCCATACTGCTTGTGCCCGCGCCGGACGTGGTGGTCGGTGGGGCCGACGCGCCATGATGTTCGTGGCCCGTGCCGGGAGACACAGGCTGCGAGGCCGGTCCCGGACTTGGCCCGGCGCGGTCTTCAACCAGTACGCTCTGGGGCGGCTCATACGGGGCTTCGATTGCATCCACACTGGCCGGATGATCCGGTGACAAGGTCGGAGCCAGAGGAGGCGCGGCGCAGCTTGCCATCAATAGCGCCCCGGCCAGCACAAGCAATCTAAGAACCATGACTAACTCCTTCGGAAGCTCATTTACGCACGCTACGCTACAGCGTGGTGTGTCTGAGACGCAACGCATTGCCGATGACGGATACAGAACTCAGGCTCATTGCCGCCGCCGCGATGATGGGGCTGAGGAGAAGCCCGAAGAACGGGTACAGGATGCCCGCAGCCACGGGAACGCCAAGTGCGTTGTAGATGAACGCGAAGAAGAGATTCTGGCGAATGTTTCGCATGGTGGCGCGGCTGAGGCGAATGGCCTTGGCAATCCCGCGCAAGTCGCCCTTCACGAGGGTAATGCCTGCGCTTTGCATGGCCACGTCGGTGCCGGTGCCCATGGCAATGCCGACTTCTGCTTCGCTGAGGGCGGGAGAGTCATTGATGCCATCGCCGGCCATTGCGACGTGTTTACCTTCCGCGCGCAGGGTCTTGATGTGGGCGACTTTGCCGGCGGGGTCAATCTCCGCTTCCACAGCGTCCAGGCCGAGCTGCTTGGCCACCACGGCGGCGGTGCGGCGATTGTCGCCCGTGAGCATGACCAGCTTTATCCCCAGCGCGTGAAGATCACGGATGGCTTCCGCAGTGGTAGATTTGATCGGGTCGGCGACAGCCAGAATTCCAGCCGGCTTGCCATCGATGGCAACAAACATCGCCGTCTTGCCTTCTTCTTGGAGTTTCACCGCTGACGCTTCCAGCGGTTCCAGACCCGTGATCTTTTCTTTCCGCAGGAAATCGGGTTTCCCAACCATCACGGCGCGGCCAGCGATAATGCCCAGTACACCGCCCGCCGTCACCGAACGAAAGTCCTTTACTGCATCAAACGCGATGCCTTGCTCTCTTGCCCCCCGCACAATCGCGGCGGCCAGCGGGTGTTCACTGCTTTGCTCCAGCGAGGCAGCCAGACGCAGGAACTCCTTCGCGTCGGCCCCGGTGATCGGCAGCACATCCATGAGTTTGGGCTTACCCTCCGTGAGCGTGCCCGTTTTGTCCACGACCAGCGTGTCGACTTTCTCCAGCCGTTCGAGGGCCTCGGCGTTTTTCACGAGCACGCCATCCTGCGCACCGCGTCCGACGCCGACCATGATCGACATGGGCGTCGCCAGGCCCAAGGCGCACGGGCAGGCGATGATGAGCACGGCGACGGCGTTGACGACGGCGTGCGCGAGCTTGGGCTCCGGCCCCAGCCACAGCCAAAGGACGAAGCTGAGCACCGACACTGCCAGTACCGCAGGCACGAAGAGGCCCGCGACCTTGTCGGCCAGACCTTGAATGGGGGCGCGGCTGCGCTGGGCTTCGGCCACCATGTTCACAATCTGCCCAAGCAGCGTGTCACTACCAACTCGTTCCGCGCGCATGATGAAACTGCCGGGACCATTGACGGTGCCGCCCGTCACCTTGTCGCCGACGGCCTTCTCCACGGGCAAGGGTTCGCCGGTGATCATGGACTCTTCCACGCTGGAGTGACCTTCGAGCACCACGCCATCCACGGGCACCTTGTCACCTGGCACCACGCGCAGCCAGTCGCCGACCTTCACCTGGTCGAGGGGGACTTCATGATCCCCTCCCGGCGCGACTTGCCTGGCCGTGGGCGGCGCGAGGTTCAGCAGTGCTTTGATGGCGCTGCCGGTGCGGCTGCGGGCACGCAGTTCGAGTACCTGGCCAAGGAGGACCAACACCACGATCACCGCCGCGGCTTCAAAGTAGATGGCGACTTTGCCCTCGTGCTGCATCGTCTGGGGAAACACGCCGGGCAGGAGCATCGCCACGGCGCTGAAGATATAGGCTGCGCCCACGCCGATGGCAATCAGCGTGAACATGTTCAAATGGCGATTTACGATGGAGTGCCAGCCGCGTTGAAAAAATGGCCAGCCTGCCCACCAGACCACGGGCGTGGTGAGGGCAAATTGAACCCAGCGCGAAACATGTCCGTCCACCCAGGACTGACTGCCCAATGTCGGGATCACGTGCGCCATCGCCAGGACAAACACCGGCAGCGTCAGCGCGGTGCCGATCCAAAAACGCCGCGTCATATCATGCAGTTCGTCGAGCTCCGCTTGGTCCGGTCCCGCCGTCGGCGTTTTCAGCACCAGCGTCATGCCGCACTTGGGGCAATTTCCCGGATGATCCTGCTGCACTTCGGGGTGCATCGGACAGGTGTAAATCATTTTGCCCGACGCAGGCATTGCTTGTTTCATCTCAGTTCTCCGCTTGGCTTGAAAGCAGTCGAAACTTGCCTCTGCTCTCGAATAGGCACGGCGCGCTTCTGGGTAAAGTGTTCATAAACACCGGACCAATACATTCCGAAGAAGATGGCGAACAGCAGTTCCTCCAGCGGCATGCGAAACAACTGGATTCCTGTCAGTGCCCGGAGATTCCAGACCCTCGCGATATAGCCCGGTGACATCAACTCCAGAAATTGCAGGAACAGGATGTAGATGACGAGAAAAACAAAGCCGCCGACGCAGGTTTTTATTTTCAGATGCGGCCGGCAGGCGACGGTGGCCACCGCCCCGATGAGCATGGCGATCAGACTCGGATAAATCGGATTCCATGGAAACCAGTAAAGGACCAGAAAAACCGCCCACGGCGCGGCCAGCGCTTTGCGGTGATGCCGGTGGCGTGGCTCACGCTTTTCCTCTTCACCCATCGGCTGGTCCACCCGACGAGTCAGCACGTTATACATCACCGCTCCCACGCCGCCTATGCCGAAGCAGAAAATCAGGCTCTCAATATCAAAACGCGTGGTTTGCGCCAGATGAAAGAGGCTGGGCGGATTCCAGTAAGCAGGAACAAAAATTGGTTCGGTCAATCCGAACGGCGCAGTGAAAAGACTCGCCCACCACATGATCTTGCGATGCTGCGGGAAGAAGGTAAACAACGCGACCCACGGCACAAGAAACGAGCTGGCCCACACCAACCAAATATATTGGTCAGAAATCACGGGAGCACTCCAAGCTTGCTACGGTCGCTTTGCTCGAGCGCGAGCAGGTTGACATTCGCCGCGTTCTTACCCACAGCAGCCTCCAGATTGCTTCCCTGGCTTAGTACCGCAACAGCCTTTGGACTTATTCTCGGGGTTAGCAGCGGCGGGCGTGGACAGAAACTTTTGGCGACAGCGGTCGCAGCAAAAGTAGAACGTCTTTCCATCGCGTTCGGCGTGGAGAGCGGTTACTTCGTCCACCGTCATTCCGCAGATGGGGTCTTTGGTCGCGGATTGCTTTGCGCTCATGGTCGTATTCCTTTCTTGGGTAAGACCTATTCCAGCCGCCTATATGATTCATCGTAGGCTCCGTCGCCGGTGCATCACCATGCGAGGTAGTTCACGCCATAGACCAGCGTTCCGCCCAAATGCCCCGTTAGGCCCACGGCGGCGGCAGTGATAAACAATGAGAGGCGGTACGCGACCCGCCACATTGTGACGGGTCTCCGGCGGTAAACTTCAGAGAGTACTGCCACGACCACGGCCAGCACAGCCGTTCCTGCTCCGAGCCAGCGGTGATACTCCAGCACCTGTGCCAGGTCGCCATCATAGTTGGCCGACATCGCATTGAGCCAGCCCAACGAGGCCGCCCCGACCGCCGCTGCCGCCCCCAACAACACGCTGAAACGGGCCGCGCCAGACAGCCACTCGGCACGCGTACAGACGAAGATCGCCTCCGCCAATGCGGCCGCGAGCAACACGCCTATAGGCAGGTGAACAGCCACCGGATGAAATCTGCCTAGGAATTGCCCCACTCGGCTCAGCGTGGACGTGCCTTGGCGATTGCCCGCAACGACCTCGCGACCGGCAATACCCGATGCAGCTGGATCAGACGAGGGGCGGTGGTCTTTCATGTGATCGTGCTGCAGTTCGGCCATGTCCATCGGCTGGTCCGCTGTTGCAGCCGCCTGTGGATGCTCACGTATGGCTCGCTGCATTTCCAGTGGCAGGTTCGTCAGGTATTTTTCCGGCGCACGCCGAAATCGCGATTTGCATACCTCGTGACAGAAGTAGATGCGCTGCCCCTCGTAGTCCAGCCACAGATCGGCTTCGGTCTGGGTCTTCGGCATCACCGGGCAGTATTCATTGGCTGTTACGTGTGTGGCGGGCGAAACGGCCGCAGCCGAGGCCGGGTCGGCTGCAACCGAAACTGACGCAAACCAAAGCGCGATGGCCCATACGCCAATAACGGCTACAAGGAATCGGTTGCTGTTGGCCATGACAAGCACTCTGAGGTCGCATGGGCTCAGTGTTGGTGTCCGCCGTGATCGCGGCTCTTGGCAGCACCGTCGGACGGTCCCTGCTTTGTGGCCGCCGCCTTCTTCTGCGCCGCGTCGTCGATCATCTTCAGGAACTTGACGGGGGCCTTGTTGAAGTCCTTTTGGCAATCCGCGCAGCAGAAACGCACCAAGCGGTTGCCGACAACCAGGTCCACGGGCTTGCCCATGTCGCCGCCGAGCTTGTCGCCGGACACCATGCAGGTGGTCAGCGGGTAGGTCGGCCCTTGCTTGGCGATCACGGCATCGTTGAGCTTGGTGATGAACTTGTCGGGGTCCTTTTGGAAGTCTTTCACGCAGTCGGTGCAGCAGAAACGGACCAGGCGGTTCATGTAGATGAGGTCCACCGGCTTGCCCATCTCTCCGCCCAGCTTGTCGCCGGAGATCATGCATGTGTCCATGGGGTGGAACGGCAGTTGCTGCTGGATCATCTGCTGATCGACCTTGGGCAGGTATTTGGTGGGATCAGCTTTGAAGGTGGCCAGGCTCTTCTGGTCAGTGAACCGCAGTTCCCGCCCCTCGTGCAGGTAAACCAAGGGCTTGTCGCCCAGGGAGTCGCCAGTAACCGGGTCGGTGTTCAGAAGGTATAGGTCGCCAATGAACTGCGCCTTTGCGGGCTGCGTGGCCGCGTGACCGTGATGGGTGTCTTGCGCCTGGGCGGATGACAGGCCAAGCGACAAGGCCGTGCTAAAAGCTATTCCCAGGACCAGCATTCGTCGAACCGTGATGACCATGCGAGACGCTCCTTTCGGGGCAGAGAAACACTTCCGCTACGCGTCGAGATCAGCGTGCCCGACTCCATCTGAACGCACGACGTGCCCTCGAAGGTTCAAATGCCAAAACGAATATTTTGAGTAAGAGCGCGTACCAAGCCCGCGGACCTTAGGCCCGCAGGCTTGGCGTTCACGCTACACATGCCAGCGGAAGTCTTAGCGGCTGGGCGATATGAACGAAGTGTGCGAACTGCTCCAGACGCGCCGGGGCGTTTGGCTGGCGGCAGTGCTCTGGGTCGACCCCGGTGTCGTTGCCGTCGTGGTGACCCGGGGCGACATCGGCTTCATGAATGGGTGCTGACCAGAGGGGCCAGCCCACGCCACGCTGGAGAGCGACAGGACCGATAGGGCCGACAAGGTGATGAGTACGCTTTTCATAATAGACCTCGATTCCATTCTGGCACCCAGTTAGTGGTTAAGTGGTCATGGTCCGGGGTGCCGCGGTTACATGCCTCTACATCCATCTAAACGATAAATAGGACATCCAAGGTTCAATATGAAAATATCTTTTCAGTGGCATCAAACCGGCCAGAGCCCCCTCATCGCAGCCATCATTCAGCGTACTGATTGAAGGTTCGATGGAGTGTCGCGCTCCTGTCGATGTGGACATCCTCACCAGCAACTGGTGGTTCGGGGGGATGTTGCTTAATGGGACGCTCCTCGCGGCGAGCACTTAAATGCGGCTGGCCACATCTGCGCTAACAGCGAGGCGATTTCACCGGACGTCTACGGCGACGAAGTCTCCGAGGTGTCGGCATTGCTCACCGGTCGACCCGACGCCTTTCGTGCGATTCGCGTGACATTCGCCCAAGGCACGCATAGCATCCATACGTCCCAACACCCCGCTACTTGAAGGAATACACCATGAACCGTCACTTTCAAACAATCGTTTTGGTTACGTTGTTCGTTGCCTCCGTCAGCGTGATAGCTTGGGCGCAGCACGCCCCCACTGCAGCTCCGGCAGACGATCAAGCCAAGCCCAAGATGGACTGCCAAATGATGGGCGAGCACATGCAGAAAATGCATTCAATGATGCAGAAGATGGATCAGCAACTCGACGAGAAGGTCGAGACGATGAACAAGGCCAGTGGCGACAGCAAGATCGGGGCCATGGCAGAAGTCATCAATGAATTGGTCTCCCAACGAAAAATGATGCACGAGAAAATGGGCGACATGCAACAGAAGAAGATGCAGCACATGGCCCTGCACACGCACATGCAGATGGGTATGAACGAGCAAGGTAAGAAGACCATGACGGATTGCCCGATGATGAAGCCCATGATGCAGGGCAAACCCATGATGGATGGGATGCATGGCCAGCCCAAAATAGAAGGCTCAGGTGATAAGCCAACCGATCATGGGCAGCATGGCAACCACTGACACGCTCTTTGTCGTGGCTGGACCCACGCGCCAGCGAGACGATCGAGCGGCGTCTGGCGCTCAGATGCCGGGAGCAGATCGTTGAATTCTTTCACGGCCCTGCCGCGGCCGCACATCGTGCCTATCGAGGCTGTGGCGACCTGCTGGAGCCGGTGGTCGAGGCGTTGCTGGTGGCCGACGCGACGCAGTGCCAAGCCTTGGTGGGTCGCCTGAGGTGGTCCGCTCGCGGGCACAATGGACTTCACCTGCCAACCAAGCTTGGTTCAAATTGTCGGGCACCGCAAGGGGTATTTCCCATGTTTTCATGCGGCTTTTCTCTCGAAGTGACTCAATAGCCCGCCCAACCATTCGTGCCGCTGGACGGGATTGATTTGGCCAACAGCGGCTCGCGCCGGCGGTGGTTGGCCAGCTTGGCTCAGCGGGACGTTGCCCAGCGATCAGTGCGGGCGGAACCGAACTGTGAGAGCTGCCACAAGTTTGCACAGAGAAATGATTGGGACACTCCTCCTGGCCAGATTCGCCTCCGCCTCATAAATGTTAAAAGTGCGTTGGCAAGTAAAAGCCTGCGGGAATATAAAAAAAACTTCAATTGAGTGGGACGAGTCTCGGTTTTCGGCTTTTGGCTATTCGAAGAGGGTTAGGCCCACTCTACGTCAATCAAACCACTTGACAATCCCATAATCTTCTGTAACATTGCTCCAGTCGTGAATGCTGCGTCATCGTAAATGGATGGCAGCCACGATAGTACGGGGCCGAAACATGTCAATGAAATTTCGGGGAATTCCGGGTTTCGCCAACTGGCAGTCCTCAGTTCACTTCGGGCGGGATATCGGGGCCCTGTTTTATCATCGAACCCCTCTTAACGGCTTCTGCCTTTGTCTTTCGTTAGTCCTGATGGCGGCAATTGCGTCGGCGGCGTGCGGAGCTGATCCGACAAACACATCCGCAGAGGAATTTGATCGCCTGTTTGGCGACCAAGTCCGACGGGTCAAACTCACGGCGACCGTGGATGACGATCTGCAATTGGCTCAATCACTGCTCAATGCGGCCAAGACGTCTCCGCTTGAGCCAGCCATGTTCGCTTTGGTGTGTGTCAAGGTGGGTGAGGTGGCAGGCGCGTCTACTCCGCAGGGATTTGAGCTCACCATCACAGCCCTCGACCTTTTGGCCGAACGTGACCAAAGCCAGAGGGCGTCCGCACAAGAGCGGGCGTTAGTGGTGATGCAGCAACGCTATAACGGCGCGCGTGGCGAAGAGCGTTTGGCCGTTGGTAAAGCGATGCTGGAACGCTTGCGGGATGCGGGCCAGGGGGCCTTGCCGGACGATCCGACGGTTGCGCGAGGACATTATCTTCGCGCCATCACGCTGGCCACCTCCATTGATCGAGAAGCCGTTGCCGAACTGCGCCAATGCGTGCTCGACATCGACGTGCGTATTCGCTTAAACCGACAGGTGGATTTATTGAGCGAACGTTTGAGGGGGGACCCGGCTGATCAGGCCACCCGGCAGTCACTGGTTGAATTACTGGTCATCGAGCTAGATGATCCGGCTAATGCCGAGCGCTTTCTGTCTGCGGAAGTAAGTGAGCCCTTTCGCCTATATGTGCCTCTGGCGGCCAGAGATTGCCGTGGTGCGTCACCCGAAGAGAGTATGGGGTTGGGTGACTGGTATCTCAGCCTGGCCCAACGCGCCACCGGCACCACCAAAGCTCGGCTGCTGCAGCGAGCCGCATCGGGATACAAGCGATTTCTAGCGCTGCACCGTCAGGACGACCTGGAAGCCGTCAAAGCGCGTGGCGCACTGGCCTCGATAGAGGCCTCGGCCACGGCTTCACCGCCGGGTGGGGCCAAAACCGTTGATTTGCTGCCGCGAATCAATATTCGTCGCGACGCGGTGGAAGGCAATTGGACGCAAGCCAAAAACGGCATCACCGTGCAAGCGGCACGCGGCACGCGCTTGACGTTGCCTGTGATCCCCCAGGGCGATTATGAGTTGACCGTGCGGGCCAGTCACATTCAGGGCGGACATGAATTGGATTTCATGCTGCCCGTGGGCCGAAGCGCAGTAACACTCCTTATTGGTGGGGACAGCGGCACTACCAGTGGACTAGGCGACATCGGCGGAGTTCCCTACATGAAGAACTCCGCACGCGTTTCTACGCCGAACATCCTTAGCGGTAAGGGCGTTCACGAGGTTGTTGTCATCGTTCGCACCCGGGGTGACTCGGCGCAGGTCTCGGCATCAGTCGATGGCAAGCCGTTGCTGAATTGGGTAGGAAAGCAATCAGAGCTGAAGCCGGATAAGTCGTTTAAACCAGCTCACCCGGATCGGCCGGGTATTGGAGCCTTCAACTCAGGGTGGTTGTTCCAGAGTTGCGAACTGCGCATGCTCAGTGGCAAAGCCAAGCCGGTGGAATAAGCAAATATGAAGCCGTATCGCCTATGCCTTAATCTTGTCTTGGCGGTTGTCTTGTTGGCCAGCTGCGCGAGCCTCGTCAACGCGGCTGCGGTATTGATCGAGTTCAAGACGACCGACGGCCAGAAAATAAGTGGTGAGGTAGTGGGCCACGATCTGTCCGGCTTTGAGTTGGATGCCAAGTCAGGTGGCCCAAAACACTACAAATGGGACCAGCTCCGGCCCCAGGATGTTCTGGGCATTCACGAGAAGCTCATCAAAGCCAAAGACGGGCCTGGATGGATGGATGTGGGCTACCTGCTCGAGTCGATGCGGGGCGCATCACCGCTGGAGGAGAAGCAGGCCGCTGCGGATGTCGCATTCGAGCGAGCGATTGCTTTGGATCCCACATTTAAGGACCGGGTCGACACAGTGCATACCAAACGGCAGGCAGCTAAAGCTGCGCTACAGGTGAGCGCCGGTGTCCAAGGCCAGCCCGCCGAAGCAACTCCGGGAACACCGTCGGACGATGCGGCGCTGAGCAAGGACGGTGATTCGACTAGTCTAGACGCCGAGTTAAACCCCAAGGGCATGAGCCGGTTCGTGGTTTCGCTGTGCGAGGACAAGCAAGGCAACTTGTGGGTGGGCACCGAAGACACCGGCGTCTGGCGGTACGATCCCTATGCACCTGTCGGGCAAAGATGGACTCAGTTCACCCGTGAGAGCACGGGTGGCCCGCGGGAAACTAGCGGGCCTGTGCTCACGACTGGCACTCCGGCCGAAAACGCTCTGGGCGACGACTTCGCCTATGCATTGGCGTGCGACAACTTGGGCCGAATCTGGGTCGGCCACCTCAATCACGGCGTATCGGTTTACGACGGTCGCACACCGGAGAAGGACGAGAAGGGCCATTTCCAGGGGTGGCGGAATTATGACGTCCGGTCCGGTCCATTGGGGGAGCGCGTTTTCGATATTGCGACCTGCCCAGAGACTGCCCCTGCCGGCGCAGGGGATGTTTGGATCGCTACCAACGCGGGATTGACACGCTACTCCGTAGAAAATGACGAGTGGACCTACGTCACTCGCGCCGACGGCCTGCCCTCCGACCAGATTCAGTCCTTGGCCTTTGCCAAGGACGGCACACTCTACGCCGGCACCCAATGCGATGGGATCGCCATCGGCGAACCTGATGGCAAAGGCTTGTATCCGCACTGGTTGCATATTACAGCGCCATCAGGCTTTGGTGAGGGTCAGCTGCACCCGATTCCATTGACCCCTTCGGGCACCGGCCTGCCATCCAACCTTATTAACGACATCCTGGTTGCCAGTGATGCTTCCGTCTACGTCGCCACTACTGCTGGCTTGGCAGTCAGCCGCGATGAGGGCCGATCATGGACCTATGTGCGTGGAGAGGATTGGTACGAAAAGATCAAGGGACTCAACAGTAGAAAGCCGTCCCAAACCGCCCAGTCGGCCTCGCGATCATCGCGCACGCTGTTGCTGGAAGATTATTGCACATCCCTGGCTGAGGAGCCGCAGACTGGCAATTTATGGATTGGTCACCGACGTGAAGGTTATGAGCTTCTGAATAAGAGAACCGGGATCCGCGCGCAGCGATCAACCATGATAAGGAACGCGACCGACTATGCCTTCACGATGCTCGCCAGGGACCCGAGATCCGGACCTCCACTGGTGGGGTTCTATGGGGGCGGCCTCATACCTGCTAATCCTACCCATGGGTCGCGCGGCAACATTTCGGCGGACAAGTCCGCCCCGTCCCTGATGGGGGCACGCCACCCTTCACCGGCCAAACCGCCCAACGGTCAAGACTTGCACGCGATGCTTGCGAGGCTTCAGGCCCTTATTTCTGAAGGTGCAAAGGTCGAGTCGTTTGCGGCCGCGGTGCTTGCCGAGGATTGGGTCACTCAGGGTGATTGGGTTGGTCGCTATGGGCGCCAATATGCGATTCTGTGCGCTGCCGATGCTCCGTTGGATCAGCATATCCACATGGGTGACAGCTATTTCCAGGTGCAACCGTTCATTGGTCCCAACTGTCCGCCGTCCGAAGCACTCCGGCGATGGGTTCATTGGGTAAAAACATCCGACATTCGCTCACTCTATAGCCCGATCAACGGCACCCGTCGTCAGGCAGAATGGGATGATCGAGGCGAAGGTTATCCGCCTACCCGTGACGGACCCGACCTGTGGTACATGCTAACAATCAAGAATCCCGGCACCTACCGGCTCAGCATGTACTTTTTCAACAAAGATGGCCATAGCGGCAATAATCGGTTCCGCGATTACGTCGTCGAAGTACGCCCCTATCCACAGCACTGGCCAAAGGATATGGACTGGCGTGAAATGGCCGCCAGGACCGCTCAACCGGGTTTGCCGGTGCTGGCACGTACGCGCGTCCGGGATTTCTGGGGAGGCGTCCATAAGCAACTTTTGCTCAAAGGCGCCGACACGTATCTGATCAACATAAAGCGCAACTACAGCTTCAATACGATCCTTTCATCGGTAATGGTCGACCGGCTAAGCGGTCCTTCAACGTCCCACGACACCATGGGCCTGGCGATGATGAGTAACGTGCCGTACAACGCGGCACCCCTGCCCGCTAGTCCGCCAGATCAGTCTTGGGGTGCCTTATGCCATTTTCTCGATGAAAACTGGAACCAACGATCGTTGCTGACCTTGCAGCATGTAGGTCGTATTCTGGCCTATCGCGCTGTAGTTTCCGGATCCACGGACCCAAAGCTGGCGCAGGTAATCAGTTGGCGCCTCGGGATTTGGAACTCTGCGCAACGGCAAGAGCACCATCGAGTCATGAAGATTGCGTGGGATAGGCTAGTGGCACAGAATCCACAATTGGCCCAACCCGAAGCCATGAAGACACCACACCCCTTCCCACGATAGAAAAAGGCGTAGATCATGTGGAATCCTCAAAATGTGCGTTATGTCGTCGTTTTATTGGCTGTAGTGGCGGCTTGGGCTGGCGGGGAACGTCCAGCCCATGCGGAAGTCTATCCAATAACCGGCAGTTCATTGATCCTCAACGGGCCAAATCAGACTCTGGTCAGAGTCAATACGGACGTAACGGCCTCCACCGCGGGGAACGTGGGCACACCTGAGGCGCATGCGGAGTTGCGCGTCGGCACTCCCTCGTGGGAGATCAATGCCTCTGTGGGATACAAGGGAGCGCACAATGACACATATGGCTCGCCGCCGCCCAACAGTTTTGAGCTCATTATCTCCCCAGACAATCCGCGGAACAATGCCAACCGCGAGGTGCGGTTTACCCCCAAAATACCCGGCTACTGGAAAGTGAGCCTCACAGCACATCTGGCCATCCCTTCCGACCCGGAAGGGGATACCAGCTGGGCGTGGGATTCGCCCGAGCGATCCTTCGAGGTAACATCGGTAGACGTCAATCTTGTTATGCAGGGCCTTAACGAAGAGACCGACTCCAGTCCAAACGAGGAAGATCCAGGCGCCGCCATTATCCTCTATTCCCCGCCGACGGCAGTATCGCTGGTGGTCGCACCAACCGATCTTCCGAACGCGACCGCCACATTTGACGTTTCAAGCGGCAGTGAAAAGGTGAAGGTATGGGACAATCCGGACCGAACTGGTGATCCGGTACCTATGCCGCAAAACTGGGGACTCGGAGCCGCGGCCGTTCCTGGTACGCTATATGTTGAAGGTGTGGCGGTCAGCGACAACCCCCGAGATATCGAACTGAAGCTAACGGTCACATCCGGCGGAGAAAGCGTTTCGGATCGCGTCCTGGTTACGGTCGAAGGCATCGACCTAGTGATACAAGATCTTCCCGACGAGACGAACGCCACGCCACATGAGCACGATCCAGGGGCTTACATACCGCTGAACTTCGACTTCGACGAAGAAAACACGGACGGCGCAACACCACCTGTCTTTCGCCGCGACAATCAAGCAGACCTGACCTGGGGCCCTCGCATCGTCAGTTCCGACAAGAGTCTGGTCCCGGCCAAGCTCATCCTGCAGGGAAGCGGAACGGGCTCGTGGACTCTTAACTATCCGCATTGCAGTGACGTCAACGGAACCATATACATCTGGAAGAGCGATGGAGATGATTTCGTGTGGGTAACTAGTGGTACGGCATATGAAGTGACATTACCTGCAACGATTGACTTACGGATTGAGGGTATCTGCACCAGCAAGAGATTGACAGATATCCCAATCACTGCAACTTTCACGCCCGCGACGGGCGACCCCATTTGGCAGGATAGTGCGGTAGTCACAGTTATTGCCGTTGATGTTGACATTGACAGCGACAATAACAACGGCACGAATGAACCGGAATACACAGACCTAGAAGAGCAATATGAAGATGTAGAAAACGATCCGCTTCATCCTGGTAAACTTATGCTGATATCTGGCGGAGATTCGGACGGTGATGGCATTCCCAATTTTGCGGATGGCTTCGATGTGTTCGATGATACGAATGATGATAACTTGTCAAATGGTTACACGTTCGTGCCCGTTCGTATCAAACTTGAAGGTCCTATCGATATCAATAAGGTCGCATTGCGTCTGACTTACTCCGCCTCCGACCCGAGAAACCCTAACGAGCTGCGCTCTGGAACACACCCCAACTATACGTACCATCCTGCTCCTGGCAACCTTCGGCTTTGGAAGAAGCAGGGACACGAGGCACGCAATAAGGCCAGTTTCGCGAGTGGCGGTGATTATGTTCCACCTACTGACCCCTCGTCAACATATTCTGGCTCTCAACTAGTCCACTTGGGGTTCGCAGATGGAAAACGAGAGGTCGTTCTGTACGTGGAGGCGGTGCGAGCCAGTAGTCAACTTACCGACCCGCGGATCGAAGTTCAAGTATTACCTCAGGGGGACTCAGGAAAGTCCGAATGGGTCGTGACCGATGCCGTGCGATTAACAGTGTTGAGTGTTGACTTGGACGTCGACAGCGATAACGACAATGATCGCGAGGACCCTTCCCGAAGCGGTGCGGAAGATGCCATTGAATCAGTTACGGCGGAACTTACCCAAGTTATCGGAAAGTCCATTCCCGTTAACTATTCCGACGGAGATCAGGACGGCATCCCCGGGTTTGCCGACGGCTATGACCGCGACGGGTTGTCCTCGATCGACGACGATCAGACCACTGTGACAAAAGACAAGCAAGGCTTTACCCCCGTAATTATAGAACTTGTCGACTCAGCATTGTTTCCTGACGCCACGGTAACCTTTAGTTATCAATACTCGGACCCCTCGCTCGTTACCTTGACATCTGTTGCAGACGCCGATAACGGCAAGGTTCACCACGTCTATGGCATTCCCACCTCCCCTGATGACCATACCGGCGCAATACGGATCTGGTCGCGATCAGAGGAGCAGAAACGTAGCGCGGCCGGAATGGATGAAGAAGGTGGCACCATGATAAAACCGGGCGTGCCCTATGCAATAAGCACGTTTGACGAGAAGATGGAGAAGGTTGACGAGAGTGCGAACGTCTATCGCCTGTGGGTGGAGGGCATTAGAGATTCTAGGATCATCGGTGATGTAACGATTCAGATGCACGTGCGGCTGACTGGAAACAATGGTAGCTCATTGGCGATCGATGACACCGTGGCCATTACCGTAGGAGCTCCGATGCTGCGGTTCGATTATGATCGCGACGGTGAGATTAGATGGAACGATACATCCGACCTCACCCATCCAGATGATCCAGATAGCGGAGACCTATTAGATAGGACCACGTGTTATCGGTTCTGGGTAAACAACGACACAGATTCCGTTGCGCCAACGTCGTCTATAGATGCCAAAACGTTGCAAACGCATGAATGGGAATTGTATACGGATCGATCAGGCATTGCGCCCAACTGCGATAATGCGACGATTGATACCACACGAGACCTAGAAGATTGGACACGAGTTTCAATTCGCTTGCCTGAGTACATCAATGCAACCAACCGCCACCAGTTTGTACTCAAAGCCAGATTCGTTGACAACCGCAATGGAGCTCCCCGTATTCGATTGATGCGTGCGTTCTCACCTGGTCGCGGATATCTTTACGCCCAAAACGAAGCCGAGTGGCAGATCCAATATGCTTTGGGCGAGTACATATCCTACATCGGCAGCGGGTACAATGTCTCCATCGGTGACGAAGAAGTTACCTTGTCGATTGATGATCTCTTTATGGATTCCTCCAGCAGTTTGGCTCGCGTGGCGCCATGTCTATTTGAAGCTGCCGCTGGCGGTAAGGGTGCCTTACAGGTGCGGTTGGTTTATACGGGGGGATCATCTCCCATGGTTATGGCTGCTGACCGGCAGTGGGTCTCACTGGAAGACATTACTCGCTTTTTCGAGCAGTACACGATGGGTGGTGATGCTGAAGCGGACATCAACGATGCGGCGCACGGGCAAACTGCGAGCCGAGAACCTGGCTCTATCCGTTTTAGCGAGCCCGACGTAGCTAATAGACCGTGGGAACGCAATTACGTCTTGGCCGTCCATGGATACAATGTGTCAGATTATCACAAACGACAATGGTTTGCAGCCACGATGTATAAACGTTTGTGGCACGTAGGGTTCCAGGGACGACTTGGCATGCTATACTGGCCCACTCATCTTCAAGGACTAGTCCCCCGTGATTTCGATCATAGTGAATACAATGCATGGCGTGCTGGTCAGGGAGTGCACGAACTACTCAAAGAGCTCAATACGAGATTTGCGGGTGACTCATCTTATCAAGACAAGATTCGGCTATACGCTCATAGCCAGGGCAATGTTTTGGCTATGCAGGGCCTGTTTAGCAGGCCGACCGTTAGCATTACCGATCCGGTACAGGTCGGCGACTCCTATTGTCTTTCGCTCGAAACCACCGATGCACCACTAGATCTGCCGGGCGGACCCTTGCCACAATACGTTAGTCAACTGCAAATGCCGACTTCCGTTACAGCGGGTCCCAACGATGGTTCCTCGGATGTGCTTTGGAACCTGATGACGGCCTGGAATCAAAGTGGCGGTTTCAGCGGTACTCACGTGATGGCGTTTTACAGGGGTGACTATCTTTCGTTTTATTGGAGAGAGCGCAGGCCAGACAACTCATATCGTGTCTATAATGTACCGTTATCGATGCGGCTGGTTCGGACTAGAAACGCTCAAAGCGTGGATATGGCGTCCGGCATCGAGCCACTCGTGCTGATATCGCATTTCATTAGTTCTCAGGCCGCTGTGGCCGCAAGTGCACTAGAGCCGTCAGCGCCAGTAACGGCGTACACAGGTGGGGCATATGGGGCGTATCCGGAAACCGCAGATATTTATGCGAGGTCGGTGTTGTATCCGCCGACCCTGGGGCGGCGCAATTATGCCCTTCAATTGGAGGGACTCTATGCGGGACTACGTGCTAGCCGGTTTTTTAATACCAAAGACTATGCTACCTTTGGTTTGTGGGAAACGAAGCAAGCGGCGAAAGGTTCCTCCGCGACCGGTATTTATGATGGGATTAAGTATATGGCCGCGTTGAAGTCATATGGCCAGCAAGTCGACCAACTGTTTCTGATTTCGATGTATCCTAGGGCCTTGTTTAGAGATCTGGCTTATGCGGTCGAAGGGCGAATGGCGTTGGGGACAGCTTCGGCGGGATCTCTGGGTGGAGGCCTGTTTGCTTCAGCGGCGGGACTCGAAGTAGACATGGAAGCTTTATGGGGATTCACTGGGGAACATCGATTTCATAGCGCGCAGTTCAACGGCTATTTGGCGGAAAAGATGACCGCCTCGCAAGGGAAGGGAACCGTGTGGCAGTATTGGCTAAAATGCATGGATTCTATGGACATGGAACCGTTGTCCCGGGGGAGAAACTAGGCATGCTGGCGTTTGGGTGCATAACGCACGATAACAACGTCGACTCGGCAAGCCGTCGAAGGACAACGCAGACAGCGTCTTAAATGAGTGTTATTTGAACGGAGCAGCTCGATGTATGCTAATAAGAAAAGAAAGTGGTTGTTTGTGAATATTGTTGTGCTCGCAGCGGCGTTGGGTGCGGTGATTGGGATATTGTATTATCTAGGTGGAGAAAGGCATACTTCGCAGGTCTCCAATGGTACTGCGTCGCCTGGGAGTTCGCAGCAACAACAAAATACGCCCCAGTACTACCCCGGAGGTCCGGATGAATGGGTGCCCACACCGTCGATGCGTTCGGCTCTCGAAGCCCGCGAAGGCAAGGTGCTGTTCTACGGTCGTGTCATCGATCAAGATGATCAGCCCGTCGCAGGCGCAGTCGCTCACGTGAGTGTGCACAGTTGGAAGGACGGTGCGCAACGACTTGAGTTCCGTGCCGACCAGGATGGGCGGTTCACCGTGGAAGCTCCATCCGCTGATTCTATGTCGATTAGGGAGCTGTCATGCGACGGCTACAGCATGCCGCCCGACCGGCGGTACGGGACATGGGGGTTTTATTTCGGTGCCTCTCAAACGTATCAGCCGGATCCCCGGAATCCTGTTGTGTATCGCTTATCGAAACGAAAAGGTAATCTTCAGCCGATGATTCATTGTGGCGTGTTTCGGACTTATCGCCCAAAAGGAGAGAAGTTCGGTGCCTGGTTCATCAGACAAGAGGGGAATCCGCTTCAGGATGACCTGTGGTTTAGCCTGGAGCGAGCGCCCGATAAATCAATTCGCAGCGGGTTCACTTGGACTTTCAAGGTTGGCGTGGATGAGGGTGGAATTCAGCGCGCTGACATGACTCGCCCAAGCTGGGAGGCCCCAGCCGACGGCTACTTTCCTTTATTGGAGTGGAGCGGACAGCCTACCGGGGTCTCGAAAATTGACGAGTGGGTTTTTGTTAAATTGCGTAACGGGAAGTATTATGCCAGGTTGAACGTTCGCATGAGTGTGGCAACAGATAATACTGAAAATCCTGAAGCGATGATCGGGATTGAGGGAGTATATGGGTTGCATGGCGGGCGTTGGTTGGAACTGGTGTCCGGGCTGAACAGCAATGAGTTTCGGGCAGATCCGCGGGGTATGGATGCCGCCCGAGGGTATGATTCTGAAAAGATGGTGCCATCGCCTCCGCCGCGCAAGCCAAGCCAATCCCGAGTCGATCCAGGTTCCGGCGCGACGACAAAGTCAGTTGGTGTTCATCTTTCTGACGCACGTAGCGGTCGATCTGTTGACCTGAAGGTGACGGACCAGCATGGCCAGGCCGTAGACGGCGTGGATATTCTGATTTACCCAGGAGGTAATATTTCGCCCGAATATCCGCCGCCAGCGGAAAGTTTATTACGATGCCGCACTGACTCACAAGGTCGAGCTACGGTTGATTCTATCGCGGCGCGCACTCTAACACTGATTGCAGTTCAAAAGGAGGGCTACGTGCTTGGGCCGTCTGTTGATCCATCTTGGGCATTTCGTCCCTATCCACCACTACTTGATCGGGACACTCCCGGGGCGCCGGTCATGGCATCGACGCTGCGCCTTTGGCGCATCGGCGATAGTAAGCCCACGCCGGTGGTGCGCATTTTGCGTAGTGTCATGCCCCGTCCGGACAACGAACCGTACAAACTCAATCTGCTCGATCCGTCTGTTGAGCAAAACCAACAGGGGTCAATATTTGGCTTGTCACGGAATCACGATGGTACCCTTGACGCAGTGGGAATGGCGACTGCGAGAAGAATACCCAGGGACGATGTGTTTGTTCATGACTTTCGAATATTCTTGAAAGTGCTTCCGAAGAAATGGGACGCGCGTTCGCTTCCCATCGCCCAATGCCGCATCGAAGTGGTCGACGGTGGGCTGATCTCCACAACGGACGAGTTCATGTATGAGGCGCCGGCCGATGGCTATCTACCTGCTGCCGAATGGGCTGTTATGGCCGACGATCCACGGGACAAGGTGCGCAAGTTTTTCGTGCGGACTCGTGGGGGCAAGCTCTTTGGCGCGCTTCAAGTGCGAGCGGATAATTTCGGTGGTGAAAGTCCTACGTATCATGTGAGTTACTGGCTCAATCCGAAGGGCGAACGCAACCTGGTCCCCGGTAAGTTCTATGAGTCTTATGCGGCGTACCAGGTGGGCGAGGGGGACAATCAGTAACTGAGGTGGTGAGGTCGGCCACTTACTGGCGCTACGGAGACCGCTCGCCAGCCGGCGCGGGTCCAAAATGTCGGGCACGGCCCGTTTTCACCGTATTCAAGCGGCTTTGCGCTCGTAGTGATTTAGAAGCCCGCCCAGCAATTTATGCCGGCGAATGAGCCCAATCCGTCCTTCAACATCAGGCTCTGGCGGGGGTTGGCCAGCCTGCCCTAACGGTACGTTGCCCAGCGACTGATGAGGACGAAATCGGTTGTAGTAGGAGCCGTAGGTTTGCGCAATATGGTCCAGATGCTTCAAGCTGACGCAGACGAAATGATTCAGACACTCTCGTTTCAATGTCCCGATCCACGACTCTGCGTAACAGTTGGCGATTGGCGACTGGAACGGCGTTTTAACGATCTGGACGTCCGCAGCCTTGAAGATCTGATCGAAGGACTCGGTGAACTTGGTGTCACGGTCGTGGATCAGAAAGCAGTGGGGCAGTTGTTCTTCCTCCAGCCACATTCCGACGTTGCGTGCCTGCTGTTTGACCCAGTCTTCGGTGGGGTGATAGGTGCTGGGCGAGACGAACACCTTGCGGCTGCCCAGATGAATGAACATCAAGCCGTAAGCAACGCGCTTGCCAAGCGGCGTCCAGATGGTCTTGCAGAAGAAGTCCGTGGCCACCATGGTATTGACATGCATGTTGACGAACGTTCGCCATTGGGTCGTCACCCCCTTGGGGGCGCAGCGATTGGGGTCAGGCAGCAACCCCTCGTCGACCAGCACCCGCCGGACTGTCGTTCGACTGGGCGTCAGCGCCAACTTCCGCAGTTCACCCAGGATCCGCCGCACGCCCCAGCCGACGTTCTCCCGCGCCAGGCGCAGGATCAACTCACGCAGCGAGGCGGCGATCCGCCGCGGACGACCGACCCGACCAGGCTCCCTGCCCCGCTGTTGTTCCCTCAGCCACCGCTTGTAGGTCTTGACACTCACCAGCCGCATGGCATCATGGACATCATGGTTCAGCTGGCTGCCCAACCGCAGAAGTCTCTGACGCTCCTCCGGCGTGAGAATCACCCGGTTGCCTGACAGCCGCGCCTTGGCCATCTCAACCTGGGCCAAGGCCAGTTGGAGGCGAGCATCCCGTCGCGCCGCCATGGCTTCAAGCATGAAAATCACGACCATGTAGAGCCAGTTGATCCCCATGTCCCTGCCTTTATGAAAGCGCGTAAGTCCAGTAAAGACAACAGCCCGACATTATGGCCCACCCCCGGAAGAACGCCAAGGCGATGGCGATTCCGAGCAGGCCGCCGCCACCTGATCCGCTCCGAGGGTCATAACCCGCCAGTCACCTCGCTGAGGCTTTTGCGGGTCCTATAACCCGCCTTCTGCTCCGATTTGTCTCTGCCTCATAAATGTTAGAAATGTGTTAGCAAATCCAAAAACCTCGGTAAAACGAGCAAAAAAAATTTTCATTTGCGCGGGACGAGTCTCTGTTTTCGGTTTTTGCCTATTCGAAGAGGGAGCAATGGTCAAATCCTGTGGATGGGCGGATCAGGCGGCGAGGGTTTTGACTCCGTCGATGAAGGGGATGCCGGCGATTACGTCGGGGATCCTTTCGTGGCCGTTGAGGCAGCGCCAGCCGCGCTGGGCTGACTCGCAG
>JBGSTK010000128.1:0-6542 GCA_041736565.1 Phycisphaeraceae bacterium | reverse complement strand
GCGGGGCCCGGCGCGACAGGCGCTCAGGGCGATGCCACTGGTACGTCCACCAGCACGGGCGCAGGCAACCCGCCGCCGCCACCAGCCGGTGGTGGTGGAGGTTTCGACCCTACCTTCATGATCATGCTGCTGGTCATCATGGGTCTGTTCATTTTCATGAGCACCTGGAGTCAGCGAAAGGAAAAGAAAAAGCGTCAGGCGTTGCTCGACGCCATTAAGAAGGGCGATCGCGTGCAGACCATCGGGGGAATGTTCGGCACCGTCGCTGAGCTGCGCGACCACGAGGTGGTGCTCAAAGTAGACGACAACACCCGTTTGAAATTTGCCCGCTCGGCGATCCAGGGTCTGGCTGAAGAACCAGCCGACGAAAAGAAATAAGGCTGGCAGCCGGGGGCGAATGGGAGTGGCTGCTGTCACGCTGCTCCGAGGGTCTAGGCACCGCGTCAACCAATTGATGTCAACGAGTCATTCATGCAAAAGAATCTGACCTGGAAGTTCTCTCTCATCGCCATATTCGCCCTGTTGGCGGTCTGGGCTATCGTTCCGCCCGAGGAGCGGCTCAAGCTCGGCCTAGATCTATCGGGTGGCACGACGTTGGTCTATGAGGTCAACGTCCCGGAAGGCCAGAGCATCAACACCGCCATCGATCAGACGATCCAAGTCCTCCAGGAACGCGTGGACCCGTCGGGTGTGCGCAACCTGATCTGGCGTCGGCAGGGCGCCAATCGCCTGGAGATACAGATGCCCGCGGCCCCGGAGGCCACGGCCAAGCGACGTGCCGAGTATCAGGCGCTTAAGGATCAGCTCTATGGGCGCAACCTCAAGCGTCACACGGTTGAGACGGCAATGCTTCTCGATGGAGACAGCCGGAATGAAAAGCTCGCGTCGATTGCCGGTAATGACGCCAAGCTCCTTGGTTTGCTGCGCAACTTAGCCGTGGCTTTCGACGCCAAGGAGCAGGCGCGTGTTCCTTATGGCGAACTCCAGAAGGATGCGCGTCAGGCACGGGCAGCGTTGGCGGGCCTCGGCAGCGAGGTGCCCGAGGACCAGCGAAAGGAACTGGCCCAACAGGTCGAGGCACTCACTGACCAGTTGGTCAACGCCACGCAGAAGCTTTACGACGTTCAAAACACTTACGACGAGGCGCTGGACGCGGTGCTGGCGGGCAATGTCCAGCCGGCTGAGTTCGAGCGAATTCTGGCGATGCCGACGACCGGTGTAAATCCGGACAAGCCCGGCGACCGCGAGTTCAACCCCCGGGCCGTGGCATTGGATCGCTTAATCGCTCGTCACGCCGACCGTGCGAGCGAGATCAACGGAGTCGTCGCCGCCTACACCCTGTACGAGGAAAAGAAAGGCCCGCTGGACGATCCCAGCGATTTGATCGCGCTGTTGCGTGGCTCGGGTGTGTTGGAGTTCCGCATTGCGCCGTCGCCCAACGATTTGCCCGACGTTGAGCAGTATCGCGAGCAGTTGTCGACCAAGGGTCCCAACGCCGGTGCTGGCAAGCCGTATCTGTGGTTTGTCATTGACAAGCCTGAGAACTTTGCCGAAGGTCAAACGCCCCGGCTGACCCGGCAGCGGGTTGAGGCGATGTATGGCGATCCGGAGGGATTTTTCGCCAATCTGGGCGGGTCTGCTGGCAGCGGGTTCGTGGCTCAGGCCAGTGGCGGGCGCATCTATATGCTCCTGGCGGATATCAAGGGCTCAGCCTTGACCAAGAAGACCGCGCCGGACTGGCAGTTGGCTTCGGCTGGCCAGATCCCCGACCCACGTTCGGGTCTCCCGGCCGTCAGCTTCAATCTCAACACCGTCGGGGCGCAGGAGATGGGCGCCATGACCGCCGCCCACGTCAATGACCCCATGGCGATCGTGCTTGATGGCCGGATCATCTCCGCGCCCACCATCAATTCCAAAATCTCCGGTAGCGGGCAGATCACCGGCGGCAACGACGGCTTCGATCCCGCCGAGCTGACTTACCTTATCCGCACCCTAAACGCCGGCTCCCTCCAGGCCAGCCTGTCCGATGAGCCCATCAGTCAGCAGACCATCGGTGCCACCTTCGGCCAGGACAATCTCGTCGCAGGTCTCAAGACCCTCGTCTGGTCGCTGCTAATCGTGGGCGGCTTCATGCTCGTCTACTACTTCTTCTGGGGCATGGTCGCCAACGTTTCACTGGTCCTTAACCTGCTGTTTGTCATCGCCTTTATGTCCTTGTTCCAGGCGACATTCACCTTGCCGGGTATCGCGGGTCTGGTGCTGACGATTGGTATGGCGGTGGACGCCAACGTGCTGATCTACGAGCGCATCCGCGAGGAGCTTGAACGCCACGCCGACCTGCGCACGGCTGTGCGACTGGGCTTTGGCAAGGCGCTGTCCACCATCGTGGACGCCAATCTCACGACGATGCTCACCTGCTGGGTGCTCTACGGTCTGGCACCGTTTGACCGCGTGATCGACGTATTCAAGACCCCCGCCGACATCAAAGGCTTCGCCGTCACACTGGGCATTGGCGTGGCGATCAACATCTTCACGGGCGTCATCTGCACCCGTGTGATCATCGAGGTCTACCTGGCGATATTCAAGCCCAAGAGCCTGCCCATGTTGGCGATGGTCTCGCCTTGGGTCCGCTCCTGGCTTTCACCTAATGTGGACTGGCTGGGCAAGAAATGGATTTTCATCAGCATCAGCATGGTGCTGGGCATCGCGGGCGTCGTGGGCATCATTGCCCGCGGGGAAGACTTTTTCGACATCGAGTTTCGCGGGGGTACGCAGGTCACCTTCGAACTCGCTGAGGGTAATACGCTTCGCTTGAGCGATGCCCGCCAACGTCTGACGACGGTCGCAGAGGCGAACAACCTGACCAACATGACCGGCGACAATGCTGTGGTCGTCACGATGGGTGATACCCAGGTCGTCACGAGCGACACGCCGCAGCGGCCCAAGGGCATTTATGCCAGTGCATTTTCGATCGCTACGCTCAACAACAATCCCAAGACTGTCAGCGACACGATCAAGACCGCGTTTTCGGATGTGCTTGATACCACGCTGCCGCTGCATTTCAAGGACATGGGCGACTTGAATGATGATGCCCCGCCGTTGTCGCAACTTCCCCGCGGCCGGGTCAGTGTCGTGCGCAGCAACAAGCTGGGCAACAACATCGGCATGCCGCAGTTATCGACGGATGTGGGCAACTATGTCGGTGGCGTGGTGGTCAAGCTGGACGACCTTGACCCAGTGGCGTCGGTGTCGGACGTCACGCAGCGCATCACTCGCATGAGGCAGCAGCCCACTTACGAGAAACTGGGCTATCGCGATTTCGAGGTCTTCGGCTTGCCTGGCGCGGAAGCTGGTCGTGATGATCAGGGTCAGACGCTTTTCAAGGCGATGGTGGTGGTTGGCCGCGATCAGGGCACCAATTATCTTGATGCCCCGGACGCCTTTGACAACCCCGAAGGTCTCGCGGCCACGGAGTGGATGGTGGTCCGCGACGCGTTGCTGCGCGACACCAGCCTCGGCTCGATATCCAATTTCTCGCCGCAGGTCTCCGCCACGATGACTCGCCAGGCGCTGGTGGCGCTGGGACTTTCGTGGGTGGCGATCATGGCCTACGTGTGGTTCCGATTCGGCGACCTTCGCTTCGGCCTGGCGGCCATTGTCGCGCTGGTCCATGACGTGGTGCTCTCGCTCGGTCTCACCGCGCTGGCGGCATATGCTGCTGATTCGTTCCTCGGCCACTGGCTGATGCTCGAACCCTTCCGTATCAACCTCACGCTCGTCGCCGCCACGCTCACGCTCATCGGCTTCTCAGTCAACGACACCATCGTTGTCTTTGACCGCATTCGTGAGAACCGCGGGAAGCTTGCGTTTGCCACGCCGCAGATCATCAACGACTCGATCAACCAGACCATCAGCCGCACCATTCTGACCATGGGCACGTTCTTCATCGTCGTGGTGCTGCTCTTCGTGATGGGCGGTCCGGCGGTGCACGGCTTTGCCTTCATGCTGCTGGTGGGCACGATTGTCGGAACGTACAGCTCCATCGCCATTGCCTCGCCGATTCTGCTCATCGGCCAATCGACGAGCCAACGGGAACCAGCCTCACGACGTGCCGTCGTCGAGGTGACGCCCGTGCGATAAGTGGGGGTGTCCGGAGGCACCCTGGCGCTGGCGGATCAACAGGATCGTGGGACGTGGGCGCGATGGCTCGCAGGACGCCTACCCAGCGTGCTACGGGATGATGAACCGGAGTGATTAGCCGGCGCGGTGCTTTTCCAAAAACTGCTTGGCGGGCATCGGGAAGAGCAGTAGTAGAAGCAGGTCGCGGTGCGAGCGGATCAGGCCGCGATTGGACTCGTAAACCTTTTGCAGATCGACCGGCGGCGCGTATTCAGCCGGACGCTTGAGCGAGGGTGCTTCGCCCTTGCCCACGAGCTTGACGACCTCAGGATCGACCGGCCCGGGCAGGCGGCCATACTTACCCAAAATTAGATCGCGGAACGGCTGGCTGGGCATGGAATAGGCCTGACCGCTCATAACGTTGAAGGCCGCCTGCGTGCCGACGATCTGACTGGTGGGGGTGACCAGCGGCACGTAGCCCGCAGCCTTTCGCACCCGCGGCACTTCCTCGAGAATCTGAGGCATCAGTTCCAGCTTGCCCTGCTCCTTGAGCTGGTTGTGCAGGTTCGAGATCATCCCGCCGGGCACCTGGGCATCGAGCTGGCTGCGGTCAATGGCGGGGTAGCCCTGGCCGGCCATGATCTGATCTTCGATTATTTCAATGGCAGTATCGAGGCTCTGCCGATCACGCTTCTGGATGAGGGCCAGCGCCTGGCGAATCTTTTCACGCATGGCAGCGGGGGGCTCAGCGGGCCAAGGTTGGCCGATCTTGTCGGCTTCCTTGTCCACGGCCGACAACTCGCCGCGAATCTTGCGCAATTCCGCATCGATCTTAGTCGCTTGGGGCATGTCCACGTTGGTCGCGAGTCCCAACTCTCGGGCGAAGTAGGCCATGAGTTCCACTGGCGGCTGCGAGGTCGAGCCCGCCATTGAGCCGTAGCAGGTATCGAGGTGATCGACGCCCGCGAGCATGCCCACGATGTAGCTGGTGATCGCCAGGCCGTTGGTGCAGTGGGAGTGGAGCGTGATCTCCACGCCCGGGAACTCGCGTTTGAGTGTTTCGATGAGCTCAAAGGCGGTGGCGGGGTGCAGTAGGCCGGCCATGTCCTTGATCGCCAGCGAGTCGGCACCAAGGTCCAAGGCGTGGCGGGCGAAGCTCACAAAGTGATTGGTGTCATGGACGGGGCTTGTCGTGAAACTCATGGCGGCTTCGGCGTGACCGTTAAAGGTCTTGGTCGCCATGATGGCTGTCATGAGATTGCGGTGGTCGTTAAGCGCATCGAAGATGCGCATCCGCGTGGAGCCCGTGCGAACAGCTTCCTTGAGAAACTCGATGACCACGTTATCGGGGTAAGGTGTGTAGCCAAAGAGATTCTGCCCCCGGCAAAGTGAGCGAATGACCACGCCGCCCTGCTTGGGATCGCCACAGGCTTGGCGGAACTTCACGAGGCGTTCAAAGGGATCGTCATTGGTAAAACGCAGGGCACTGTCGAGCGTCGCACCGCCCCAGAGTTCGAGGATCGAATAGCCGGAGTCCACCAGCATGGGCAGGACCCGCATGCATTGCTCGGTGCTCATGCGGGTGGCCAGCAGCGACTGATGACCGTCACGAAGGGAACAATCGATGAAGTTGATCTTTTGGCTGGGCGAGGTGGTCATGGCGGTATCTTAGGGGGTGGGAGTGACGGTGGACAAATATCAGAGGCTTCAACACCAATGGGGTGCGTGGGGGATGCGGCAGGCGTGTCGCCGTCCTCATGGCCCTGTGACCGGTGGCGCGGAACTCTCCGCGCCCTGCTCGTTTATCGGCACGATCTCCGCGGCATTTTCAATCCGCCAGGCCAATGCGTAATCCCACTTGCCGCCCACCGTGTCTTTCCGTGTCACTTCAATGCGATAACGCCCAGCTGGAAGCTCTTTTAAGTAGATATGTTCGACGTTGTCGATATCGCTGACGGATTCGGCGTAGAGCGATTCCTTGCCCGCGGCATCCAGCGAGAAAACCCGGAGATCAAAGTCCGCAAGACTCGCGGCGTCGTTCCACCGCGGTTCCTGCGTAAAGAGATCGCGAACCTCACCGCCGACGATGCGACGATTCCAAGTCAGCAGAAGCGAGACTTCGCCCATCGGGGTGGCGGTGTCGACGCGGTAGCTGCGTCGGTCGGACGACGGCGATGAGCGGAAATCCCAGCCCAGGCGGCGAGTGAGCGTCCCGGGCGCGTGAAGTCCAGCGTTGAGGATCGCCAAGCTCTGGTCGAAGCGAACGAAACCGGCGCCCAGGTGTTCATCCAGGGGTTTACCCACCTCGGGTTTCCAGGCTGCCGGTTTTTCGGCTCCCGCCAGCAACACCGCGCGTATCACCTCGCTGCGAACCGCCACAGGCGTGTCGTGCGCCAGCCGGTCGGCAGCCTCGAGCAGGCGGG
>JBGSTK010000125.1:0-13542 GCA_041736565.1 Phycisphaeraceae bacterium | reverse complement strand
GGGGCGGCCGCATTGCCAAGGGTCGTCCTTCGCCGACGAAACCCGCAACCCGCCTGCGGGGTGCTTCTTCTTCTTTGCCGTCGTCCTCCAACTTGAAGGGATTTTCCCATGCGAAGCGATGACCCGCTGTTGCCCGATGTGGCGCGTGATGACCCGTTCGGCCCGCCTGCACACTCCCGGCCCGTGAAGTGTCTGCACTGCGGGCGGACGTTCGATTCGGCCCTGATGACCTGGGATCCGCTGACGGAGTCCTGGGGCTGTCCCATGCCCGGCTGTGACGGCAAGGGGTACGGCTACGACCTGCACGACCTGGGGGCCTTCGAGCAACCCAACTAACAAAAAAGCCGCACGGTGCTCTTGCTGTGGTGGCGGGGCACGCGGGCGGCTGGAGGTAACGCCATGAATGATAGCACGATTACAGATTTCGTCGGGGTCGATCTGCAAGGCCTGCCGATCAGCGGGGCCGATAGGGGGCGAGGGCCAGCCGCTTCAGCGGCGGCCCCGCCCCCCTGCTCCGGTAGTCTTGTTTCTTACGCATTAAACGGAACACGTGAAAAGCAAGAGGTAGATCAAGGGCAAGAGTCGGATCGGCTGCTGCTCCTGGACTGCTCCTGCCGGTCGTGGTGCTGTCCCAAGTGCGCCGCTGGCTATTCGACAAGGGTCTTTCTCAAGATCGGCCTGCACCTGGCTATGTTCAAGCGTCCGCGTCTGGTGACCATCACGGTTGACCGCAAGCATCACGCCAACGGGCAAGCCGCCTTCGAGCACGTCGAGGGCAAGAACGGTCTGATTCGGCGCTTCCTGCGGCTGATGGGGTTCAAGAAAGCTGTCAAGGTGCTGGCCTTCCATCCCAAGAATCCTGAGTGGCCCCACTGGCATATTCTGGTTGATCTGGCCGACTGCGGCACTTGGGTGGACAGGGTAAAAGCGTGGCGTCTCATGCGCGACAGATGGCATGTGGGCCGCATCGACCTGCCGTTGAAGTTGAAGTTCAAGACCGATTCTCCGATGGCGGCGGCTCGCTACGCCCTGGGCTATCTGCAGAAGCAATCGGGCCAACTGCCGGATTGGGTGCTGGGTCGTAAGCGTGCTCCTCGATCGTGGGAAGCCTACGGCGAGCTTCGCAGGGCAATGCGTAATGACGCCAAGGCGAAGCGTGAGGCGTTGGAAGCCGCTAAGGCTGCTGATGTCGCCTCGGTCGATGAAGCCGCGCCAGAAGCCGAGCAAAGCCCGGCCCGGGCCAAGCGTGCGCGGGCGTCGTCCACGGTGCGGGAACGTCTGGCCGAGTGCGGTAAGTCCTGCACGGTGATGGCAAAGCAGGTCTTCGGCAACAAGACCGTCTGGCGCTTCGTGGGCACGTTGGGCCAGCGGGCGGCATGGGTGGCGATGATGACCCGCTGGGGCTTACTCCGCACCGTCGATGTGCGCACGGTGACGCGAAGCTTCGGTGCTGACGGTGAATCAAAGCGGATTGAAGTGTACGTGCCCGTCGATGGCCGAAAAAGCTTCAAAGACGAATTCGAGCGAATGCGAATAGCGGTCATGAACCTGACAGGCTCTCTGCCGGCCAACCTGATGCCCCAGGTCCAGCGGGTGCCCTGCCCTGGTGCAGCGGTGGACTTTGTGGGGGATGGCGTAGCGCCGTTCTGAAGGGCTTGACAAGACGCATTACGAATGTATACAATTCAGACACACGAAAGGACGGTGGCATATGGCGAAGGAAGTGGTAACGATCCGGTTGGGGCCTGAAGTAATCAAGCGGTTGGATTACATCGCCTCAGAGCGTGAAGAAACCCGGTCTTCAGTGATCGAGCGCATTGTCGATAACGGCATTGAAGATGAGGAGTCATTTCTCGATCAGATGACGAATCCCATCTTGCGAAACCTCATCCTGGGCATGGCCGGTTCGCCCAAGTTCATGAAGATCATGGGCAAGGTCATGCGCGAGGAGTTCTCCGATGAGGATTTGGCGAGTATGGGGCAACGGGCACCGAAATTGAAGGCCATGGGCGAACGGCGGCAGCGTGAAAAGAACAAGAGCAAACAGGGCTAAAAGGGGGTCGCTATGAACATGAGTCGTCTTATCACCAAGAAGCAAGTCGCCGAGCGTTTGAGCTGCTGCGTTCGCACTGTGGAGCGAATGGTTCAAGCCCGGCTGCTTCCCCGTCCGGTGACTGTGGGCGTGGGGATTAGGCGTCCTCGACGACGTTGGCGTGAAGCTGAGGTGGAACAGGCGTTAAAACTCGGACAGAGGGTTCAAGATGATCCAGTACGTCTATAAACCCAAGCGGCGCGGAGGCGATCCGGTTCGGTCTTCCGAGAACTATCGGGGCCGCTACCGCCTTCCCGGTGAAGGCCGAATGACTGATATCACCTTGCGTACAACGGACAAGCGAACTGCCACGCAGTTGCTCGAAAAGATCGTTCGCGAGCGTCAACAAGAGGCGGCGGGCATCCTCGCGCCGCGTTTGATGCGGGAGTCGGCCACCAAACCTTTGGTCGAGCATCTGTCGGATTTTCTCGCCTCACGACGTGGCGAAGGGTGTGTCTCGGATTATGTTGATCGCATCGACGTTCGGGTAAAGCTGCTTTGCCAGTCATGTGAATGGGTGCTGGCTCGGGACGTGGAGCCCGAAGCGTTCGTCAGTTGGCGAAGTCGCCATCGGTTGGCGGCCAAGACGCTGAACCACTACCTCGACAGTATGAATGCCTTACTCAACTGGATGCGGCGGCAAGGTCGCGTCTTGGCCAACCCGCTTCAGTGTGTGGGCAAGGTCTCCGTACAGGGGCGGGAAAAGGTCTGCCGTCGTGCTTTGACGGATGCTGAAGTCAATCGCCTTTTGAGTGTGGCTGGCCGGTATCGCACGGTGTATCTGGCGGCGCTCCTCACGGGTTTGAGACGCGGCGAGCTTCGACAACTCGTTTGGGGTGATGTGCACCTGGCGGCCCCGTCTCCGTTTCTCAAGGTGCGAGGCGCGACGACCAAGAATGGCAAAGATGCGACGATCTGGCTTCGCGATGACCTGGCACAGGCGCTGCGAAACTTGCCGAACACACGGCGGCAACCGATGTCGCGAGTCTTTAGAATGCCCAAGAGTTCCCGTGTGGTCGAACACTTCGCGGCAGCCAGAGTCCAGCGTGTGGATACCCAAGGGCGACGCGTGGACTTCCATGCCTTGCGGCATACGTTTGCCACCAATCTTTCGCGTGGCGGCGTGACCCCCCGAGTGGCGATGGAACTAATGAGGCACAGCGACATGCGGCTTACGATGAAGACCTACACCGACACCACGCAACTTCCGACGAGGGAGGCCCTGGACATGCTTCCACGTTTTGAGGAAGCGGCGGGCGTCATTGAGAATGTCGGCACGGGCACGGCGGGAGCGATGGGGCCGTCAGTGACAGAAATGCGCTCACAAAATACGGTCGCATACAGTCGTAATGTGTCGCAATCTGTCGGAATTGAGGGTCACGCCCAACATGACCAAAGTGCCCTGAATCAAGCCGAATTCCGCGATTCCTCGGGTAATGGCGAAGATTGCGGAGAAAGTCCAAAAAGGGTGACCGAGGGGACTCGAACCCCCGACCCTCGGGATCACAACCCGATGCTCTAACCAACTGAGCTACGGCCACCATTTGAGCCGGTGCCAGATTTTAGGGGGCTGGCACCAGCGAGTCCATAACATTAGAAAACCCCGCTGGCGGTGTCAAACGCCAAGGCGGCGGCGCGGTACACTGCCCCCCCGCCAAGCCATGACCCCATGGCCAGGCGACTGGGCTTGATCAGCGATCCAACGTCAGCCATCGCGTCGGCCCAAGCCGGAGTGTCCATCCGACCGGCACCGCCTCGCACAGCGCCGCACAAGCGTACCTGAGACATCATGACTCGTTTCCGCCGATTTGCTTCGTCGTTGCCTCTGGGCCGCTACGTCACCATTCGTCCGTTCAGCGCTGTGCGCGAGACGCTCGCTCACGGCTATTCACTAGCCCACTTCCGGGGCGACTTGATGGCCGGGTTGGTCGTGGGCGTCGTGGCGCTGCCCTTGTCCATGGCACTGGCGATTGCCTCAGGCGTACCACCCCAACACGGGCTCTACACGGCCATCGTCGCTGGCGGGCTCATCGCCGTGCTGGGCGGGTCACGCGTGCAGGTCTCTGGCCCGACTGCAGCGTTCGTCGTGCTGCTGGCGCCCATCAGCGCCCGCTATGGCCTCCAAGGCCTGGCCATGGCGTCAGCGATGGCGGGCGTGTTGCTCTTTGCCATGGGCGCTCTTCGCCTCGGTCGGCTCATCGAGTTCATCCCCTACCCCGTCACCACCGGCTTCACCGCGGGCATCGCCACCGTGATCGCCACGCTTCAACTCAAAGACTTCCTGGGCCTCGAACTGGCCGCCATGCCCGAGAGCTACGTCGAGAAGGTCCATGCACTCTTCACCTCACTGGCGACGACCGGCATCACCTGGCATGATGCAGTGGTGGGTGTCGCGACACTGGCGCTGCTGCTGCTCTGGCCCCGCATCACTCGACGCATCCCCGCAGCACTGGTGGCACTGACCGCCGTGGCACTGGCCGCCGCGGTGCTTCACTATTTCTTGCCCGACTTTGACGTCGCCACTATTCGCTCGCGCTTCGGAACCGAGGCCTATCCCCACGGCATTCCGCAGTCACCACCCATACCCGGTTGGCCCTGGAGCCTGCCCGGTCCCAACGGCGGAGCGCCAGTGCCCGTCACTTGGGAGATGATCCAAGCACTCTTCCCCTCAGCGCTGGCCATCGCCATGCTCGGTGCCATCGAATCGCTGCTCTCAGCCGTGGTCAGCGACGGCATGGCGGGGTTCAAGCACGACCCGGATGCGGAGCTGTTGGCGCAAGGCACGGGGAACATGCTGGCACCATTCTTCGGTGGGTTCGCCGCCACCGGTGCCATCGCTCGCACCGCCACCAACGTTCGCGCCGGCGGGCGATCACCGCTTGCCGCAGTCGTCCACGCCATCTTCGTTCTCGTGGCTGTGCTGGCGCTGGCACCGCTGTTGGGATACCTGCCCATGGCGGCGATGGCGGCTCTGCTCCTGATCGTGGCGTGGAACATGAGCGAGGTCAAACACTTCTTCCACACGGTGCGTGTCGCCCCTTACAGCGATGTCGTGGTGCTGCTCGTCTGCTTCCTGCTGACGGTGATTTTCGACATGACCATTGCCGTGGGCGTGGGCGTGGTGCTGGCAGCCATGCTGTTCATGCAGCGAATGGCGGCGTTCTCGACGGCGCGTCTCGTGGGTGAGCATCATCCGGAACTCGACGAGCCCCTTCCGCCGGGCTTGGTCGTTTACGAAGTAGCTGGGCCGCTGTTCTTCGGTGCAGCCCAGAAGGCCATGAGTGAACTGCGCACGATAGGCGGCGATGTGCGCGTGGTGCTCATTGATCTGAGTGCGGTGCCCATCATGGACGCCACGGGGCTGGTGAACCTCGAAGGCGCGGTGGACAAGCTTTATCGAGGCGGCATCCACGTCATTCTCGCGGGTGTGCAGCCACAGCCACGAAGCGTGCTGAGCCGAGCGCACTGGCATGACCGAGAAGGCCGCATCGAACTCGTCGAATCATTGCCCCAAGGCTTAGCCACCGGTCGGGCGTTGGTGCAGTTGCTGGCGGACTAAAAATTCCGCCTCGCTGACATTTGTCGTTCACCCAAATGCCATTGGTCAATCCAACGTTTGCGCCTCGCTTGCGTCGGGTCGCTAAACTGGGCGTTTTACTCTTGTCGGAGCAACGTCGTGCGCGATCCTCGAATTGACAAACTGGCGCAGGTTCTGGTGCGGTACTCCACGGGCATCAAGGCTGGGCAGGTGGTGCGTATCAGTGGCGATCCCGTGGCGATGCCGTTGCTTGAAGCGCTTTACGAGCACACGCTGCGAGCCGGGGCCCACCCTCATCTGCGTTGTCAGCCCAACGGCTTCAACGATCTGTTCATGGAGTTGGCCACCGATGATCAGCTCGACTTCATGAGCCCGCTTGCCAAGAACGAGGTGGAGACGATCGATGTGTCCATCGGTCTCTGGGCTGAGACCAACACCAAGGCCCTGAGCCGCACCGATCCCTCGCGGCAGAGCAAGGCTTCAGCGGCGCGAAAGCCGATCTTCAAAGTCTTCATGGACCGTGCCGCCAAAGGTCAACTCAAATGGGTGGGCACGCTTTTCCCCACGCTCGCCAGCGCGCAGGATGCGGAAATGAGTCTGCGGCAATACGAAGATTTCGTCTTCTCAGCAGGGCATCTGGACAAGCCTGATCCCGTGGCGGCGTGGCAGGCGATCGCGGCCCGTCAGCAGAAGGTCGTCGACTACCTCAACGGCAAAAAGATGCTGCGCTTCGAAACCGCCAACGGCACGGACCTGCGCGTCAATGTCGAGGACATGACCTGGATCAACTGCTGCGGCCACGAAAACTTCCCCGATGGCGAAGTCTTCACCGGGCCTAACCTCAACGCGGCCGATGGCGGGGTCAACGGCGTGGTGCGCTATTCCTTCCCGGCGGTGCACGGCGGCCACGAGGTCCATGACATCGAACTGACCTTCGAAAAGGGGCGCGTCGTCAACGCCAAGGCCTCCAAGGGACACGCGTTTCTCCAACAGATGCTCGATCAGGACCACGGCGCCCGCAACATGGGCGAGATCGCCATCGGCACCAACTACGAAATCCAGCAGTACTCAAAGAACACGCTGTTTGACGAGAAGATCGGCGGGACGTTCCACGCGGCTGTCGGTGCCGGCTACCCCGAGACGGGCAACGTCAACGAATCGGGCCTGCATTGGGACATGGTCTGCGATCTGCGCCAGGGCGGCACCATCACCGTCGATGGCGAAGTCATCAGCAGAGATGGCAAGTTTGTGTTCGACGGCTGGCCGGGACTGTGAAGAATCATAAGGTGTGCGAGATGAACACGAAGGCGCGAGGCCGCGAAGGGCAGCCGGTGCAGGATTAGCCGCTTGGGGAGTGGTTGTCGGCCACCACGCTCTTTGCCTTGCTTCGAGTCTTCGCATTTTCGTGTTCAAATGCGGACAGGTGTGTCATGATCGCGCGCAAGGCTCGAACACTTTTTTCGACTTACTTCGCCTTGATGAGCGCCTATCGCGCCGAGTTGTTTCTTTGGGCGCTGGCTGGGTTGTTGCCGTTTGTGATGATGGGCATCTGGATGGAGGCCGCCGATGCCACCGGCCGCGCGCTGGCATTCTCCCGCGTGGAAGTGCAGCGATATTTCATTGCCGTGTTCATCGCTCGACAGATGTCAACGGTGTGGGTCATCTGGGAGTTTGAGTATCACGTGGTGACGGGCCGACTCTCGCCACTGTTGCTGCATCCCATTGATGTGATCTGGCGTTTTCTGGCGCAACATGCCGCTGATCAAGTGATCCGTGTGCCCTTTGGACTGTGTCTGGTCGCAGTGTTTTTTGTCCTCTACCCCGAAGCACTGTGGTGGCCGGGTTGGCGCTCACTTGGCCTGGCGATGCTGGCGGTGTGGCTCGCCTTCGCGATGCGCTTCCTGTTGCAGTACAGCATGGCGATGCTCTGCTTCTGGCTCGAACGTGCAGGCGGCCTCGAGCAGTTGCTCTTCCTGCCCTACCTCTTCCTTTCGGGGATGTTGGCGCCGCTGAATCAATACCCGCCACTGGCACGCGAAATTGCGCTGTGGACGCCGTTTCCCTACATGCTCTACTTCCCCGCCCAACTGGCGATGGGCATCGATGGCGATCAATGGCACATCCCGCCGATGCAGGGCTTTGCTGTGATGATCGCCTGGACAGCGTTCTTCGCCCTGCTTAACCGCTGGCTCTGGCGACGGGGCCTCAAACATTACTCGGCCATGGGAGCCTGATTCACTCGCATCGACGATTCCCTCGCACCAAGGTTCAACCACCGCAACGATTTCGCCCGCACCAAGGAGTACCGCTCATCCGCGCCCCGCTGTCCAGATTCCCCAGCATTCTCTACCTCTTCTGGTCCACCTCATTGGCGGCCGAGATGGAGTACCGCATCCAGTTCATCGTCGCCGCTCTCGCCAGTGTCGCATCACTGGCGGGCAGCATCTTCACGTTCTTCCTGCTCTATCGCACCGGGTTTGATATGAACGGCTGGACCTGGGATCAGGCCATGCTCGTCCTGGGCTTGTTCACGCTCCTCGACGGCATCACCAGCGCGCTGCTCTCGCCTAATCTCTCACGCATCGTCGGCCACGTGCAGACCGGCACGCTGGACTTCGTGCTCCTCAAGCCTATCGATGCACAGATATGGCTGTCGCTGCGGACGTTTTCGCCGTGGGGTCTGCCCAACGTGGCGCTGGGCCTGCTGGTGTTGGTCGTCGCGTCCTGGCGTCTGGCGCTCCCGCCGATACAGGTGGCGCTGGCCATGTTGCCCGTACTCATGGGCGTCATGATTCTCTACAGCCTGTGGTTCATGGTGGCAACGACGACCATCTGGCTGGTGCGCACGTGGAACGCCACCGAGGTGCTGCGCGCTGTGCTGGAAGCCGGTCGCTACCCCGTCAGCGCGTACCCGGCTGGCTACCGCGTGATCTTCACCTTCGTCCTGCCTGTTGCATTCCTCACCACGGTGCCTGCCGAGGCCATGCTGGGACGAGCCTCTGCCACGTGGCTGGTGGCGGAATTGGCGCTGGCGGTGGGCATGATGATCTTTGCCCGCCTGTTCTGGCGCTTCGCCCTGCGCTTTTATTCCAGCGCCTCAAGTTAAGCTTCGGATTCAAAAGGAAACGACAAAGAAGCGAAAAAAAGAAAAAGGCCCGACACTTGAGCCGGGCCTTTGGGGAAGCAGTATCTATCGCGACGATCAGCCTCGCTGGTTCACCGCTACATAATCGCGCAAGCCGTGGCCCGTGTAGATCTGCCGGGGGCGGTTGATGCGGCTGTCCTTGTCGTCGTGGATTTCCTTCCAGTTGGCGATCCAACCCGGCATGCGGCCGATGGCGAACATGACGGTGAACATGTTGAGCGGAATGCCCATGGCGCGCATGATGATGCCGGAGTAGAAATCGACGTTGGGATAGAGCTTGCGATCGACGAAGTATGAATCCTGCAGCGCCGTCTCCTCCAACTGCCGGGCGATATTGAGCAGCGGGTCGTTGACCTTCAGTTTGGCCAGCACTTTGTCCGCCTGCTCCTTGAGAATCTCGGCACGAGGATCGAAGTTCTTGTAAACGCGGTGGCCGAAGCCCATGAGCCTCTTGTTGGAGCCCTTGGCTTTAACTTCGTTGACGAACTGCTTGAGATCGACCTTATTAGCGTGGAGGTATTCAAGCTGTTCGAGCACAGCGACGTTAGCGCCGCCGTGCAGCGGGCCCCACAGCGCACAGACACCAGCTGAAACCGACGCAAAAAGATTGGCGCCGCTGGAACCGACCATACGCACGGTGCTCGTCGAGCAGTTCTGTTCGTGATCCGCGTGAAGAATGAGAATGAGGTTGAGCGCCTGGACGACGTCAGGATCGGGCTCGGCGCGGCGATTGGGGATCGAGAACATCATGTGCAGGAAGTTCTCGCAATAGCTCGCCTCGGGCCGGGGATACATGATGGGCTGGCCGATGGAGGTCTTGTAGGACGCCGCCGCGACCGTGCGCACCTTCGAGAGCAGCCGCGCTGCAGCGGACTCAAACGTATCCTCGCTCTCCATTTTCAGAATGTCGGGGTGGTAGCAGGAAATCGCGTTGATCATGGCCGAGAGAATGGCCATGGGATGTCCCGAGGCAAAGCCGTCGAACATCTGGCGCAGACCTTCATGGAGCATTTCGTGCTGGATCAGCAGGTCGCGGAAGCGGCGAAGCTGCGGCTGGGTGGGCAGTTCGCCCCAGATAATGAGGTACGCGGTCTCGACGAACGTCGAGTGCTTGGCAAGCTGCTCGATGGGGATGCCGCGATAGCGGAGGATGCCCTTTTCGCCGTCGATGAAGGTGATGGCACTTTTGCAGGCGCCGGTGTTGCCGTAGCCTTCGTCAAGGGTGATGCAGCCCGTTTGGTCTCGCAGCTTGGCGATATCGATACCGCATTCGTCCTCTGAGCCTTTGATCACGGGGAACTCATAGCTCTTGCCGCCGATGTCGAGTTTGGCGGTGCCAGCAGGCACAGGGTCGGCGGTTGGCTTGGTGGGCGTCGGTTGGGTCGGCGTCGATTGGGCCATGGGCGTTGTCCATCTCCTGGGGTGAAAAGCGTTTCGAAAATTTTTGGTCTTTGGACGTAGTGTAGGGAGGCTTTCGCGTCCCTGCCACTGTCGGCGGCAAACCATTTTATGCGCAAGCGATGGGCGAGCCATGGGCGAGGTCGGCTCGAGCGCCGGGACAACCCGGTCCGACCACAAACCGCGCGGCCGCACGATGGGTTCTTACGCCTTCCAGGTCGCCTTGAAGTCGTTCATGGCCTTGGTGAATCTGACTTCAAGGTCCTTGTCGAACGCCTTCTTGCCCGCCAGTTCCTGCCGCAGCGAATCGGCTGGGCCGTGGAAATAGCTCACCAGCGCCTTGGTGAAGGCCGCGACGTTCTTAACCGCCACATCGTCCATCAGGCCGCGGGTACCAGCGAAAAGCTGCACGATCTGATCAATGACATCCTGAGGCTCATACGATGGCTGCTTGAGCAGTTCCACCATGCGGGCACCGCGGTCCAACTGGCGCTGCGTGGCCTTGTCGAGTTCGGTTCCCAATTGCGCAAAGGCCTCAAGCTCACGATAGGCCGCCAGGTCCAGACGCAACGTGCCCGCCACCTGTTTCATGGCTTTGATCTGGGCGTTGCCACCCACGCGGCTCACCGAGATGCCGACGTTGATCGCGGGTCGCACACCGGCGAAAAACAACTCGGGCGTAAGGTAAATCTGACCGTCGGTGATGGAGATGACGTTGGTGGGAATATACGCCGAGACGTCGCCTTCCTGCGTTTCGATGATGGGCAGGGCTGTCAGGCTGCCGCCACCGTTGGCATCGCTGAGCTTGGTGGCACGCTCCAGCAGGCGGGAGTGGAGGTAGAACACGTCGCCGGGATACGCCTCACGACCGGGGGGCCGACGCAGCAACAGCGACAACTGCCGATAGGCCACAGCCTGCTTCGACAGATCGTCGTAAATGCACAGCACGTGCTTGCCGTTCCACATGAAGTATTCGCCCATGGCCGTACCGGCATACGGGGCGATGTACTGCAAGGGCGCGGGGTCAGACGACGACGCCACGACGACGATGGTGTAGTCCATCGCTCCATGCTGCCGCAGCATCTCGACGGTCGATGCCACGGTCGATTCCTTACCGCCCACCGCCACGTAGATGCAGTAAACGGGCTGGTCGGTCTTGTGCGTGTAAGCCTGGTTGATGATGGCGTCGATGGCGACGCTGGTCTTGCCCGTCTTGCGGTCACCAATGATCAGTTCGCGCTGACCTCGGCCGATGGGCACCATCGAGTCAATCGCCTTGATGCCCGTCTGCAGCGGATTGGTCACGGGCTGACGTTGCGCGATACCCGGCGCGATGATGTCCACCTTGCGCATTTCCGAAGCCTGGATCGGCCCCTGACCATCGAGCGGCTCGCCCAGCGAGTTGACCACGCGGCCCAGCATCGCCTCGCCGACGGGGACAGAGAGCAACTGGCCCGTCGAACGGACGGTCATGCCTTCCTTGATCTTCAGATAGTCACCGAAGATGACCGCGCCGACCACGTCTTGCTCGAGGTTGAAGACCTGACCACGCACCACTTCGCCGTTGCCGACCTCGAAGTCCAGCAGTTCGCTGGCCATCGCCTTGGACAAGCCGTAGATGCGGGCGATGCCGTCACCTACTTCGATGACCTGCCCCACCTGCGACACTTCGAGATCCGAGGCGTACTGGGTGAGTTCCTGCTCAATGACACTGGCGATTTCATCGGTGTTGATCTTCATGGTTTTCTCATTGCTTCGGCTCGTGGCCGTGGGTTGTGCGTGGTTGGTCGCTTGTCGCGTTTGCCGTGCTTATCGCGTTTGTCGCGCTTGCCGTGTTTGCCGCGGCTGCTTAGGGGTTCAGGCCTGCGCTAATTGGGTGAAGGATTCTCGTGCCCGTTGGCGGGCGTTCTGGACCAGGTGTTCTTCGAGTCGCCGCAGATGCGTCGCCACCGATCCGTCGATGATCTCATCGCCGATGCGCAACTTCATCCCGCCGATCATCGCCTGATCCACATGCTGCTCAAGCGTAACCGTGCGCTGGAGCTTACGGCCAAGTTCCGCCGCGATCCGCTGAAGCGTCGCCTCGTCCAAGGCAGCCGCCACCCAGGCATCGGCCTTGACCACGCCGTGCTTCTCATCAAGCAGCACCAGAAACGCTCGCGCAATGTTGGGAAACTCGCCAAACCGCTGCCGCTGCGCCAGCACCTGCAAAAAGCGATACATCAGTTCGCTGACCCGGCCCTTGAACACGCGCTCCAGAATCGCCTGACGTTCCGCCAGCCGTAAGGACCGTGACTCGATAAGCCCCAGCAGCTGCGGTTTGGCCTCGATCAGCCCCATGAGGTCGCGGACTTCCTGCGCCACGCTATCAAGCGCATGGGCTTTCTCAGCCGCGGCGAGCAGCGCCTGACCGTACACGCGCTCCAGGGCGCTCAACAGATTGCTTTGGTTCCGCGCCATCGATGATTCCTTTAGGCCTGTGTCGCCTGTAGCTTGTCCACAGCCTCACGCACCAGGTCACGCTGATCCTCGGCGTTGATCTCCCGCTTGACAATTCGTCCCGCGACCTGCGTAGAGAGCCGCGCCACCTGCGTGTACACATCCGCCAAAGCCTGTTCCTTGGCGTATTGAATCTCGGCCTCGGCACGCTTGCGCGCCGCGGTAATGCCCTCCTGCGTTTCATCCTGAATGCGCTGGGCAATGCCCTGGGCATCCTGCCGGCCCTTGTCGATGATGGCCACCGCCTCGGACTTGGCACGCGCCAGTTGCGCTTCATACTCGGCGAGTTGTGCCATGGCCTGCTGAGCGCTGCGCTGGGCCTGTTCGAGGTCCGCCTTGATGCGGTTTTCCCGCTCTTGAAGCCCCTTGAGGATCGGTCCCCAAGCCAGCTTCTTAAGCACCAGCAACAGCAGCAGGAAGACGATGATCGCCGCGGCGGACTGGTAGAGCGTGCCCGCAAACGGGTTAGCGGCACCGTCGGCAGCCATTGCCGGGGCGGCGGCGAGTGCCAGAATCCCAAGACCCATCAGGTAACGCATAATCGAATCCTTGTGAGCAGAGTCGCGATGCCGACGGCACTGATGCCGCCGGTCCGGGCCGCATGGTCACACGTCGCGGCAAGCGGCGTGTAAGCACACGGCCCGGTGAGGCGCGTGTGCCTGAGTTTTACTTGAGCACGATGAGCATGGTCACCACGACGCCGAAGAGCGTGAACCCTTCGATCAGCGCCGCTGAGAGCAGCATGGTGGTGAAGATTCGGCCACCGGCTTCGGGCTGGCGCGCGATGGACTCGACGGCCGAGGCACCGATGCGACCGATGCCGCGGGCGGCACCGATGACGACCAGGCCGGTACCGATGGCGGCACCGAA
>JBGSTK010000067.1:0-33942 GCA_041736565.1 Phycisphaeraceae bacterium | reverse complement strand
CCTCGCCGACGCCCCGGCCCTGGGCGATTGCCGCCTGGATCACCGCCGACGCCTCGACGGGGCCATAGCAGAGCACGGCCGTATGGTCGCGCACGCCGCGGACCCAGCGCCCCCAGCGTTGCAGGACCGTCGCCTGCCGGGGGGCATTGAAGGGCGAGGGATCCAGGACAATAGGATCGAGACCCGCAGCGAGCATGGCAGCGACATAGCCGGCTTCCCGATCAGTCTCGGAATAATGTGGTCCGGCATGGACCGGTTGAGCGGGCCGATCACTGCGTTGCACGAAAATGACGTTTTGGCTGCCCCTGACGAGCAGTTGCTCGACAGCGAAGCGCCCGCCCTGGTGATCATCAGGATAGACGCAGTTGGTCTTGCCGCGCGTGTTGACCCAGACCGCCGGGACGCCGCAGTCGGCGACCAGTTGACGGACACGGTCAGGGACGTTGTGGGCATAATGAACAATCAGACCGTCGACGCACAATTCGCGCATCAATCTTGGCGGAACCCCCTCATCGGTGATGTGCAATTCGTCAAGATGGGCGTACATCATGTTGAGGCCCAGTTCAGTCAACCCCTGGAGCAGGCCATGATTGACGCTGAGTTGCTCGTTGCCGATGGTGTGGCGGGTGATAACGCCGACGGCATCGAAGCGTCCGGAGCGTGTGGCGCGGGCTGAAGCGTTAGGTCGATAGCCCATCTCCGCCGCGAGTCGGCGGACACGTTGGCCGCGTTGCCGCGCCGACTGCCACACTTCCTTGTTGTCGCCGCGCAGAATCCGCCGCACCGTGGGGACGGGCAGGCTGGCTTGCAGGGCGATTTGCTGGATGGTGCTCATGGATCGACTTTTTGAACGCGGCTCAGGTTCGTCAGACGCCAAAGTAACTTCGAGTTCATTTTGACTTCGAGGTCATTATGCGCCATAATGGGACCCGTGTCAAGTGAAACCCAAAAAAATATTCAAACTCCGCCCGTGGCCCGAGGCATCGCGTTGGAGGATCGTGGCCAGGCCACCCCTGACGCCTTGGTGTCCATCGCCTTGCATGACGTACGGCTCAACCTGCGGAAATCCCAGGCAATCGCCTATTTCGGGGCCGGCGCAAAGTTCGGATCGCTCGTCTATAGCCGCGATATCGCTTTATCCGGCATCCTCAGTCTCAACCGCATATACCCCCGGATCATGGCCGATTCTCTTGGCCTGACGCGCCGAGTGTTCCGCGAGGCGGGTTTGCTCATTGACACCGGCAGACCCATGCCCAACCTGCGCCTGCCCTGGGTGGACAGCGGCCTTTGGCAGCAGGAATTTCTCGACCAGTACCACACCAACCCCTTCGATCGCCGGACCGATGATGTCGTCTGGCTTTGGGCCGCGGCCGATTTGCTGGAACACAGTCCCGCTTGCGGCTTGACCTGGCAGTGGGTTCATGACACCGGCGTCGATTGTTTCAATCGTTTCTACGACCCGCTGTTTGATCCCATCGATGGCCTGTATCGCGGGCAAGTGCTGTTCTTCGACATTCCATTCCCCGATCGTCACACCAGCGGCTATCCGTGGCACTGGGCGCCCGATCAAGTACTCAACGCGCGGTCACTGTCCACCAACACCGCCTACTACATGGGACTTCGCGCCATGGCGCAGGCCGCAAAGAAGTGTGGTGCCACCCTCGCTACTGACTGGAACGCTCGTGCCGATGCACTGGCGGATGGCATCCTGCGGGGCTTTGACCTGGGCGATGGCCGACTCAGTTACTTGCGCAGCGGCGATGGCCGATTGGAGCCGCACCGTGACGCGCTGGGCACGGCACTGGTGGTGTTGGCCGGCCTGGTCACAGGTAATCAGGCGCGGAAGATGATCGACAGTTATCCGATGGCACCATATGGCGTGCCCCTGCTTGACCCACCAAGGAGCGACAACGACTGGGCGTATCACAACCGCTCCGCCTGGCCTTTTGTTGACGCCTTCTTCTATTGGGCGGCGGATGTCGCCCTTGGTGATGACGCCACCCCGGTGGCGATGCAACGCCTCGCGGCCACCGCCTTCGATGGGCGGACGTTTCGCGAATTCGTCCCTGCGTCCACCCGCTTGCCATCCGGCTCGGCCTCACAGCTCTGGTCGGCTGCCGGCTATCTCAACGCGGCCATCCGCAACAGGTTGCTTGGGCCCCAGGGCACCCCCATAGTGATCGGGACAACTTTCTAAGCAAGGGATGTTGGCAATGGTTGAAAACGGTAGACGATTGCGTCTGACACGGCGGAGCTTTCTCGGCGCTGCGGCAGCGGGCGTCGTCGGGCTGGCTATGGGCTCGGCTACGTTGGGAGCCCTGCGGCAACGTGCCCCCAACATTCTGGTGATCCTTTCAGACGACCAGGGCTATGCCGACCTGGGTTGCTACGGTGGCAAGGTGGTGCGGACGCCCCATCTCGACAAGCTGGCGACCGAAGGGGTCCGTTGCACGGCGTTCTATGCCACGCCCAACTGCTCGCCCAGTCGCGCCGCGCTGCTGACCGGACGCTACCCCGGCCGCGCTGGTGTGCACAGCTACCTGCCCGACAGCTCACCGATGCACTTGCGATCATCTGAAGTGACGATCGCCCAGCAGCTCAAGCAACGTGGCTACGCCTCGTGCCATGTGGGCAAGTGGCACCTGGGCGGTGATCTGATCGGCGGCAGCCAACCCACTCCACGCGACTTTGGCTTCGACCACAGCTTCGGCACCGAGAGCAATGCCGAGCCTTCCCATCGAAATCCCATCAACTTCGTCCGCAACGGCAAGCGGGTTGGTCCACAGGAGGGATATGCCTGCGATCTGGTGGCCGAGGAAGCGATCCGGTGGATCAGCCAGCAGCACAAGCGCGATGGGAACATGCCTTGGTTTGTCTATGCGTGTTTCCAGGAGCCGCATGAGAAACTCGCCGCTCCCGAGGAGATGGTTGCCAGTTATCGCGGGAACGAGTTCGGCAGCGACCAACGTGACAAGAAACTCCCGGTTTATCTCGCTTCAATCACCAACATGGATCAAGCCATTGGGCGGTTGCTGGGCCAATTGGACAAGTTGGGGATGCGGGACGACACGCTGGTGGTGTTCATGTCAGACAACGGGAGCTTGCACGCGTCGTGCAATGCGCCGTGTCGCGGCGTGAAGTCCGAGGTGCGAGAAGGCGGCATTCGCGTGCCGTCGATATGGCGTTGGCCTGGTCGGCTGACCGCCGGCTCTCGATGCGATGCCAACCTGAGCCTGGTGGATATCCTCCCGACGTTCTGCGCCGCCGCAGGCGCTTCATTGCCGGCAAATCGCAAACTGGACGGCATCAATGCGATGGATTGCCTGATGGGCAGAGCCACGGAGAGAACCGACCCCATCTACAGTTTCTTCTATCGAACCGATCCGGCGGGCGCCCTGCACGATGGCGATTGGAAGCTGGTGGTGTTCTTCGATCCACCCGCCGCGCCGTTGGCGCACGCCTTCAACCCCGCGGCGATGCAATACATCGCGTCGGGCAAACCGGCCCGGTTCGAGCTGTACGATCTGAAGCATGATCCCACCGAGACCAACGACTTATCCACGCGGGAGCCGGATCGGCTGCTCCGGATGTCCCAAGCGTTTGTGCGGCTGCACAACGAGGTGACAGCGGAAGGGCCCACCTGGCAATGGCCGTGACCTCTGCTTGGCCGAGCATCCCATGCGTTGTCTCGCCAGCCACCCTTGAGCCGCCCAAGGGGAGATGGAGCGATGCCTCAGTCCGTTCTCAGCGGGATGCACATGTTCCAGGTGTGACTGAAGTGCCAAGGCTTGGCGCCGTCGCCGGTGGCGGCGAACAGGTGCGTGGGTTTGCCGTCCTGGATGAGCAGCTGTGGCCGCTCGAAGTTGGCCTGATAGCTTGTCGTGCCGTCATCCCATCTGACCGTCCGACTCCACGCTTTAGGCGGCTGGGATATTCGCCAATGAATGCAGTCATCGCTCGTGGCATGGATGCCGGCACCCCATTCGCCGGTCAAACCGCCGGTCATGTCCTTCATGATACAGTTGAATTTGCCGCCCTCGAACCAGAGGTACGGGTCTTCAACGTGCTGTTTGGGGTCGTCGAACTGGAAAATCGGTTCGTTGCTGAGACGCCTGTAGGGGCCATCGAACCGATCCGCGTATGCAACGCCCAGTTCGAGTTTGTTCTTGTCACCCCCCGGGCGGCGGGATTTGTAGAGCATGAAGACCCGCCCATCCTCCATGATGCACGGGGCCGGATTGGTGATGGCCGTAGCGTCCCAGCAGTCGGGTCTGCTATCCAGGATCGGGTGATCCAGCCGCTTCCATGGCCCCAGGATGCTCTGGCTGACAGCCAGCCCCGTCTTTTTGCGGTTCCACGTAGGCAAGTAGTGCGTGTCGTGCTTGTTGCTGGTGACCCAGGTTTCGGGCCGCAGCGGATCCGGGGCCTCGTGGTCATAGGTCGCGCCGAAGTAATAGAGCAAATATGTTTGGCCAACCTTCTTCACGGTCGGATTATGCGTGTTCATACCGTCCCAGAAAGCCGGCCCGCGGCGAGGCAGGACAACCTCTTGGAATGTGTAGGGCCCTTCGGGCGTGTCACTGCTGGCCCGCACCACTTCCGAGCTGAACAGCCAGTGCGGGCTCATCGGCAACCGCCGGGGCCAGCGGCTGGCGAACATGTGGTAACGGCCATCCTCCCCCGGGTTGTCCGCTTTGATGACAGAGCCGCACCAAACCCAATAGTCGTCCATACGAAACCCCCCATCTCTGGGCGCGGGGAGCAGACGATCGATGAAATTCCTGGTGGACATTTTTGGAACACCCTATGCCGCAATCGGAGGCGTCGATGCCAACATTCGTCAGTATACCGGCTATGGCACATCGCTCGTGCACGGCGACCATCACCTTGACCGCCCCATGCCGGAGCAGCAGTCGGCATTAACATACGGTTTGATTCCTGTTAGGCTATTTAGCCACCGTAGAAAAATATCATCGCCCACCATAACACGACCCAACTGGAGTACTCGGCGTGAATAATCCATCATCCCCGATAAGGCCCAACATTCTCTTGCTGATGTCCGATGAACACCGGGCGGATGTCGCGGGCTTCGCCGGCAACAGAGTCGTCCGCACGCCGGTACTCGATGAGGTGGCGCGTCAGGGAGTCGTGTTTGCCAACGCCTACACCCCAAGTCCCATCTGCATCCCCGCAAGACAGTGCATGGCCGCAGGACAACTGCCCCGTACATGTGGCGTCGAACGCTATGGTGAGGATTTGCCACCCTTCAGCATGACCTTCGCCCGCCGACTCGGGCAGTTCGGCTACAGCACCGTCTGCTGCGGCAAACTCCACCACGATGGGCCCGACCAGATGCAGGGCTGGCAACGCCGTATCGGCAGCAACTGCCGCGTCGAACACCCCGATCCCGATGCCGATGCACACGCAATGGCGCATCTGCCCAGTCAGCACACGCCTTATCAACTGCGCGAAAAGGATGTGTGGGAAATTCAGAACGCCGGCATCGGACGGGGCCCCAACACCCAGGTGGGAGATGAACTGACGACGATCGGCTGCATGCGATTTATCGAAAACCGTTACCTGAGCACTTACTACGACCGTCCTCTCTTGGACAAGCCCACGCTGCTGATGCTGAGCTACAACCGTCCGCATTATCCCTATCTAACCACCGAACAACTCTTTACCTATTACCTCAACCGCGTGCCGATCTATGCCGACGAGCCTCTGTTCGATCACCCATTTCTCAGCCAGCATCGGGTGGATGCCGGTCGCGATGTAACCCTTCGTGAGATACAGCGTGCCACTGCCGCTTACTACGGCATGATCGAAGAGATCGACACCGACTATGGCCAGGTGATGACCGAACTGCAACGCGTCGGACAGAACCTCGACGATTGGTGGATCATCTACTGTTCCGACCACGGCGAAATGTTGGGGGAACACAGCATCTGGGAAAAACAGAAGTTCTTCGAAGCCTCGGTGCGCGTCCCGCTGGTGATTCGCCCGCCCAGGACGCTGCGACAAGCTTGGGGAATTGAGCCCGGCCAAGGCGCTGAGGGCCGCGCAGGCCGCGTCGTAGGGCAAAACGTCAATCTCTGCGACTTGTTCGCCACGTTTTGCGACCTCAGCGATACGCCCTTGCCCGATCGAGCAAACACCGTCAACGGTGCGGGTCTCAACAGCCGCTCGCTGCTACCGCTGATCCGCGGCCAGACGGATTCATGGCGCCGAGATCACCACAACGAAACCATCGGTCAGTTCAATGGCGCAAACTTGATGATCAAGCGCGATGCCCTTAAGTACCAGCTCTACTGTGGTGACGATTGCTGCAGTCAACCCGAGGTGCTCTTTGATCTTGAAGCCGAGCCGGACGAGCGCCGTAATCTGATTGCCCAACCGGAATATGCCGACGCCGTGGCGCTGTTTCGCGCTCGATGTGGCGAGTTGGGCTTCGTGGAGTGGGCCTAACCCTTTTCGAGAAGGTTGTTTTAGAGATTTGGAGCAGACTTAACCTTCTTCCCACGCGGCAAGGGCTAAGGTCTGCAAGAAGCGCTTTTCGAAGAGGGTCAGGCCCACTCTAGTCCTGCCCCTAGGGGTAGGCAAGCATGGACAACGCCTGAGGAGGCGCTATTCTTAACCCCCGGTGGCTCCCATTCTCTCGCGCACGCTGGCTCCCTTTGTCTTGAGCATTACCAAGATTTAAGCGGCATCACGGTATACGGCGGCGATGAAGGGTGCACCCACATGACGTCCACAGGCGTTGAAACTTTCACACACAAGACCGAACATCACCCTCGGTCTGCCCATGGCATGCCAAAACAGCCAACGGCGGTCGAAAGTACGCCTAAAGCCACCCAACAGGGCAGTTCGGGGCAGCTATGCTACGCAGGTTCGTCGGCGACGGTAGTCGGCCCAAACCCAACGGGGAAATCCCGGATGAGTGATACAGGCTGGCAATATGTCTGGCCATTCTTGCCGCCGTCACGGTAAAATCAGAGTCACAACCCTCCATCCAAAAGGAAACCCCCATGCGTTATCTCCCTTCGTTTCTCCTGGCCCTGCTTGCCTGGGCTTCGCTTAACGCCCCCGCCGTTGCTGCCGAGCAAGCGAAGTTCAATCCGGAGAAGGACCTCATCTCCCTCCACTACGACCACGCGCCCGACAAAGACGATGGTCACTCCTCCGCGGCGGATCGCACGCTGTTGGAGACCACGTTCGGCGCCGACTGGCTGCCGGCGCACACCGTCGCGGTCTCCGGTGCCTACGGCAAAAACAAGAAGGTCTTCAACACCAAGTCCGATGCCGTGATGGATGCGGTGTGGAACGACCGGGGCAGCTGGGTCGCCTTGAACAAGGGTTGGGATGCCGGCGCCGCCGTCGTTTACAAGCGATGGACCGCCACCCTCGCCACCGGCGGCGACGTGTGGGTCAAGGAAGGCGGCCAGTCCGACATCACCGCCCAACTCGTGGCCCAGCTCAAGAAGGACCACCCCGACATCGACACCACCAAGCGTATCCATGTTGTCCAGCACAGCAACTGGAACGAGAACCAGACAACGCCCGAAGCCCTGGCCTATACGAAAAAAGAGACCGACTACATCCGCATCAAGGACGCCAACCGCTATCTCAACAAGAAGGGCGGCGATGAGGCGTTTGAGAAGGCGGCCTTGGCACACCCCGTCTTTGGTGATGGATGGAAGGCCGCGTTCGACTATTACAGCACCAAGCAGCGGCTGGACTTTTCCGACACCGGCGAGTTGCTGCACATTCTGGGCCTGGGCGAGGTCGATATCGACCAATTCCGCCAGCGGTTCCTTGAGAAGAAGGATTGAAGCCGTTGGCCGACGAGTCGTCGGCTAACGCGAAGCGTATTGACCCACGGCGCCGAGCAACTCAGCGCGGCGACGAAGCTAGCCGAAGCCCAAAGCCTGCACCGGCACCAGGGCTTGACGCTGGCTTGTCTTGCTCGTCGTGGCTGCCCAAGAGCTACTGGGGCCTCAGCACTTTGCCCAGTTCCTGGACGGTGAGTTTGCTCGTGACGAACGTGGCCGTGCTCGGCAGCAATTCGCCACGCTGCACCTCGTTGCCCAACAGGTCCACAAACACCAGTTGCTGCTCATCGGGCAGGCGGTAGGTTGGTTTGGTGACGGCGGCCAGATCGTAGACGATCACGCCAACCGAACCTGGCTCAGCGGTCCGCTCGAAGAGATACACAAAGGTGCTTGCGTCGAGTTCGACGGTCCGCACGAAGCGCGTGTTCTCCAGGTGCCAGGCCATATTGCTGATGGCTGCGGCCTCGGGCCAGAGCGTGCCCGTGCCATCCATCAGCACGCGCCAACCCCAGCTCTGCGGCTCATAGAACCCGCCGCCGCCCATGGTGTAGTAGTAGATGCGATCCACGCCCAGCGCCAGTTGCTCGACGCCATAGCGGACATGACGATCCGCACGCTGCATGATGCCATCGTCGCTCTGCCTGCCGGGGACGATGCGCTCGATCAAGCCCGTGCCCATGTTGTGAGCACAGGGCGAGCCCTCGGTCATCCAGATGGGCATATCGGGTTGTGCTTCGAAAATGGGATCAAGGCACTCGCGGATTGTCCAGGTAAAGGTGTCCCCGGGAAGGCCCCGTCCGAATGCATATAGATGGTACGACGCGACATCACAGTGTTTGAGTCCGCCGACCCGTAGCATGCCTTGCGTCCAATCGCGGTCGGCCTGGTGGGTGTTGATGCCCACGACCTTCACCGATGGATCGACCCGGCGTGCTGCCGCCTGAGCCGTACGCGTCAGATCGTCGAAGCGCTGATGAGCGTCCTCCCACGCCACATGGCTGCCGCCGGTCAAGGGCTCGCCCTTGTTGAAATGGCGCGTAATCCACGGCTCGTTGAACACCTCGATGGCCTCGACATTGCCCTCGTGGAAACGGAGGAACTTTTCGATGAAATCTCCATAGAGCGAAAGCTCGCGGGGGTAATCGGTGGGTTTGAGACCGTCGAACTGCGCCTGGGCCCACTGTGGCACAGCTGAGGACACGGCCAGCACGCCGATGTGTTGATCGCGATAGACCTGCAGACGCATCTTGCGGTCGAACCATTGGTCCTGCTGCGGCTGGAGCATCTTCCACTGGCTGGCCCAGTCACGCACGGCATTGAAGCCGATCGCCTTGGCGGCGGTGGCAATGCGCGGATGCGAATCGAAGTGACCGGCGAACGGCGAGGCGGGCGCATCCACACCCCAGTATCGCGGCCGACGCACGCGCGTCACCAGCACTTCGTCAAACGGACTGATCCGCTTACCCCCCTGCTCCACCCACGCCTCGACACGGTACTGGCCCAGTGGACGTTGCGGCCATTTGAGATAATCCACCGTGCCGATTTCCAAAGGCTCGCCCGAGAGCTTGGTGCGATGGACCTCGGATTCCTCGTGGTACGAATTGACCACCCGCACGCATAGCGTCGCATCCTTCGGCGCACCGGTCACCGCCCATTTCGCCGCGGCCGGCTCATCGTCAAACTGTGTTTGGCGATCTGTGGGCAGCCCCATCTGCACCTCAGCCTGCAACTGCGTCGTGTAGGGTCCGGCCTTCTCGCCGCGCTCAAGTTGCATAGCATCTAACCAGATCGCCTTGCCCTGCGGCACGTCCACCACGAACCAAGCGTTAAGTGGCTGGGAATCCAAGAGCACGGGCTCAAACGGCACTTCGATACGTTGCCAGCCGTCCTCTTCCTTGAGCTGGATCGTCTTACCACCGCGTGGCTTCCACTTCTGCTGAACTGTCACGCTCAACTTGCCTTCGCCTCGGGCATAGATGCTCAGCACGTGTCGAGCGGTGGTGTCTGGAATCATCAGAGGGGCCGATGTGAATCGCATCCCGCGGTCGCCCTTGATCAGGTTGTGCACCAGGTCATCGGAGGTTGCCGAGATCTTCAGGGCACCGAAGCCGCTGGGGCCCTTGGTTTCAGGGTCAGCTTCCGCGCGCAGGAAGATCGACGAATAGTCTTTAGTCAGCGGCGTCCAGCCGAACGGCAGCCCCAGCGGGAAACGGCTGGTGCGCATCGTGTTGGGCGGGTACTTTCCGGCTGGCACCGATGCGGCGATGGACTGTTTGATAACGCTGAGCGACAGCGACCGCACCTCCACCTTAGCCAAGTCCATCGTGACTTCGTCGTGTCCCGAGCCGTCTACGTCGAGCTTGATCTGGAACTTCGCTTCCGGTTCGTCCTTCTTGGGATAGGCGGTCAGGACGATCTGCTCGTTTTGCCATTGGCCTGTGAACACGAACTCGGTCTTCGTGACATTGGGCTGAGGATGAACGCGCACCCGTACGCCGCGCGTTCCCCGCACCTGCAGTTTGATCACCATACGGTGCTGCTCATCCTGGGGCAGCGGGATCACAGCCTTCTGCCACAGCAGTATCAGGTCGCGGTTGTGACGCTCGGTCTTGCGCGATTCGACACGCCAGAAACTACGTTGCGTCATGCCGTCGTCTTCCATGACGGTGGCGGTCACTTTATTCGGAAAATTCGCCGAGTTGTGCAGCGACCAATCTTCGTGAATCACCCCTGTGATCTCACCCTTGCCACCACTTTCGCGTACGGCGGACTTGGTCGCATTGGTGAAATCAGCGGTATAGACCAAATTCCCCTGGACCAACTCCATGACGTCAGGGGCATCATCAGAATCAGCCGGGGCACCAGCCCACACGGGACCGACGACCAGAACGGCGGCAAGCAAGCCAACCAGGAATGAAGTGTGCATGATGGCTCCATCGCCGATCCCTCGCGCCTGCGAGCAGTGGTGATCGGCCGGTGTTGGTCAGGGGTTGGTCATCGCCTCGTCAGCGCCCGCCTCGTTGGTCGATTGCGCTGACAGGTCGAACATAAGCATATTGAGCGAGTCTTCGCCGTGGCGGTATTCATCGATGGCGATGGCTTTCTGCCACGCCACGCCCGAGCTCGACCACACGTGGAACTCGGTTGCGTCGACGATGAGCATCCGTCGGCTCAGTTGAGTGACGCTGTCCACCCGGAAGTAAGGATGAGGCAGCAGCGCCGGGTCCGGTGCGGTGAGCGAGGAACTGGCGTGGTTGTCCTGTTTGGACCCCGCCATGAACATGTAGCGGTTCATGCCCATGCCCGGTCGAATCTGGTTATGTTGCGGAATCGCGGTTTGATCGAACACCCACTCAGGGCAGCCCCAGAAGATCGTGGGACCGAACGCGGGCGGGGTCAGGTTTGAAGGGTTGGAAAACCCGTTGGTCCGCTGATAGATCAGCGGCGCCAGTGTGACGAACCATGGATATTCGCGGTTGGCCGGGGCAACGCCCCACCGCCACAGCGTTTTGGGGATCAGGTCCTTGTTGTCACTGAAATAGGTCTGGAATACCAGACCGATCTGCCGTTGATTCGACAGGCAGGAAATCCGCTTGGACGCTCCGCGAGCCTTGCCCAATGCTGGAAGCAGCAGTGCGATCAGCAGAGCGATAATCGACACCACCACCAGCAACTCGATTAGCGTGAATCCGCTGCGATGTCGTTGCATGGGGGCTTTCCTGTGATTGGGCGTTAGCCGATCAGATCAAAGCGACGCGAGGCCGTCGGGCCCCACGTCGCGGGAGGATCAACTCGTTTAGTGGGCGCGCCGCCGGGACAGCATCATCAGACCGCCCGCCGCCAGCAATGCCAACGTCGCGGGTTCGGGAATGGGGACGAGTTCTCCCCGCAGTGCGAAGTTGTCCGTGTAAATCGTCGTGCTTGCCGCGGACTTGACCCTGAACGTGTCCAAGGACTTGCCCGTGTGGTTAGCACCCACAAGGTCGAACTGGATGGTCACCCACGTGCGGGATGGAAGCGCCAGCCCGCCTGAGGGCAGATTGATGCCGTCGATATACATGTTGGCGCTGCCGCTGGTGAGGGTATGGTTGCCACCATCGGTCGTTTCAAACCTCAAGTTGGTGAGGTTGAAACCGGTGTCGCTGTCGGCGTAGACATCCACCGTCGCATAGCGCGTATTGGCGCTGATCGTGATGGCGAAGCTGTCAAGAGTGTCACCGGCCTGGGTGCTCTCCAGACGCACCTCATCGTTGGTGCCATCCTGAATGCTATTGGCACTGCCCCCCGAGGTGGGGTAACCATCCACCGCTTGGCGGACGGTGCCGACGCTATTCCGGATTTCCCAGCCGCTGAGCACCGCGTCGTCGTAGATGATCACATCAGCCCAAGCCGGGGCGACCAACAGAGCCATTAATGCCACTACAGGAATGAATCGAAACATGTCACGTTCTCCTTAGAAATCGGGGTAAGGGGTTGCACTAGTTCGACACGTCTTTCGGCGCGGCACACGTTTGCCCGCCGATTAGTTCATGTGGTTTGACGACCACTGGTGCCAACGTCTTGTCTGGCTGAGCGATCTTGCGTTGGAGCACCTCCACCGCCGACCGACCGACGCCTGCCTCATCGACCATCACTGTGCTGATGACGATGCCCGCCGAGTTGTCACCATGTGGGCCGATGCTGATGATCGACAAGTCGCGAGGTACATCCAGCCCCGCCCGGTCCGCCACACGCAGCACTGTCAGGGCGTCCATGGCACCGTAAGTGATGATCGCCGAGGGGTGCTGCTCCCGAAGGTACTGATCGAACTCCGCCAATCGTTGTGGAGCCTGCCAGGTCTGCTGGCTGGGCGAAAGGATCGCCATCTCCTCGCCCGCGGTCCGCATGGCACCGGCAGCCCCGGCAATCCGATCTTCCATGCTGTAGTGCGTCCGCGAAACGCCGGTCATGAATGCGATGCGACGGTGTCCACGCTGCAGAAGATGATCCGCTGCGGCCCGCCCGGCCGCCACATCATCCGGATACACGCAGTCGTGGGTGCGTTTTGTGTTCAACCAGATCGACGGAATCGTGTGCTGCTCGATCAGCTCGATCATGCGCGATGGGATGCCATGGGTGTAGTTAATCAGCAGGCCATCTACTGACAACTCGCGCAGAACCTTCGGCACGTAAGCCTCATCCGTCAACTGCTCATCGGGCAGGCGGGTCAGCACCAGATGCATGTCGTGATCGGTCAATGCAGCATCAATGCCTTCCCAGAGCAAGGCTGGGAAATTGCTGCGATTACGCGTAACACTGGCCAACAAACCGACCGCGTTAAATCGCCCTCGTCGAATCGCCTTGGCATAGGCATTAGGGCGATAGCCCAACTCGTCTGCGACTTGGAGGATCCGCTTAGCACGGCTGCGGGCGTCAGCTCGCACACCCTTGCCCTGGCCCGACAGAACGTTGGACACTGTGCGGTGGGTCACACCAGTTCGCTGAGCAATATCACGGATCGTCGCGTTCATGGGTTGGAGCCTTTACCTTCCACGTGCCATTATCCATCCGTATTAAGAAAAGTCAAGATATAATATGGCACGTTGAAGAATAAAATTCGGTGAACGCGTTGTCCACGACTTAACCCGGCAGGTCTACCGCGCTAGTGCGAATGCAAGTCTATGAAGTTACTGCGTTTGTGTTCTCGGGAGCAATTGGGCGACGGGCGGGTTTCTGCAACCACTCCTTCAGCACCCCCCACATGGACGCCATAGCACGCCCAGCGTGGTTTTCATCCACACTTTCTGTCCAACCGCCTCAGTTGATCATTGGCTGATTGAACGCGGCGATCCGTTCCCATTGGTGCAAGTGCACTGAACTGTCGGCAAAACTCTTCAGGAAACGATATGCAACGAGCAACGCAACCCAACACGCAAGCCACTGCAACGCTGGACCCGCTCGGGCCGCTGCTGACAACCTGGCAACTCGCCTGGCAGCAGATGGAGACCAACCTGTTGATTCACTTTGGCATCAACACATTCACCAATCAAGAATGGGGTGACGGGATGGAAAGCCCATCCATATTCAACCCCACTCGCCTGAACTGCTGCTGAGTTTCGGTTGGCAGTCTTTCGCCATCGATCCGTCGCCTGAGCATGACCCGACCAAGGGCGGTCGCTGGAAGTTTCTGATTGGTGCAAAGAATGGCGTGGTGGAGTATTTGGCGAGTTTCGAGGAAGGTAACAAAGGGCGATGGCGATTCATCGGCCAAGGTGTGCAGCCGGAGGAAAGCTTTGTGCACGCCGTCTGGTTCAACACAGTTCAGTTGACCCACGCCCCGGGCACCACTAGACGCTATACCTGCTACCAGGCCACTCCGGACCAGGCCACGGCACGATGTGGCGGAGGCAGTAACTACCGTTCCACAGATGGCGGCGAATCCTGGCAGTACCTGGGTGCTCCAGCCTATGCTGGCTTGCCGGAGACCATGAGCGGAAGAAAAGTCGCGATCTGCCCGAAATCAGGGCGACTCCACCTCATCAACTATGCGGGCAACTACAGCCTTCGTGCTGAACCCAAATAGCGACTGGCGGGGCACGTCATCCATTGATTTGGTACGGGAAAGCCTGAAGTTACATCGACCCGGAAGCGACCCGTTCACCGCGATCGTCTGCTTCAACGACACGGCCGCCATCACCGTCATCACCGCCTGTCGTGTTCTGACTCGCCACGGCCTGCGCGTTCCCGGTGATGTGTCAGTCATGGGTTCAATCAACAGCCAGATCAACGACTCTGCCGTTGGACACCTCAGGACCGCTGGTGCACAATGCAACCATGACGACTCGCCCCAACATTGTGCTGCTGATGCTCGACGATATGGGCTTTTCCGACATCGGATGTTTCGGCGGCGAAATCCAGACGCCTCACCTCGATCGGCTCGGCCACCAGGGCGTTCGTTTCACGCAGTTCTATAACGGCGCACGATGCTGCCCTACGCGAGCCTCGCTGCTCACGGGCCTCTATGCCCATCAGACCGGCGTGGGCAGCATGACTCAATGGACCCAGCGGCCAGCGTACCGCGGTTGCATCAACCGCCAATGCGTCACCATCGCGGAAGTACTCCGCACCACCGGCTACCGAACTTGCATGAGCGGGAAGTGGCATGTCGGCGGCGACTACAAGATGCAGGACCCCCAACAGTGGCGAAACGCCATTGGCGATGAGCGTCACCCCACGCCGATGCAGCGCGGCTTCGATCAACACTACGGCATCCTCACCGGCGCCTGCAGCTATTGGAACCCGGCCACGCTCGTTCGCAACGACACCTTTCTCGAACCTCCAGGCCCGGGCTATTACCTCACCGATGCCCTGACCACCGAAGCCTGCGGTATGGTGCGACAAGCTGCTGCCGATGACAAGCCGTTTTTCCTCTACTGGTCACCCACGACGCCCCATTGGCCTCTGCATGCCCATGCCCACGATATCGACAAGTACCGCAACCGTTACGACCGCGGCTGGGACCCGATGCGACAGGAACGCTACCAGCGACAACTTGACATGGGGTTAATCAAACCCGAGTGGCAGCTTTCACCCCGTGACGAAAAAGCCCAAGCGTGGGAGACCATTCCCGACAAGCGATGGGAATCGCTGCGCATGGCGGTATACGCGGCGCAGATGGACAACCTCGATCAGAACGTCGGTCGTCTGCTGGCAGTGCTCGACGAACTGGGGATCGCAGACAACACCATGTTCATCTTCCTGTCAGACAACGGTGCCTGCGCGGAGTTTCTCCGTGAGGACAGCCAACCCAACAGTTGGCCCGGCCACTACGCGCTTCCGACCGCAGATGGTAAGAGCGTTGTCTCGGTGGGTAATCGTCGCGATCTTGACCCGGGCCCGGATGGCACGTTCATGAGCTACGACCTTTCGTGGGCCAACGCCTCTAACACGCCGTTTCGCAAGTTCAAATGCTGGGCCAACGAAGGCGGCATCGCCACGCCGTGCATCGTGCATTGGCCTCAGGGCATGGCGGGTGGGCGGATTCATCATGGTGTGGGCCACATCATCGACATCATGCCCACGATCCTCGATGCCGCCGGTGTAACCTATCCCCAGTGCTACGCCGACCAACCCATCCACCCGACGCCGGGCGAATCGCTTCTACCCGCCATTCAGGGGCGCGACGACTGGCAGCGGGCCAATCCGCTCTACTGGGAGCACAACGGTCACAAGGCTGTCCGCGATGACGACTGGAAGCTCGTGCAACCTGCCGGTACAGATCAATGGTCACTCTACGACATGTCCCGCGATCGAACCGAACTCCACGACCTGGCGACGGAGCAATCCGACACCGCTGATCGTCTGCATCGCCAGTGGCAGACCTGGGCTGAGCAAGTCGACGTCTGAGTGCGGCGATCCCGCGATGATTCGGCCATCGCGAAGCCTTCGCCGCGAGCACGCAGGGTGCCGAGTGCCAATCGGCTCAGGTTCAGATAGTCGAGCATTAATTAGCCGTCATGAACGCCCGCCACGGTGTGGTCATACGAAACGTGAGATTGTGAGATTGCAGGGTGGACTTCCGCCTGTGCTGCGGACTTTCCGAACCCATGACCTTGCCGAGCTGGGTTTGCTCAGCTTTTCGATAATTCAGGTCCACGCTACGCAGTGCGGGGATACTTCACCAAATATTCGCGATAATTTGCGAGCACTTACTCTTGACACCGACCTTATTCGCCTGTAAACTTAACCGGTCCAAGTTGAACGGGGTCAGAACCACGTTGCGAGCGTCAGTCATGGAAGTGCAGACCGGATTCATCACGCTCAATGTCATCGCCAAGCGCGCCGGCGTCTCCAAGGCGACGGTGTCCAATGTGCTGCATCGCAACCACATGGGTACTCGTGCTGATGCGGTGCGTAACGCCAGCCGCATCCGCCAGATCGCCGACGAACTGGGTTACCGCCCCAACCTGGCTGCCCGCGCCATTCAGACCCGCCGATACAACGCCATCGGCCTGCTGGCGAGCAACAACCCAGAGGTGTCGATTTATCACCATTTTCTCAGCGGGCTTACTCGTCAATGTCACGCCCACGATCTGCACTTGAACCTCGGCGAGGTGCACGATCAGGAACTGACCGACGAAAGCTACGTGCCCAAGATTCTGCGGGAGTGGTCGGTGGATGGTCTGCTGATTGCCTACACCCATAATTTCCCGCCCAAGCTCCGGGAGTTGGTCGACCGCCACGCCATCCCCTCGGTCTGGCTCAACGTCAAGAAAGAAACCGACTGCGTTTTTCCCGATGACCGCGGGGGCATCGCCATGGTCACGGAACACCTTGTCAAACTCGGCCACCGCCGAATCGCTTTCGTCAACACCTATCCCACGCAGCACTACAGTGCCCAGGATCGCTTCGAGGGATACCGCAAGGCGATGAAGGCCGCGGGTCTCTCGCCGTTCTCGCTCTACGGGCATCTGAAGACATCGGTGGCGATGTCGCAGTTGAATGCGGACGTGAGGCAACTGTTGCGCCAGCCTGATCGCCCCACTGCATTTGTCGCTTATCACGCGCCGCACGCGACGACCGTTTTTCATGCAGCCGTGAGTCTGGGGATGGATGTGCCCGCGGATCTTTCGATCATCGGCACGGCTGGCGAGCCGATCGACGCCATCGGCCGGGACATCAGCACGCTGGTGATGCCCGGGGAGGCCATTGGCGAGTTGGCGGTGGACATGCTGGTTCGCAAGATCGCGTCACCCAAGGTGGCGTTGGAACCGGGCATGGTGTCATGTGTTTTCAAGCGTCCCGACGCCAGCACCGGCCCGCCGCCGAACATTTTGGACAAGCATCATGACCGATGAAAGGAGGCCCCGCCCGTTGATTGATCGTCGTTTGACCAGCAAACCGTAATGCCAGGAGATTCGAAATCCTTTTTTCTTTAGGAGACTTCAGATGATTCACGGCTCGCACCCAACGCTCGCTTCGAACCACGCGTCGCATAGCAACCCCTTTACCCCAACCAGGAAGGAGACTCGCATGTTCAAGATCATGACCGTTTCAACTCTCGCACTCGCTGGCTTGGCGCTGGCGGCTTTCACGGCATCGGCGCCCGGCGCGACGATCACCGGGTCGTTCACCTCCGGAACCCTCAACAACACGCCGACGCTCACGGATGTGGGCACGCTTGACTGGCGACTGTGGAACGCGACCGCAGACGATTGGAGCACTGTCTCGCCGCCACTGGTCAACGAGAAGGTTGGAGGTACGGCCATCAGCGATCCCTCCGTGGTGTTCATCGACAACGACGGCGTCGGCACTAACAATAAGCTCAGTGCTGGGTTCGCCACCCACAAGTTTGCTTGGACCAATGGCGACAGCATCCCCACGTCGCAGAGCGGATTTACTGGCGCCGGATTGGCGATCCGAGGCACCACCGGCACCGGCACCCCCCTGGCTGGAGGTTTCCTGCCTGACGACAGCATCAGCGTCAATATCAGCGCGGCCTCCACGAACCAGCACACCATCACGATCTACGGCTCTGCAACTCGTGCATTCAACCGCCTGACCCTGAGTGCTACCGCGGCAACGACCGAGGTCGATGTATTCAGTGTGAGCAACACTTCTGTCACCAACTGGATCTACACGGCGACATGGACCCCGAACAGCGCCACCGACGTACTGACGGCCAAGCTGGACTGGGACGGTGTTAACCGCAATAGCACCAACAGCGCGCTGGCCGGCTTTAGCCTCAGTGCCGTGGCGGTGAGCGTCATCCCTGAACCCGCATCGCTGGCGCTGCTGGGCCTTGGCGGGTTAGTCATGCTCGGGCGGCGTCGCAGGATGGCGTGAGCTTGTTGCACTTTTTCGCGGCGAGGCGCCTGACAGCGCATCGCCGCTTTGTATCGCCGGGACACAAGGAGCCGCACATGGCACGCCGCAAAGCCTTTACGCTTATAGAACTGTTGGTGGTCATCAGCATCATCGCGCTACTCATCGCGATGCTTTTACCAGCATTGGGCTCCGCCCGTGAGGCGGCGCGCGGTGCGATGTGCATGGCCAATCAGCGGCAACTGGGACAGATGATTGTCGTCTTTGCTGGCGATCACAAGGGTGTGCTCGTCTATGGTTCGGGCAATCCCCACGGGTACGAACTGCGAACCGACTTTGGATTCTCCCGTCCCAACGGTTCGCCCTGGGGCGAAGCGCTCCACGCAGCCATGGGGCTGGCCCACCCGACGGCGAACCTGCAGCAGGGCGACCGGTTCACGGGTGTCCTGGACTGCCCCTCGTCCAACCTGACCTACACGCGGACTGTCATCGGTTTCCACGAGGTGACCAACTACGCTCAGAACGAGCGAATTAACGCGGCTGGACCGTTTGCCGCGGGCTACGGCGCCGAGTTCGGCATCGGCGGGAACCATCACCCCAGCCATTGGCCGGGCTTGGGCTGGAGGCTCGATCAAATTGGCCAACCCTCACGGATGATGTGGATCGCCGATGGCCACGCGGTCAATACCGGTGTCAGTGCACCATCGCTGCGGCTCAACGATGGCCTCAGCCAATACGGTGCCCCGGATGGGCGACACGATCGCGACGGTGATCCGTGGAGTGGGCCCGCCAACTTCCTCTATCTCGACGGACACGTCGAGCGAGTAGATGTCAAAAAGTTCCAACAGGGCGGGGCCTTTGGCAACAAGAATAAATATCCATGGAAACCCGTGGAGTGATTTGACCCCCGCTTGGTTTCCCTTGATCCAGGCAACACGCATCGACCCCGCCGGCGGCTGCAAAGCCACCACCCCCCTTGGTGCGCCTCCAGTTTGCGAAATTGGTGGCCAGGCTCCCTCCGCAACATAAGGATTCGATGATGAACCCGCTCCGATTCGCCACAATGCTCGTTGGTGTACTTGTCCTTCACATTGCCTTTACCTCGGCTGCCGAGCCGAAGAAGATCGGCGACTACACCCTTTACAACGGCGGCGACGCGACGGTCGAGGAAGGCAAGGCCAAACTCAAAGGCCCCGGTGAAGCCGACGGTCCGATGTTCTTGGTCCGCCAGATCGACACGGCTGATGAAATCGTCACCATCACCGGCCCTATTCGATACGCCGGCGGGCCTCACCGCACGCTCGGGCTGGTGGTCGGATCCAGTGAACAGCCCGGGTCGTTTGTCACCGGCGTGGCACGCTGGGGGATGAACAAAATTTCGGTGATTCAGTATCGCGCTGCAGACGGATTTGGCAAGGAGCACGGCAAGCGTGACGGCTTGGCCAAGAACCTGCCTGCTGCCGAGGCTGGAGTGGACGTGACGCTTTCGGTGGATATGGCCAATCGCCAGATCACGCTGGTGGCGGGTGCCAATCGCCCGTTGACCTGGGCTGCGGCCGTGCCGCTCAAGAAGATCGATCTAGTGGGCTTCACCGTGCAGGGCAAAACGCAGGCGGAGTTTGGCGAATTGAAGGTGACCACGGGTGAGGAAGCGAAGGCGGCGGCCGCCAAAGCGGTCGCGGAAGCCAATGAAGCGTTGGAACAGCAACAAGGTGCAGCCCCCGCTCCAGCCGAAACGGGCGGCGCGGCTCGCGGGATCATCACCCAGGGCGAGATCGCCGGTGCCGCGGACTTGGCCAAGGCGGGTTGGGTGGACAACGCCCAAGGTCGACCCCCGACCATGTTGGCACTGGAAGCGACACCCGAAGGACAGATTCTCGCCGTCGATGTGCAGGGGCGCACGGATGCGTCTACCAGTCAACCCATCGCGTTTCACAAGGGCAAGGTGATTCACATTGAGTTGACAGGCCGGGCCGTCGGTCAGGTGGAACACATCAACGCCACACTGAGCAACCGCAAGTTTGATTTCATTGACTGGCCGATCCATCGCGAGTGGCACCGCTATACGCTGCAGGCGCGTTCGAACGGCGGGAGCTACAAGTTCAACCTGAGACTGCGCGGCGTGGGCACGTTTCAGATCCGCGACTTCGTGGTGACCGAACGAGACGACTTCGACCTGCCGGAGATCAAGACGCCGCCTGTGGGTGAGATGCTCGTCAATGGTGATTTCGTGCTGGGGCATCTGGGCTGGTCGTTTATTCATCCTCTCAATGACTCGGGAATCGCATCGGATGACCATCCCGATCCCGCGCAGTTGGTGAAGTCCAACGCGGATGGGCAGGGCTATGCAGCGGTGCTGCCCGAAGGGACTCGCACGCTCATGCACTCGGGCGAGGAGATGATGTTCTACTACGGTCGGGAGTACACCATCACCGCCAAGGGCCAAGCCCAGGACGGCGACCTAAGTGCCATTCTGGTTCGGCCCGGGATGGCAGCCGCCACCAATGAAGTCATCCCTCTCAACTTCGTTGACGGGCAGGCCAAAGTGACGTTTCCCATGAAGGTGCCCGAGGAAGGGCTCTTCCACACGCCGCAACAGGCGTTTTGCCTGCGCGTTCGACACATGGGTGAGGGTGCGGCACGGCTCGAATCGATCAGCATCCGCGAAGAGGGGCCCAACGCTCCGCAAACAGTCGGCCCCCGCGCGGGCGTCGCGCTTCTAGTCAAAGGGGAGAGTCGAGGATGGGCCACGTTGGGCGAGCCCGTGACCGTCCGCGTCCACACGCATGCACTGGCGCAAGGCTCATCGATTCAACTGGTGGTGCTGGATGAACGTGGCGAAGCAGTTCGTCGCGAACCTCTGACGCTCAAACCCGGCGCAAGCAGGCAACCTGGCGCGGAGATCGTGATGGACAACCTGTCGCCGGGCTGGTTTCGGTTCTCGGTTGAATCGTCAGAAGATGGTCTAAAGGTCGTTGGCGAAGATTTAGCGGTGCTGCTCCCGGGCGATCCGCACGAGAAGCGTAACGGTTTTCTGGGGGCGCACCTTCGCACCCTCAACAAACCTGAGCACCTCGACCTCATGAACGCGCTGGGCATCAAGCATATTCGGGAGTGGAACCTGGCGTGGACGCGGCTCCAACCTCAACGCGACACGGTGATCAAGGTGCCTGAAGCTTTGCTCGATGCCTATCACAACGCGGGGATTGAGCCGATGGTGGTGCTCAACGGCACGCCGCCATGGGCATCGAGCGGACCCGATGGCGGCACGAACTATCCCGCAGCAAACATGGACGACTGGAAGCATTACGTCCGTGAGGTCGTCACGCAGGCTGGCTCGCGCGTCCGCTACTACGAGATATGGAACGAGCCCAACCACAACTCGCTTCAGATCGCGCCGGGCACCTACAAGGACAAAGAAGAGGCTTACGCCAAGCTCGTAGAAGTGGCCTATCCGGTGATCAAGGCCGCTAATCCCAACGCGGTGGTCGTGGTGGGCGCCAGCGCGGGACATCCGTCATTTTCCATCCGCGCCATCACCCGCCATGGGCTAAAAGATCACTTCGATGCGACTTCCTACCACGCGTACGGCGGTGCGGACAACGCGGCGGGGGGCGCTAAGGCATTCAGCTACACGCAGGACTACCTTCAACAGCAGCTTGCGACACTCGGTCGATCGGGCACGCCGATTCACGACACCGAATCAGGCCTGCGATATATGCCCGATGGACCGGCCGGGGCGTTTGATGCGATGGTGCTGGCCAAGGGGCTCGTCGCCCGTCAGGCGGCTGGGTTCGATCGCTACTACATGTACAACGCTTATCCGCGCCAGTACGCCCTGAACTACAACTTCAATATGATCCTGGGCTTCAACGACCGACCAATGGTTTCGGTTCCGATGATCGCCACATGGGACCGGGTACTGGGCACTTCCACCTACGTCAAGAACCTTGGTAACGACAACGAGGGTCGGCACATCTACCTCTTCCGCCGTGCAGATGGTCACGATGTCATCGCTGCGTGGCTCAGCTCCGCACAGGCGTCAACCGATCCACAACTCGCGGGGATGAAGGACCCGATCGTCATCGATGGGTTTGGGCGTCATGTCGCTTCGGGACCAGACGGCCAAAGCCTGCGCCTGACCCCGGACCTGCAGTACTTTGTTCCCGAAGCGCTGGTGGCGAAACTTGGCGTCAATGTCAAGTGACCCATTGCGAGCTACTCGATCACACCCGCTCGCAACAGACGCGTTTACTCAAGAGACCTCAACAGAGACTGTATCGTTCATGAGCAGCAAAACTCCAGCGACACTCATCGAGTCCCCGCACGCCCTTGCTTCGGGGGTCATGGTTTCGACGCATGCCCAACGGGGCCATTTTCATACCGAAGACTTCGACACCGATGATCAGGCGGTGCAGCATGCTTATGACGCGATGATCGCCGATCCCAGTCTGCCACGCACGTTGATTCTCGATGCGCCGGATCGGCCGTTCGCCTTCGCCGGACCGTTGGATATCTGGCAATCGCATTGTCGCGTGACCTCCACAGGCGGTCCGACGATTGTGCCAGCCCCGGGTTACACCGGTCCGCTGATCACCTCCGGTCGCCGCGAGTTAACCGAGCGCGGTGAGGATGGGCTCATCTGCGACGTGACCATCGATCACCTCTGGCTCGATGGAAAAAACCAGTCGCTGGGAATCAAGCTCAAACACCTGCAACTCTCGACGATTCACGACCTGCACGTGCGAAACACCGACGGGCCAGGGCTGTGGCTGAGCAACTACTGCATCGAGAATCTGTTTAGCAACCTGGTGTTGTCCGATGAGTGTGGCAATGCTGATCTGCCCGCTTTGTTGCTGCAACCAGAGTCCGACGAGCATCTGGAAGGCGCGGCCCATGGCAACATCACCGTCAACAGCACCAACTTTTCCGGCACGATGATTCACTTCCCCGCCAATGATGCCTTGCGCATCGGCACGGGCCCCGCTCAAATCGAGATCGGACGACGACAACGCAAGATCCAGTTCACCGGCTGCTTTTTTCACAGCCACGGTCGTTGCACCCGACCGGTGGTGACGCTGGCCGAGGCCTATGAGATCACGTTCGTGGGCACGCAGATGCTCCGATGGTCCAAGGCCGGGCCGGTCATGCAACTGGGCACGCCTGAGGCACGCTTTCCCACCGGCATCGTCATGGTGAGTCATTGCATCTTCGGCGCTGAGAACGGCGACGCTTCTGCGGGCATCCACACGGTCAATGTACAGACCACCGGGCCATGCCTGGCGGCGTTTGGAAACTGCTTTGGCAGCATGGAACGCCGATTGGCCCACGCGGTCAACTGGGGCGATCAGCCTGGCAAGTCGGCGGCATGGGGCGCCAATGCGGTCAACGTTGCTGCACAGCCTCACGTGGGCGTGCTTCCAGCCAACGCCGACGCATCGCCCTTTGCATCGCCCTCTGCATTGCCCTCCGCGTCATCCTCTGGTGAGGTCATCGCTTAGTATGCAACTTTCCGACCTGCGAGAGCACTCTCTATGAATAACCCGAACCAGGGCACCTCGAGCGAGGTCCGCCCATCTGTCACCTTCCCCGTCGCATGCCCTGTCACATCCCCGTTCAGCGTTTACTGTGACTGGGGGATGCACGATGAACTGGGCGACTCCGCGCTGTTGTCAGCCGAGATGTCCCATCGTGCGCTTGATGCGCTGGAACGGTGGAAGCGCGACTACGGCATCGCCTTCGATTACTACCTGATCGATTGCTTCTGGTTTGATCCCAAACGTGGCTATCGGCATTTCAATCCCGAACTCTGGCCCGATGGTTTCGAACCTATCCGCAAGCGCATCGCGGCACTGGGTATGGCGCCGGGGTTGTGGTTCTCCACGAACGGCGACCGTCTTTCGCCGCCCCATTGGGCCGACAGTGCTGCAAAGGATCGACCGATGTACAGCCTGGTCGATGGCGGGTATGGCGACGATTTTCAGAGCAGCCTGCTTCACGCGGTCGAGCAATGGGGTGTGCGCTTCATCAAACTGGACTTCGCGAACTTTGATGTTGCGGCTGCCGGGGTCGAGCGGGCACCTGATGACACATACCGCCGCAGCGTGCGCCGTCTCAAACAGATCCTCAGGAACGTGCGACAAGCCTGCCCCTCGGTTCGCATCATCGGCCACGTCGGCTACGCCCGCGCTCAACAAACCATCGGCCCCGAGGGGTGGGCAGCACCCGGCCACGATCCGTCATGGCTCGAGGTGCTCAACCACCTCTTCGCAGGCGATCCCAGACCCGATGATCTGCCCCGCTGGAGCATCCCCCGCGCCTGTGATGTCTATCAGGATCGGCAGGTGTATCGGCTGCATCGCGACGGCCTCCCGTTGCACCGCATCGAAGACCATGGCGTGATGGTCGGCAATACCAACACCTGCTTCTATCGCGGCCGCACCGGTTTCCGCCGATCTCACCTGGCGCAACTTGCCCGAGGTGGCAGACGTGATTTTTTCTACGGTGATCCAACGCTGCTGACGCAAGATGACCTGCGTGGACTCAAGCAGACGCGAAATCTGTTCTTCGATGCGTTTAACCGTGGCTTGGAAACGTGCTTCATCGGACCGGGCGAGCCTGGTATCGCTCCTTGGCATGGCTATCTCACCGGCGGCGGCGACCGCGGTTTGCTTTACCTTGTTAACGGCAAGTCGTTGCCGCAGATCGCGGACGTGATCTTGCCGGGGCTGTTCCAAGCGGTGGCTTTGTTTCACGATGGCCGTGATCCGGTCTTGCAGGTCCAGCCCGATCGCCTGCGTATTGAATTGATGCCTGAGCAGGTGGTGTTGATCGGCTTGGGTGAATACGCTGATCCCGCGCTCCACCTCGGCGCGAGCGGGGATGTGTCACCTCACCGCAGGCGATTGCTGCCCGTGCAATTCCAACCTACAGCCGATGGATTGATGGGAACGATCAACGAGGCATTGAACGAAGGGGAACAGTTGCAGATTATTGTCGAGGTTGCCGAAGCGTCCGCGAACAAGGGAGCGCTGCGTTCGTTGCCTCATCACTTCGGGAGGCAGAACGTCCGCGATGACCCATTGAAACGGCCTGCGACCCAACGCATCGTCGAGATAACCGTGCATGATGGCCGGGATTTGATTCCATACGTTCGGCAAACGCCGGATGTACCCGTGTGGGATGGGATCAGTTGGGTTCAACGTTGCTTCGATATCCAGCGGCCCTGCACCGTCCAAATTCGAAGAAACTTTCCGCATGCAGCGTCGCATCGGTTGAGCGTTTCGGCCTGGGCGATTGAACCGTCCCGCGAGTGAATCGATAAGGAAGCATCTCTGTGAATCAACCCAATATCCTGTTTCTACTCATCGATGACCTTGGCTGGCGGGACGTGTCTTGCTACGGCAGTTCGTTTTACGAGACGCCAAACATTGATCGGCTCTCAGCGCAGGGCATGCGCTTTACCGACGCCTATGCCTCCTGCCCAGTCTGCTCCCCCACACGCGCGAGTCTGATGAGCGGCAAGTACCCAGCTCGTGTCGGCGTCACGCAGTTCATCGGCGGCCACGCTGTGGGCAAACTCTGCGATGTGCCTTACATGCACAACCTGCCCCAGAGTGAACGCAGCATCGCCACCGCGCTGCGCGAAGGCGGGTACCAGACCTGGCATGTCGGCAAGTGGCACCTGGGTGAAAGGGGCACTTGGCCTGAACGCCACGGGTTTGATGTCAACGTCGCTGGTTGCGGATGGGGGATGCCCAAGCAGGGCTTCTTCAGCCCCTGGGGCCTGCCCAACATGGCTGATGGGCCGGAGGGTCAGAACCTCACCGATGCACTGACCGACGCTGCTGTGAACCTGATCCGTCAGCGCGATCCCGCTCGGCCGTTCTTCCTGAATATGAGTCATTACGCTGTGCATGCACCGATCCAGGCACCCGAGACTTTGATCGAGAAATACCGTGCCAAGGCCAAGCGCCTCGGATTGGATGACAGCCAGGCACTGGAGCCCGGCGAATACCATCCCTGCAAGCACAAGCGGACAGAACGCATCATGCGGCGAAAGTACCAGAGTAACGCAGCCTATGCCGCCATGGTCGAGCATCTGGATACCGCCATTGGCCGTCTGCTCGATGAACTGGACGCGCAGGGGCTCGCCGATGACACGCTGATCGTGTTTACCTCCGACAACGGCGGGCTGTCCACCAGCGAAGGTTCGCCCACCTGCAATCTCCCGCTCAACCAAGGCAAAGGTTGGATGTACGAAGGCGGCAACCGCGTGTGTCAGATCGTTCGTTGGCCCGGCGTGGTGAAGGCGGGCACAGAATCGCAAACACCCTGCACCAGCCCCGATTGGTATCCAACGCTGCTGGCGGCGGCAGGCTTGGCGATGGACCCCCAACAGCATGTCGATGGTGTGGACCTGCTCCCACTGTTGCGTGGCGAATCGATGGTCCGCGGCCCGATCTACTGGCACTACCCCCACTACTCCAACCAGGGCGGCACACCCGCCTCCAGCGTCCGCGAGGGGGCCTGGAAACTCATCGAATTTTTCGAAGATGGCAAGCTCGAACTCTTCAACCTGCGGGATGACATCGGTGAAGAGCACGACCGCAGCCGCGATGAGCCCCAGCGAGCCAAAGACCTACACCGCAAGCTCAAGAACTGGCAACAGGAGATCGAAGCGATGATCCCCAAGGTCAACCGAAACTACATGCCCCCGCAGCGGGGAAGCGATGTCGATCCCGCCGAGGTTTAGCCTCCTCCGCGGTTGTTGCGCGGAGTGTCGAACCCATAAATGCATCGGCAAGCTTTCGAGGGCGATCCGCTGGATGTCACAGGGAAATTCACTTGGGGCGCTCCCACCAAAATCTGCCTGTCGGCGAAGCTTTGGCTGTATGGATGATTGGTATTGCATGCCGGTGCTAACGTCAATCGCGCCGGTGCGATTGGTTGGCCTTGCTCTTGGTTGTGGGCAGCAGAGATCGATGGCCAACATCGTGCATTTCACGGGTGCGTCCTATTGGTGTCAATCTCTCCCACATGCCAGAGGCATAGCCCTGCCCCTAAATCCGGTTCCGATTTTTGGTTCCGATCGGTTCCGATTTTTCTCCGATTGACCTTCGGCGACACCTCTTATTAAAAGATCGTATGTTGTTGATACTCAAACACTTTTGATGTTTTTTCTCACCTCAGCCAATCGGAAAAATGGCGACTCCCATCGGCTCCATTTTTCCGATTTATTCGGAATGACCGCTAAGCTAGAATCAATAACTTAGCTGTCTTTTGTGACCCGGTTCAGCTCCTGGATCGGCCCGCAAATCCCCTACAATCTGCCATGAACTCGCACCGCAGAACACAGAAGTGGCTGGGATTGCCAGCGTGGGTGCTGGTGGCATTCGTGCCGTCGGCGACGGCTGTGTTCGTGAAACCCGGTCTGTGGTATGACACGCTCAACTGGCCCGCGCGGACACCGCCATCGTGGGTGTTCGGGCCGGTGTGGACGCTGCTCTATCTGCTAATGGGCATCGCTGCGTGGCGGGTCTGGGCCAAGAGGGGCTTCGGTGACCCCCAGACACGAACTGCGCTGGTGCTGTTCCTAATTCACCTGATTCTCAATGCCGCATGGACCTGGCTGTTCTTCGGGCTGCACATGCTCACGGCCGCCGCTGTCGAGATCGTCATCCTATGGGCGATGATTGTCGTCCTGGTAATGTTGTTCTGGAAGCGTGATCGCATTGCCGGTGCGGTGCTTCTGCCATACCTGATGTGGGTGACGTATGCCGTCACGCTGAGCATTGGATTTGCGGTTATGAACTGACCGAGGCACTTCGGCGCCTGACAGTTCATCTTCTCGGATGACCGGGCTTGTCCGGCGCCCGCGCCGGCTCGATCCTCGGCGCCTACTTCGGCCCCGGACACCTCGAATCCCGCTGGCTCGTTCAACGACACTATCCACACCACCCTCGCCGACTTCCACGAGATGAGCCTGTCGGTACTCGCCAAACGAATGGCAGCGCTGCCAGCGCGGGTGCGGCGCGGGTCGTGAAGTGATGGCAGGTCCTACCCAGCACCGCGCTCGCCTTGAACGCACGGGCATTGCATCGGCTACATCGGCTGCAACGGCTGCATCGGGTGGACGACACGCCGCTGGGTGGGCGACCATAGACCGTACCGAATCTCAAGCGTTTTTTCCGCTGTGACGTTGAATGGAACAATCACGCGATAGCCGGCCTCCGGATCGCTGTTGCGCATCTGCCACATGCGATGGGACGGTGAGCCGGGACCGACGCTGATCGCCTCGACATTCCGATGAAAAGCGCCGTGACCGTCGAACAACAAAGTTGACTGGCCGTCGTGAACTTCGCTTGCGCCGCTTGCTGTCTCCCAGATGCCGGGGCCCACGAAGTTACATTCGAACTGGCCGACCAGGTCCGGCACGCCGCCCTTGATCTTCAGGGACAGATCAAGCCCGCCCTTGACCTGCTTAACGTGAAGACTCATCGACATCGTCGGCAGATCCCATCGTTCTCGCGTTTCCTGCAACTGGCTATAGCGATCGAGCGGTACGGGCTTGCCGAGGGGCAGCACGAAGCCGGGCTTGCTCCGGGCGTTGGCATCATCATCCATCAAGTGAACGCCATCGTCGTCGACCTGCATCCGATCGGCGTTGAACACCGCGCCGCCGAAGTAGGGCACGCAAACTTTTACGCAGGCCAGTTCGACCTCGCCGTACCGCACGTTTACGAAACGCGGGCTATGAGAGCCGACGGTTAACGACAGTTCATGGTCCCGGTGTCGCCAGATGCCTGACGCGGGAAAGTGTCGCGTACAGACCTGCTTCACACATGCCTTCGCCGGCCGGCGATCGCGCAGTTCGGGCACCACTGTGAACGGGTACAGCAGCATTCCCATCGCTCGACCGGGTTCGTCACTGTCGAAGATGTGGTCGGCATAGGCCAGCCACTGCTCATTGCCGTCGCGATGGCCCATGACCAGGTATGACACCGCCATTGCGTCGGGCACCTTCCGCTGTCCCTGATCCTGCCGCGCAGAGAACAGCGTAAGCACGCTGCCATCGTAGTGAAACAACTCGGTCATCATCGCGAGGTTGGCCCGAACCGCGCCGAGCAGGTCGGGGCGATTGTGGAACTCCGCGGTGGCCATCAGTCCGCGATTGGCGATGGCGTTGTAGACGCCGGTGCTGCGTTCGATATATTGACCGTCGGCGTTGATGTCGACGGTTTCGGCGAGGATCTGATCGATGTAATCGCTGGCTTTGATGTCCGGAAACAACCACTGGGCCATGCTGAGCGCGCCAGTGACGACCCAGCGATGATTGGGTGTATGGAAGCCCCGGCCGATCATCCCCCGAGACATGCGCTCGACCAGCGGGCCAAGCAGATCATCGACCCGGGCTGCATGTCGGCTCTCTTTGCGCCGCCTTCGACAGTCGATCAGGACCGGCGCCAGCGTGTCGATCGCAAAGCCGGTGTCAGGCGGAGAATGGCGGTTGGTCGACTTGAGACTGGTGAGTCCCTCGGGTGATAGATCACGCACCGCATAATCGCGCTGCATGATCAGCAGGTCGAGGACGCGCTGGTCGCCGTGATATCGACTGTCGGGGCAGGCATAGGCAAAAGCGAGCAGCGCCGTGGCCCGCCAGTCGAACGCCGGACAGGCGATGGGTTCGACGATCACAGCCCCCTGCTCCGGCGAAGTCGGAGCGGTATCGGTAGCGGCGGCGATGCGGGGAATTTCGCCATCGGCCAGTTGCACCATTTCAGCGTACATGTATGGCATCGTCTTACTCACAAAGGCATGCACCGTAACTGGCTGCGGGACCCTGAGGATATCAAGTGGTCGATCGTGCCCGCGTGGTCTTATGCTGGCCGGGGCGCCCACTCTCGTACAAGTTGACTCACTCCCACTACCCACCTTGCTGCCAAACGGCTGCGGCGACGGCGGACATGGCTTGGACGTTGGCTCGCGGGGTGCCTTGCGGGATTTCGCAGCCGGGTTGCAGGATGAATCGGCTCGTCGGGCCACCCGCCTCGGCGATGCAGCGGCGGCAGGCTTGCTCGACTGCTTCGGGTGTGCCATGCCGCGCGATGCTGACGGGGTCGAAGTTGCCGCAGAGCGTGACGCCCTCCCCAACAATCTGCCGTGCGCGGTCGAGTGGGACCATGTGATCGCAATCGAGAATGTCAGCCCCGACGTCGGCAAGGTACGGCAGCAGCGGATTGATGTCGCCGCAGATGTGCAGTTTGACTAGGCAGCCCGCGTCGTGGATGCCCGCAAAGAGCTTGCGCTCCCACGGCAAGACATGCTCAGCGTAAAGCTGCGGACCGATGACGCTCGCGGCCGCATCGCCCACACCGATGATGTCCGCGCCGGCTTTGACTTGGGCGGTGGCGAAGCGGATCGCGTTTTCGACGATCACCTCCGCGGCAGCATGGAACATCGAGGGATCGTCGATTAAATCCATGCAGGCATCCTGCAGCCCGCGGAGGTCCGCATACTGCGCGATCGGTCCTTCGATCCAGCCGCAGACGATGATGTCGTCGTTGACCGCCTGCTTCTCAGCGGCGATGGCGGCCAGACGTTTCCGCGGCCGCTCAGCCCGGTGCGGATCGAACGGCTCGAGCTTTCGCAGATCATCGCGCGATTGCAGGAAGTGCCCGCGAGGCACGCCGACGCCTTCTTCGGGCCAGTCGAACACCATGCCATAGGCGCTGCTCTCACACCAAGGGTCGGATATCGCGCACACCCAATCAGTCTGAAAATCACGTGCGACAGCGACTTGGGCGGCCGCGAGATGTTTGGGCTCAAGACAGTAGTCGCGGTAGCTGACGCCAATGTGGTGGGCAGCCCACTGCATCACGATGGGCGTAAACGGCACTCGGTCATGCGGCTCACCGCGCACGGTGGCCAGAAGACGCTGTTGGGGTGTCATGGTCTGAGTCATGTGTCGCCTTCATCCAGAGTTTAACGCGTGCGAAAATTCAGTGATGCGCTCGTTGGACGAGAAAAAGTTGAGGTTGGTCTGCATCTCCCGTTCACCCCAGCCGTGATCGGCGGTAAGCACCGGGGGCGACGCCCGCGTGTCGGGCAAATTGCCGCGAGAAATAGAACACATCCCGATACCCCAGGTCGTCAGCGATGCGTTTGATGGGCAAGTCGGTCTCACTCAACAAGCGACGCGCGGCGTGGATGCGCAGGTCCAGCCGATGAGTGTGTGGCGATCGTCCGGTCGCGGCGAGAAAACGGCGACGGAAGGTGTTGATCGACATGCCACAGCGACGGGCCAGGGCGTCGTAGTCGATGTTGCGGGAGAAATCGCCCAACGCGTCGAGCACATCACGTAGCCAGGGGGCGGGGGTGGGCGTCGCGTCGAGCCGGCGCTCCGCACGTTCGAGGAGAATACCTTCGAGGAGGTTGACAGCCCGAAGGTGGGCGAAGGGTCCGGCGCGGGCGATCAGGCCGAGCATGGCATCAAAGCGAGCGGTGAGGTTGCGCACGTGGCCAGCGGCGACGGATTCGGGAGTGGTGGGCCAGAGGCGTTGGGCGTGCCAGCGCGCGGCAAGCGGACCAGTGCATGCGATGTAGCGATGGTTCCATGACCGGCCCTGCGGCCACGCGTGAAATCGCACCCGCGGCCCCAGTGGACTGGTCCACAACCACGGGCCCCGCAGTTCGAAACGCTCGTCATCAAAGAAAAGCTCGACACCCCCCGCGGTGATCAACTGCAGTGTGTAATAGTCGAATCGTTTGTCCACACTGGCCGTGCAGCGACGGAAACTGTTGCCGTGGATGAAGTTCAGCGAGTCGGACATTGGTGGTCGAAAAGTGCAACAAAGCGGTCGTGGCGTCTATTGCTCGCCTGCTGGGCCATCGTATACTCGATCACGATCAACCGCAATGAAGCTATATAAGCTGGAGATTATGCGATGACGATGACGACTGACGATTCCGTAGTGCGTCAAATGGAGCTGACCGACGCGGAGGTTGCATTTTACAATGACCAGGGCTTCTTGCCGCTGCCGGGCCTTGTGCGCGCTGAGGCGGTCGCGGCCCTGCGCGAGGAGGTGATGGAGGTGTTGGAGGCTAACGGAGTCAGTCGGGCATCGCTGCGGCGGGCGTCGAGCAAGGCCGACAAGTTGCGGCAGTGCACGCAATACCTCGCGGGCTCGAAGCTCGACGCGTTGATTCACGGCCCATCGACGCTCACAGTCGCCTCCCGGCTCATCGGCGGAACCGCGCACGTCTATATGCCCTTCACCGCAGTGAAGGCCGGCGGCGGTGGTGGCGTCTTCGACTTCCACCAGGACAACAACTACACCCGACATGACCCGGCGGTCGGCTCCATCAACATCTGGGTCGCCCTCGTGGATATGACCCCTGAGAACGGCTGCCTGATGGTCGTACCCGGATCCCACAAGCAGGGCCAACTCGCCTCCCGCAATAGCGATGATGGCGATGCACATCAGAAGGTGGATGTCGATCCCAAGGCGTGCTTCCCATTGCGTATGCGAGCGGGCGACGCCGTGGCCTTCACCCGCTGGACGCTCCACGGATCGGGCCCTAACCACACAGACGAGCCGCGCGTTGCTTACGCCCTGCAGTACCATCGCCACGACGTGAAGTGGCTCGACAACGAGAGTGGTGAATGGAAGTCGCTGCTGGAGCATGCCCGTTGGGCCGTCGCTCCTGTGAGCAAACTCGGCCCACAATGATTCCATGCGGCGACATCACGTGTCCTGTGCCAAGTAAACTTGAGGTTCCGAAGGGAAGCCAGGTATAAATCATGAACGACCTATTGCGGCGGTGTCTTGACGACCTTTCTTCTCGCATCGACGAGCGTGCAGAAGAGCAGCTTGAGCGATCATGGATCGATTTCCTTGAGGGGCGGAACACGGATAATCCGTTTGTGCCGCCGTCGCGCAAGCCAAAGCCGCCGCGGATCGAATGGCCGGACCTGCACACTAACGACAACCGGGTGCTGCGCGATCCCGACGCGATGCTGCTAGCTCAGTTCAAGGCAGCGTCCGACGTGATTGCTCACGGCCGCCGGTCCATTCTCGACGTGCGCTGTAACTACGGCGTGGCGATCATGGCCAGCCAGCTCGGGTGTGAGGTCGCGGTGATGCCGGACCACCAATTCAACACGCCGACCGCCTGGCACCTTGGCCACGGCCACCCCAGCGGTGACACGCTCACTGCGGTGCGCGAGGTGTTGTCGCGCGGCGTGCCGGACCTGCGCGCTGGTCAGGGAGCTGCGGTGTTCGACACGGCGGAGCGGTTTCTCGAG
>JBGSTK010000021.1:0-12540 GCA_041736565.1 Phycisphaeraceae bacterium | reverse complement strand
TCAACCGCTTCTCGTTGGTCATCCCAGGCCAGACCTGCATCATCGCCACCAGCGTCCGGGTGGCGTCGATCAACGCCCTTTTCTTTTCGTTCTTGAGCGTGATATGCGGCTTGGTCCGCGTCATCGGGTCCTGGGCCACGGCCAAGGCATCGGCAAAGGCCAACTGCAATTGGTCATAGTCCGCCACCTGCTGGGACGAGAGCCCATAGTCCGGCGACGCCAGCAACTTGCTGGCCAGATTCCTGCTCCAATTCAACAAGTCCGTTTCACGGATGGGAATGTAGTCTCCATGAGGCATTGCGATGCTCCTGTTGATTGCCCCCGGGCCACCGCAAAGGTGCTGCAGAGGCATGGCTACGGATGCGTCGCGCAAACGGTCGCCGCCAACCGCATCCAGCTAGCTCATCGACACCGGCCCCAGCCGACTTAACCTCACAACCGGAATAATCGCTACAACGCCACCGATAAAGCCTTAAACCAGCCAATAAAAGCCCGCCATGACACTCAAAAAGCCCGCCATGGCGCCCAAAAAGCCCGCCTTCGCACTCAGAAAGCCCGCCATCGCGCCCATAAAGCCCGCCCTCGGGTTCAAAAAGCCCGCCATAGCACTCGGAAAGCCAGCCATTGCCTCAGGAAAGCCCGCCATAGCGCTCAAATAGCCCGCCATTGCACTCAAAAAGCCAGCCTTTGCCCCAGGAAAGCCCGCCATCGCGCCCCGAAAGCCCGCCTTCGCGCCAGGAAAGCTCGCGTGCGTGCCAGGAATTGAACGAGCCGGAAGCGTAAGCGACGGACAATGCCGACCATACCCCAGCAAACCGTGGCCCAAACCATGCGCAGACCCCGCCTGGCCTCGCCCCTGGCGGAATTGACGGCAAACATCCGGCGCGTGAGAATCCCCAAGTACCGCGACGGCCACCCCCGGAGCGTCTCCGGGGTGTTGGACGGGGCCGACTGACTACTGTTATGCGGCAAACACAGCCTGCAATCAACGCCCGGCTTGCACGGTTCCTGCTATTGGCGCATAGCAAGGGACATAAACTCGTCAGTCAGCGCAGTCTGGGCGATGAACTGCGCATTGTTGCTTTGGAGGCTGATGATCTCGCGAATTTGCTCGTGGACCAAGGTCTGGCTGAACGTCATGACTTCGTCAATGAAGATTCCACGCCCGACATTCCCTCCCGAGTCCTAAAATTTTCCCTGACCAAGGACGGACGTGAGGTAGCTCGTCAGCTTATCGAGGATAAGCAACAATACCGCCGTCAATTGTTCTGGACGATCTTGGTTAGGTGCTGGGCGATTGCCCTGACGATCGCCGTACCAGTTTGCGTTGCCTGGCTGAATAGAAAAATTGAAGCTGTTGAACAACGTCAATCCGAAGTCGCCACCGCTTCAGATCCGTATGATCACCGGCCACAGTTGACCGGCGACGCCCGCGAGTAAAATGGTGTTGCCGGTTGGTAGCCCACTTCCGCGGGCGGCCGGCAACTGGGCCTTTTTTGTTAAGCCCATGAACCGATGCATCACCTACATCGCGTTACCTGTACTGCTCATACTAGCTGGGTGGTTTGCCTTCGCACATTTTCGACTTGTGACACTGCAAGACCAACTTCTTATTGAGATTCATCAGCGGCCGACACAGTTCATGTATTCTCGGTCAGAATTGAATAGGTTCGCAGCCAATAGTCGCATCCGCTATATCAACTCTCTGTTGCCGATCATGAAGAAGCCTTGGCGAACAGATCATCGGTTGTTTTTTTCGGGCGATGCGTACGCCACCTTCGATCAGCGGACAGGTACTTGGTTCATGAAGTGGCCGTGACGGGCCTAACCACCGGCTGCAGTTGACCGGCGTCGACGGCGATGGATAATGGACTTGCCGGTTGGTAGCCCACTTCCGCGGGCGGCCGGCTACTGGGCCTTTTGCGTGAGGCCGACTCTTCCGATGGCTTTTCACCTTCGTCCAGATCGAGAGACCAGCATCGTGGCCATCATAGGGCTGACGCTGCTTGTCTCCGTATTTCTCCTGGCGATTCCGCTGTCGATCCCGAGTTCGTGGACCTGGTTCTCTTTCGGTGTCGCAATGCTTTTGCTCTGGACCAATGTGCTTTGGGCGTTTCTGGATCGTCGACGTGACAAAGCAACCTAAATCGATTGTTTCGGTTGACTGTCAATGCCCGCGATGGATAATGGACTGGCCGGTTGGTAGCCCACTTCCGCGGGCGGCCGCAACTTAGCCGACTTACTTCTGGGCCACAGCGTGCTTGCCACCGTCATCCACGGATTTCCGTTCCTCGATCTCGCCTTTCACTACGGTTGTACGATTGTCGTAGCCGTTCTGCTTGCACGATTTGTTGCCTACCGCAAACGGTCCGTCTTGGCGATATGGTGCATTCTTGGAGTTGTGATCGCTTTAGCGTTGAGCTATCCGATGGGTTACTTCAATACGGGGGAGTACCGCACTTGGTGGTCCATAGAGGAGAAGTTTTCGATCGACTATTCCCTCAATGACTGGCGGGTCGTCTGGATACCCGACCTGTCGATCTTTGTGATTGGGCCTTTCTACACCTCTTGGCTCGTCTGCAGGTGGAACCGCCGATGCTGGATCTCGAAACCCGGCTCTTGTGAGAGTTGCGGTTCGCTTCACCACAAAGACCCAAAGATCACAAAGCAAGGCAGTAAGACGAGTTGATGACTCAACTGCTTTGGATCCTTCGTGCCCTTCGTGCCTTTGTGGTAAATCCGCCTTCGCGACCTTCGCATCAAAAACGAATCTCCCAAGTCGCAATCCCTCATTTTGTCAATAGGGATGGAAGCGATCCAGCCGACCGGCCCCGGCGCGGAGCATGCGGGTGAGCATTCTGTCACGCAAGGCTGCTTTGTCCGCGGCGGCTTCGGGGCGGGCTGCGACGTTGATCGTTTCGTGCGGGTCGCTTCGTAAATCAAAGAGCACTTCGGTGCCCGCGGGTTCGTAGCGCAGGTACTTGTGCGTGGTAGTGCGCAGCATGGCCATGCCGTCGGCGTGGAAGGCCAGGACATCCTCGCGGGCCTGCGGCTCTTTGCCGGCCAGCAGATCTTCCGCAAGTGAACAGCCCATCATCGTCGGGGGAATTGGCGCTCCACTGAGTCCCAGCAGTGTGGGGAGCAGATCCACCATCTCCATCAGTCCGCCGCAGCGTCGCGGTGATTGACCAAGACCTTCGGGCCAGTGCATGACAAGCGGCACCCTCATGACTTCGTCGTAGAAGGCTGGTCCTTTGTGGGTGATGCTGTGGTCGCCGCCGAAGTCTCCGTGGTCAGAGCTGAAGATCAGCAACGTATCATCGAACATCTTGTTCTCTTTGAGCCAGTTGATGAGGTGGCCGATGGCCATGTCCATCTCGGTAACCAGAGCCGCCAGGCCGCGACGATATTCCTTGAAGTTCGCGTCCGTCCAGTCGTTTCGCTGACGGAGAATATTGGCAAGCGGTTGCGGCTTGTCGCTCCATTCAGCATCACGGCGGCGGGGGGGCGGAAGCTCGCGATTCGCATAGGCGTCCCAGGCTTCCTGCACGGGGGTCAGGGGGGGGTGCGGATTGTAAAAGCCCAGGTGGACGAACTCGGCTGTCCGCATCCGGGAACTGAAGAACCGACAGGCGGTGTCAACGATCCATCCCGCATGGCTTGCCTGCCAGGGAGCATCGACGGGTTGAGGAGTCTTCTCTGTCCAATGCCGTTGCGGATCTGAGGAGCGAGGCACACGGAAACGATCGGCATACTGCGGGTATTTGCCTTCGAGCCAATGGTAGTACGGGTCGGAATAGTTGCCGCGTTCCTCACTGGGCCAGAAGATGTCAAAGCCGTAGGTGTGGCGCGGGCGAGGGTCGAAATCCAGATCCTCGTGAGGTTGGAAGTGCAGCTTGCCGATCTGGGCGGTGTGATACCCGCCGGCTTTGAACGCTGTGGCCACGGTGGGCTCGAAGTCGGGCGGCAGTGACTGGCCGTTGTTGGTCACGCCGGTCTGTTGGGGGTAGAACCCGGTCATGAAACTGCACCGACTGGGCATGCAGACGGGGTTCTGTGTGTAGCAGGCGTCAAAGCTCACGCCGTGGTTGACGAGCGAATCCAACGCTGGGGTGACCATCGCTTCGTTGCCGTTGGCGGCAATGTGATCAAAGCGCATGTGATCGCTGGTGATCCAGATGACACGGGCGGGACGTTTGGCTGGCATGAGAAAATCCGTTGCGGAGTCAGAAGAAAAGAGAGTTCACCACAAAGGCACAACGATCACAAAGCAAGGCATCAAGGCGAGCTGATCAAGACGATTGCTCTGTGCCCTTCGTGCCCTTTGTTACTTTGTGACTAGACCGCCATAGCCTGCGCCAAGGCTCGATAGCGGCCATAGACCTCATCGTAAACCTTCACGGCTGCGCGATCAGGTTTAACCTCGACGCCCTTGGCCTTGCCTGCGCCGGCCATCGCTTGGATCGCAGCTTTGGCGTTGGCAAAGCCGGTGACATCCTTACCCGCTGCCAGCACGCCCAGGATCGCAGCGCCCAGGGCTGGCCCTTGTCGCGCTGCTGGAACGAGAATCTTCGTCCCCAACACATCCGCGTAAATCTGCACCAGTAGCGGATTGTGGTGCGGCAGCCCACCCGTGGCGACGAACTTCCGCACCGGCACATCGCCGTCGCGCAGCACATCGACAATCCAGCGAACGCCCATGGCGGAAGCCTCCAGCAGAGCGCGGTAAAGATGAGCGGTGGTGGAACCCAAGGTCAGCCCCGTAAAGGCACCCCGCAGGTTGCCGTCCATGAGCGGTGTGCGGCAACCGGCCATCCAATCCATGCACAACACCCCATCGCTGCCGGGCGCAAGCAACGCAGCCTGGCGATCAAGTTGAGAGAAATCTTTGGCACCTACCATTTGGCGAAACCATGCGAAGGCATCACCCACCGCAGCCTGCCCCGTCTCGTAACCGAAGTACCCCGGCAGGATGCCGTCACGCACCACGCCCGCCACGCCCGGTATGACGCGCTCAACCTTCGAGTTAAGCATGTGGCAGGAACTGGTGCCCATGACCATGACCAACGTGTCGGCTTCCCACACCCCGGCACCGGGCACGCCAGCGTGCGCGTCGATGACCGCTGCCGACACGGCGATGCCCGGTTTGAGGCCCATCTTTTTGGCCATCTCCGTGCCGAGCCCACCGGCAAGCTGCCCGGGAGCGACCATGCGACCGGGCATCTTGCTGGCGACCACGTCGGCCATTTTCGGATGAAGCGCCCCGAAGAAATCACGCGAAGGGAACCCGTCGGCTGCACTCCACATGCCCTTGTAACCCGCCTGGCAGGTCGAGCGGGGCAGACGCTCAGCGGGACATACACCGGGGCCCAACAACTGCCAGACATACCAATCACCACCCTCGAGCCAGACTTCCGCAGCTTCATAAATGCCCGGGGCTTCTTCCAGCGTCTCGAGCATTTTGGGGAAGAGAAACTCCAGCCCGATGATCCGCCCATAGCGATCAAACCAAGGCTCCTGACGCTGGGCTGCCAACGCGTTGATGCGGGCAGTCTGCGACTTGGCACCGTGATGCTTCCAGAGTTTGGGCCAGGCGAACATGTTGCCCGCGTGGCGGTCCAACAGACACAGTGGCGTGCCATCACGCATGGCTGGGAGCATCGTGCAACTGGTGAAATCCACGCCGATGCATGCGACGGCCTGGCCCGCAATACCGGTCTGCTTGACAGCCTTTCGCACAGCTTTGATCGAAGCGTCGATCCAGTCCTGGGGGTGCTGGAAAGCAAAATCGTGCGGCAACCGTTGACGCGAACCCGGCAGCGTGGCGGTGAGTTGCCCATGCTCATAGGACACACTGGCGGAACCAAGCTCCCGGCCGCGCAGGTCCACCAATAAAGCGCGAACGCTCTCGGTGCCGAAGTCGAGGCCCAGAGCAACGGAGCGAGAAATGGCCATAGCGGGGGTCCCTTGGGTGGCTGCGAGACCGGCCGCCGCGATGGCGACCAAGCGTCGCAGAGTTTACCCAAGGCGTTGCAGGCGTGTCGGCTGGCAGACGGCCGGCGCCAGGTCGATCACGTCCTCCTGGCAGCACCGGGGCAGTGTTGTCCATCGTCACGCCGACCCCCATCGTCGCGGACTCACGACAGTGTTACCGGCTCGGCATCCTCCGCATGGTCCCGACGCCAGACCCCGCTTCGGACCAAGCTTGGCCCGACGAAGGCGGCCGAGGTAAGCCCAATAAAACCCGACCCCAGCGCAAGTGCCCCGCCAACCAAGGTGGGCATGTTCTCCAGGCCGCAAAGGTGATACTTGGCGAATACCGTATGCTTCCTGTGGGCCAGGCCGGGGGCACCTGAATCGACATGGATGGTTGCCAAGTAGTGGCCCTCCGGGAACCGCCCAAGCCAGGCAAGCTGGACTTGGTCATCGTAGTACAGAACATGACCACCGAAGTCCGCAGCGTCTACCTGCACGCTTGCGAAATCGCTGATGATGATCCTGCCTCTTAGGCCGATGAACAACGCTTCGATGTCCGAGGCCGACAATCCATCCGACGCGACTTCTGCGTTTAGTGATTCGCCGTGGGCCATGCTGCAGGTCTGGGCGAAGGGGACCGTCGTCTTGCCGGGCGTTGACAGGTCGATGGCGGCCAGCATGGGGCGCGCCGCCCGGCATTGGTTAACGGCCGCGTTCCAAGACAGCGCCGCGCTGCCGGTCCAGACTGACACGCTGATGCCAGCGATCGCCAGCAGCACACCCACCAATCGACCTATGGCGATCTTTCGCATGGTGGTCCCTGGCCGCAAAGTCCCGATGGGGCGCTTCAGGTCTGCAACAAAGGCTCGGGCATCGCCGCGGCTTCAGGCTACGCGCTGGGCCGCGGGCTTGGCGTCCGACCCCTTGCGCTGCAGCAGCACGTCTTCCATCAGAGCCGAGCGAGCCGGGCGGTCGGGATCGACGAGTACCAGAATGGTGTCGCCCTCCTGTTTGCCAGCCAGGCGATCCTCTTCGATATCGACGGCGCCGGTGTAGGTTTGGCCTTGGAACTCATAGCGGTAGCGGACGGGCCAGGTAGTAAATTTGCGATCCGGGCCGTAGCCGACGGGACCGACCCGGGTGACCAGGGCGCTGACCTCGACGCCGTGCTGTGCCAGGTGAAGTCGGCGGCGGACATAGATCACCGACGAGGGCGCCGCCACGACGGTGACCGCCACCGCCAACGCCAGCGAGAGCCAGGTCGGAGAGGGGTTGCCGCGGGTGAGCAGGGCCACGAGGTCGATGTTGGCCAGAGCGTGGACGAGGAAGAAAATCCAGGCAAGGACGATGGCGGCGCCAAAGCCACCGTAGCCGATGAGCATGACGTTCCTGCGGATCTCGGCGGAAACTTCCCTTTGAGCTGGCATGTGGGGTCCCCTGAAAAAAAGGTGCGGCCGTCGTGTGATCACGACGTTGGCCGGAGCATACCCGCCGGCGAAACGGCGTGCAAATAGTTCGCGGCAGGTGGAAAGCTCCCCCTTGGGCGGGAGACCACCGCCGGATGCTGGATGGCGCTGCTGGATGAAACGGCTTCCGCGATCTGGCCGTCCTGAAAAATAAAAAAAGGCCCGGCTGGCCGAAGCCAAGCCGAGCCCTTCCGGGGGCAAGTGGGATGCTTCCATGTCTCACTTGGAAGCTACTACTAGTCTAGTCATCCATCGGCATTTTGCAAATCAGAGACAATGAGGTTTCACCTGTTGTCAAGATTGTGCAAAAACTTGGTATTTTTATGCCCCATAACCAAAAGATTGCGCCTAAATAACAGCAAATCCATCATTGAGCCGCTACATTATTCGGAGATTTCCACATCAAATTCACAACTCGACGTTGTGGATTCAGGATAGCTTGCCTTCCGCCTTGGGAGCCTGAGCGGCTGCTGCAGCGCCGACGCGGCGTTTGCGCTCATCGAGTTCCAGTTCGCCGTAGGCCTCTTCGTATCGGTCAATGGCCTGCTTAAGCGCCATTTGGAGACGTTTGGCGGCAAAGGGATTCATGAAAATGCGGTTTTCGACCTGCATCACAGCCGTTTTAGGGCCTGTGGGCTTGAGCGGGCCGGCAAAATCCAGCACGACCTCCTCAGCACTGCCGCCAACCCGCACCAGCGTGCAATAGGTCGATGGTGCTTCAGAATCGTCGACCTGAATCTGAATCTGCTGTTGCTGTTGGTTGGCTGCCATGGATTCGAGTGTCTCGCCGCCGAATTCTTTGGACATCTGAGGGATCCCTTCTCTAGTAATGGATTGGTGCAAAAACAGGCTCAGCGATTGAGCCTGCCCCATCGGTTGTCGGTCATTTTGGCCGACATGTCAAGTCGCCACTTGGTTGTCGGTTTGGCTTTCGGCATTCGGCCCCTGCCGGTCGGTCAAGGCCGTCGGTGGCCCAATCACGCCAAATCGGGGTAACAGCCGTTAGGGCTGGAGGACCATCCACATCGTGTGCCCTGGCGGTTGTACGGTAGCCGTGCCGGCCTCTTTGCGCACGGGCACATCGCCCGCGGCATAGCCACCTGCATCCAGCAGCGTCGCCCGGGACAGGTGCGGGTTGGAGATCGTGATCGTTGCACGGATGTTGCTGATGCGCCAGGGCGCTTTGCCCACGTCGACGATTTCCAACGCCTCCTGCTTCTGGCCATCCTTGTCCAATGTCGTCGGCCGCGTTTGCCAGCCCGTCAATTGAGCCGTCGTCCCGATCTGTACCAGCACCTTGCGTGACTCCGAAAGTGGTTTGGCGTCCATCGCGACAATCTGAATCGTGGCGTAGTGGTTGTCGCATGTGATGGTGACGGTGTCGAGTTTGAATGTTCCCCCAGCGTCATGGAGGAAGCCCGTGACGCCTTGGGACATGGGCGAGTTGACGGTGCAGAGTCCTGAGCCGTAGTGGAGGGTGATTTCACCGGTGTTGCTCGTCACGACCTTGCGTTTGGCATCGATATGGGGCGATAGATCGGTGACGCGAGTGTTAGATGGGTCGCCGTCCGGCTTCCACTCCACGGGGCCCACGAGAAACGCCAGATGGCTGATATCCCCTTGTGCATCCGTGGTGCGGGGCGTCAGGTCCTGCTCATCACGCAAGGGATCGAACGTGGCAGTCTCGGCGATGATGGGAAGCTGGCGATCCCACATCTGCTCGACGGTGCGTTGCTCGTGGACCACGACTTGGCCCTGCTTGAGATGGCCCTGACGATAGAGCAACGCGTTGGCGGGAAACATCCCCGCCAGTTGCGGCACGGAGGCTGTCCACTTGAACCACGGGTGTTGCTGACGCACGTTGAAAAAAGAAAAGGTTGGGTCGGTGCTCCAAGTCGGCTTGTTCATGGCAAACCAGTAGAAGCCATCAATGCCCGTCAGCGATTGATACGCCGCCATGAGCATCGGCCCCTCGCTTTGATACTCGCCGGGGTGAACCCAGGTGCTTTCGCTGATGATGAACGGCTTGCCCGCCACCTGCTTCAGATTAGTTGGCAGCTTCAGCGGATGCTTCAAAGCCGACTCGCTTTGCATCACGTGTCCGGGCTCGATGCGCCAGGCTGCGTTGTCGCCTTCGTGCATCGAACCGAAATAACGGTTGACAGCCATGACCTCCAGCCCAGCGTAGGTCCAGCGTTCGGCATCGCCCAACTGCGCGGCGTCGGCGGACTTCCAGTTCATCGCGTTGATGACCTGACGGCAACCGAGTGTTTCGCGGTAGTAGTCGCCGATGTCGTCAAAGAATTGCCGCTGCGTCTGGGCAAGGAATTGCAGTTGATCGCGGGTGCGTACCGCGTTTTCGCCGCGCTGCGGCTGGGTGAGGTCCCAGAGGTTGAGCAGTGTCACCGTCGCGACGCCACCTTGTTCTTTGATGCCGTCGACGCTCTGCCGTCGCCCCCACGCGCTGCGCGCCTCGTTCAATGAGCCGTATTTTGCCGCCAGCCAGGTAGCGAAGCGGTGACCCAGGATTTGCTTTTGTTCCTCGGGAATCCTGTTGAACGTCCAGAAGAGCAGGCCGTCCTCGTTCATCACCTGAATGATGGCGACGGTCGGGTCGTCCTTCAGTGCCATGCCTGTATGAGGGTTCACGCGGGTGTAGAGCTCGCGCACCCAGGCTTTGTATCCCGCCTGGAGCTTTGGGTTGAAAAAGACGAGCCCCCAGACCTGCTCGCCGGGCTTGACGCCATCGAGCCCCCAACTTGCCGGTGCCTTGGCATGGGGCCAGAACGGCGAGATGGTCACATAGATGCCGTTGTCCTTGCACGCTTTGACGAAGCGAAAAATGCCTTGGATCTGCTTCTCATCGACGTCGGTTATCGCAGCGCCGGGGCGTGTGCTGCAGATCATGGCGTGGATGCGCACCATATTGACGCCCAACTTCGCCAGAAACCGTGCGTGCTGATCCATCTCCTCAGGCGTCATTTTCATGCCATCGCTGTTGACGGCAAAAAAGCGAATCGGCTTGCCATCGCCCATGACGAAATCAGCCCCATCATCGCTGAGCTTAATGAACCCCCGCTCTCCAGATTGCTCCTCGTTGAGATAGCGCAGGTCCAGCAGCGCATCGTCGGTGAAGCGATCGTCAGGCGGGGCAAATGCCCACGTTCCCTCGCGCGGTGCCGCACCCACCATCGCGCAAGTCGCCGCCGTCACCAGCGTGACCACAGCCGCCCGCACCATGGATATCATCTGGGGCATCGTGGGAACCCGTGGAAAACCAAGTGACCGCAAACGGCTTTAGGCCGCAGCCAATTCCTTGGCCTTGGCGATTGCCGCGTCGTAGTCGGGCTCCTTGGTCACTTCCTTGACCACATCCACGTGCGCAACCACGCCCTTCTTGTCGATGACGATCACCGCACGCGCGATGAGCCCCAGTTCCTTGATTCGCAGGCCCAGTGCCTTGCCCGCCATGTGGTCCTTGTAATCCGATAGCGTTGTCACGTTGGTCGCCCCAGCCGCACCGCACCAGCGTCGCTGGGCAAACGGCAGATCCATGCTCAGCGTCAGGCATACGACCTCGGAGCCCATCTCCCCGACTTCCTTGTTGAACCGCTTGGTCTGAATGTCGCAGACAGGCGTGTCCAGCGATGGCACCGTCGAAAGAATAACGACCTTGCCCCGATATTCCGTAAGCTTCTTCTGGCTCATGTCGACGGCTGTAGCGACGAAATCTGGGGCGTGCTTGCCCACTTTAAGTTCATCGCCCATGAGGGTGACGCCGTTGCCTTTGAAAGTGATAACGCCGGACCGCTCGGTAAACGCTGCTGCCATGTGACCTTCTCCTTGGAGTTGGTTGGTGGTGTATTGAAGGAAAGATACGCGTGATCCCTCGGGCCAATTGTAGCGTCGAGCGGCCGGTGGAGATGTCCGCCGTGTCAAACATACACCAGCGGCGTCACACCGGCTGCTGATAGCTGCTCTCGATGCGCCCGTTGGGCGTAATGCTGCTCTTCCAGTCGCAGGGATGTGCCCCGGGGCCCATGTGAAAATCGCAGGCATAGAGCGTTTCGATCTGACGTAACGTTGACGCTGGCAGTGGGGGGGCATTGGCCGCGATGGCGAACTCCTCCAGATCCGCAAGCGATAACAGGTTTGGCTCCACTGATACCAGCGACTTCCAGCTCGCCAGCCACGCAAAAGCGAACTGACGAATGGTCATGTTGTGCTGCGCTGCAATTGGACGAATCACCTCATTCTTCGCCAGACCGAACGTCAGCCAGTCACGGTCGCGGAACTTGCGGTGATCCCAACTTGGAAACCGATGATCCGCCGTAGCGAATTCCTCATCGAGAATTCCCGAATTCGTCGGCACCCGCGCAATAACCCCGCCACGCCCGCGCGCCTCAGCGATCTGGCAGAACTCCCGGCCCGGGTCCTGCTCATATAGATTAAACACCGTCTGCACCACCGCAGCATCATGCTCCTGAAAACTCCGGTATCCTTCCTCGCGCCAACCAATGGCCGGGCCCAGCGCCACACCCCAATAGCGAATCTTCCCCTCGGCTGTCAGCTTCTCCAACTCCGCGAAAAGGTCATCGGCCATCTGCGGCAACTTCAGATTGTGCGCTTGATATAGATCGACGTAATCGATGCCCAGACGAGCAAGCGACTGCTCCAGGTCGTAGCGCAGAAAGGTGGGCGAAAAATCCTGGGGCCGCTCTCGGTGGCCGCCTTCATCGCCCGGCGTGGTGTAAAAGTCGTAGCCGAACTTCGTGGAGATCACCAGCTTATCCCGCCCCCCGTAGCTGATGGTCTGGGCCAGCAGGCGTTCAGCCCTGCCGTTGCCGTACGCGGCTGCGGAGTCGAAAAAGTTGACGCCCAGATCGAACGCCTGATTCTGCAGACGCACGCCCTGTTCATCGGAGAAATCGCCCCACCAGTTGGTGCCAAAGACGAAGTTGCCGAAGCCCAGGAGGCTCACGGAAAGGTCGGTGCCGGGGATGGAGCGGTATTGCATAGGTTATGGAATCGGCAAGCGGTGATGAAGTCGCGCTGGGTGTCGAGCCAAGCCGCCGCGTGTCCGGCGTCGCCCGCGGCC
>JBGSTK010000249.1:0-12251 GCA_041736565.1 Phycisphaeraceae bacterium | reverse complement strand
TGCTGATGCTACCCGCCCCGGCCCAGCCGACGGAGTTGGAGGCGTTGTTCGCGCTCACCCTGTCGCTGCCCCAACGCGAGCTCGTCCCCATTGAGCGGAAAGCCGTCTAACCCACCGCCCCCACCAACTCGAAAAGGGGATAAGTACCTTTAACACAGTCCATCGCCCTGCATATTGAAAAAACAAAACAAATGTACTCATCTCCGTTTCCACGCCATCGGTAATCAGTGATGTCTCCTTTCCGCCCGCCCTTCTTTTTGTTCCTCCCACTTGCGTCCATACTTGACACCGAAGACAAGCCCAATCAGAATAAGCCCAATTCCTGGCAGGGCAGACAATTCAAGAGCTAGCGACACAAACGCCGGATAATCGCGACCGTACCTATCTTTATACTCGCTAAATCCTCTTAACCTCACGAAATGCGCAAAACTGGTGCTATCGTAGCTCCAGCGTACCTTTTGTTGGCGATCTGTCGCAAACATCTCATGTATTTGGTTGTACAATAAAATCGTTCTGCCCCTCTCCATACCAACGTACAAGTCGCCCAGTTCAAATATAGGCACCCGGCTCAGCAAACTGGCTGTCAATAGGACACCACAGCTTGTTGACAGGCCCAATAGGGCGACTGCGATCCAACGACGATATTGGAGGAAAGAAGGCATATGGGTCGCTTCCATTTACGCTCACTACTAATCCCTACTTCAGGGTCGAAAGGTGTCCGGAACCGTTCTCATGGGTGTCGCTCTGGAGCTGCTTCCGAATTAAATCACTCCCGTTCCTTTTAAGCGCCCGATCTCACCCTATAGAAATATTTAAGCAAGCGTCGCGCGGACACGATCGAGAAAACTGCCCAATATGTTGTAGCACTTTGATCAGCCGTAACGTTCGCTTGCACTTCACAATTTTCACTACACCATAGTTATCCGTCAGAAATGATTTCTCTCGGCGAAGGTCTTTTATCACCACCTCGCGAACCCGTCCATCTGCGCCGCGCGTTAGCTCGACCAGATCACATCTACCGAAACCGCCTTCAACGGCGAGCCATTTCCCGCCAATATTCAAACCACTCGCGCTAGATGCGGACAGCGAATACTCGTCTGTATTCGATAATTTGAATCGAACGGTATACGAATAGGGAAGGGTCTGCTTCGCATTTTCCAAAATGCGCAGTAAGGTCCTAGCCGCGTCAGCCACCACCGCGCATTGCAGTGCCTTGGGCTCGCCAAAACCTGAAACTTCGAACAGGGTCTCCATCGGTACTTCGGCATCCGGTCCAAGACGTTGCAGCACATCTAGCTCGTTCATTGGCAATGCCGAAGACCACTTCCTATCAGCGTGGTGTAATGATAGCATCAGGCCCATGTTGGCGCCCCCGACAGAAGATCGTTAATTGCCTCCCGTCCCTTTTTCGTGTCTAGCAACATTTTCATACCCGGGTAAGAAACAGAACTTCACTCATTAGGACGTCCGCCTTGTAGGGCACGTTAACAATTTTGCAGCAGCTCTCGCATTTGTGATAGTGTGTACTTGCAATAGTCGCGCACCGTACTGACTACGTCTGGGACGTCCTCTAGGGCGACGCCTGCCCATTCTGTCGGCCCGACGCCAAGAGAGGTCAGGAGCGAGCAGTCGCCTATGATCGCAGGCTCGGCCCCAGCGAGCCAAATGCTTTGCCAACAACGAAGAAGACGCAAGCGACGTCCGACTTCCACCTCGGTGGTGATCTGCCATTCATCGCACCTCGTCTCGCATCTGTAACTACGACGTCCAACGCGTCGCGTTGTGCCAAATTCAGCCAACTCGCCGACCAACAGCCGCTCCAGGAGGGGTGCAGCCTCCGATACACTGGCTTCGGTTCCCAGCCATATAGATGCTGGCGTTATGCTGATGAATTGCGACCAACAGTTCAGCCATTGCTCTATTGCCACGGTTTCCTCACCCGTTAAGGCGTTTTGCATTGGGCCGAGATACGTACCAGGCCCACGTTTCACCAATGAATGCAGGAGTAGGCTTCGGGCGGCATGATCCAGTCCATCCATGTAGGTCAGACGCGGTGTGAACCGCCCCCCCATCCGCCGAAGCCGGACCAAGTCTGTTGCGACCTCCCGGCCTGCCTCTTGTTGGCACCATTGGTAGTATTCACTATAGAGTTTTCGATTGATAGGTGAAGAATGGTGGACATCACTCATTGCGACCTCCGGCTGGCGGCGACTCCCATGTCTTGGGTGGGCGGCACGGAAGCACGCCCGGTCGCGGTGGGTGAGATGTGTTGTAGGCCCCGATGAACATTTGTGCCCCCGATGGTGTTTGGGATAGTTTGACAGGTGGTGCGGGGGTGGTCAAGGGGGGTGGTTTTGCGAGGGCCGGGGGCGGGGAAACCTCGCATATTCATGCGGGGCATTGGCGGTCCTACAATCCGGGCATGGATGTTTCTTCTGCTGCGGAACTGGAATCGACTCTGGCGCCACTTTGGCGGGCGTTGCCGCGGGGGCATGCCATGGCGGCACTGGTGGTCGATCGCGGTGCCACCGATGAGCTTCGGCTGCTTGTCGATCATATTCTCGCGAAACCTGCGATTGCTCGGCATGCTCAAGGGCCCGCATTGGCGGCGGGGCTTTGGCTTTATGTCGATCAGCTCGATTCAGCCCATCGCATCTGCCAGGCGCACGAAGGCGATGCCACGCACGACTACTGGCACGCCATTCTCCATCGCAGGGAGGGTGATTTCAGTAACAGCAAATATTGGTTTCGGCGCGTGGGCCGGCATGAGGCGATGACCGCGGCGGGTGAGAACTATGATCCGGTGTCGCTGGTGGATGCGGTTGAGCAGGCAGTGCGCGAGAACCGCACGACCGATGCGTTGCTCGCTCGACAGCGGCAGGAGTGGCGAGCGTTGTTCGATTGGTGTGCTGCGAGGGTATAACATCTTGGTGCCCGGCCCGAACTCCGGTGCCGGCGAATGGGTCCTATCGGTAACCTTCGGGAGAACAACATGTTTGATGCAGCGATCATGACGTCACTGGCGGCTGTGGGCGCATCCCTCCACCCCGCGTACTTTCTCGCACCACTCGGGGCAGTGACAGCTCTGGGCATGGCGATGTACTTCTACTCACGCGTCATGAAAGCCAGCGAAGGCGATGAGGCGATGATCCTCGTGGCCTCGGCGGTACGGGCTGGGGCGTATGCGTATCTCCGTCGTCAACGCAACGTGGTGGTCGTGGTGTTCGCCGTGCTGGTGTTGGTGCTGCTGGGCATGTCGTACGGTCTGCATTTGCAGCCGGCGTTGTCGGCGTTGGGTGTGCCTATCGCGGGCTTGTTGTCAGGTTTATGCGGGCATTTTGGCATGAAAACCGCGACAAACGCCAGCGCTCGCACCGCGGCGGCTGCACGTCAGTCGCTTAACGATGGCCTCAAAGTGGCGTTCCGCGCGGGAGCGGTGATGGGCCTGTGCGTCACCGGATTTGCGCTGGCGGATGTGAGTGTGTGGTTCTTCCTGCTGACGCAGGTCTTCGACGTGGGCCCACTGACAGCGGTGACCACCGTGATGCTCTCGTTTGCGATGGGGGCATCGCTTCAAGCGCTGTTTGCCCGTGTCGGCGGCGGCATCTACACCAAGGCAGCTGACGTCGGGGCTGATCTGGTGGGCAAGGTCGAGGCGGGGATTCCGGAAGATGATGCCCGCAACCCCGCCACGATTGCTGACAACGTCGGGGATAACGTCGGCGATGTCGCGGGCATGGGGGCAGACCTCTACGAAAGTTACTACGGCTCAATCCTGGCGGCGATGGCGCTGGGGGCTGCGGCTTCGATCCGCGCCTTTGGCCCCGACGAGGCACTCGATGCAGGGATGCGACTGGCGATTGTGCCTCTGGCGCTGGCGGGTATGGGCATCCTCACGTCGATCCTGGCGATCTTCCTGGTCCGCACCAAAGAGGACGCGGGCATGGCGTCACTGCTGCGCAGCTTGCACGGCGGCGTGTGGGCGAGTTCAGCCTTGATCGTCCTGGCTTCTGGTGCACTGCTCTACTGGTTGCTGGGGCCATTGCATGGTGAGGTCGTGACGTGGTGGGGCATCTGGCTGGCGATTGTCGTCGGACTTGCTGCGGGGCTGATCATCGCCCAGGGCACGGAGTACTACACCAGCTACGACCACGGCCCGACGCAGCGCATTGCCGCCAATGCTCAGACCGGGCCGGCGACGGTCATCATCTCGGGCGTGGCGGAGGGCATGCTCTCGACGTGGGTGCCGCTGCTGACGGTGGTGGGAGCGATTCTCGTGGCGTTCATCGCGTCAGGTGGAAGCGACACGTTTTTGATGGGGGTTTACGGCGTGGGCGTCGCGGCAGTGGGCATGCTCAGCACGTTGGCCATCACGTTGGCGACGGATGCGTACGGCCCGATTGCTGACAATGCTGGCGGCAACGCGGAGATGACCCATCAGCCGATGATCGTGCGGCAGCGCACGGACATGCTCGACAGCCTGGGCAATACCACCGCGGCTGTGGGCAAGGGATTCGCCATCGGTTCCGCGGCGTTGACAGCCATGGCGCTACTCTCGGCCTTTCTCATCACGGTGCAGACGAGCCTGACCCAACAGGCGGTCAATGCTCGCGTGGAAGCTACGTATGCCGCGTCGCTCCAGCAAGGTGCGGGCGGGTCAACGCTTGTTGAAATCCCCGGTGCGGACAAACCTCAGGCTGCCAGTCTCGACTATCAGGGCTACGGCCTGTTTTCCATCATCGATCCGCTCACCGGTGCCCCGGATGCAGGGCTACTTCTGGCCATCGACGCCCGCGGCGTGCGCAACGCACTTGCATCAGGCGGTCAGGCGACTAACGCCCGGTGGGATAGTCTTCACAACATCTACATCATGGATTTGCTTGTGGAGGGGCGCGTGCATGACACCTTCCAGGTCGTTCCCGCCGCCCGCGCCAGCTTGCCGCAGATCATGCAGTTTTTTGATGTGACGCTGGCGAATCCCCGGCTGCTGGGTGGGTTGTTCATCGGTGTGCTGGCGGTGTTTGTGTTTAGTGCGTTGACGATGAATGCTGTAGGCCGCGCCGCCTTTGCCATGATGCAGGAATGTCGCAGGCAGTTTGAGATCATGCGGCGAGGGTTTGCGGCTGGGGGGATGTCTGATGCGGACATCGCTGACCCGATGAAGTGGCCGTATTCTGTCAATGTCGATGGGCATCAGTACCCCGACTACGCCAATTGCGTGGCGATATCGACCCGCGGTGCTCAGCGTGAGATGATTCTCCCAGCCGTGCTATCGGTGGGCATTCCCATCGCTGTGGGGTTGGTGTTGGGGGTGGCGGGCACGATGGGCATGCTGGCTGGGGCACTGGTCTCGGGCTTCGCGATGGCGATTTTCATGGCCAACGCAGGCGGTGCGTGGGACAACGCCAAGAAGTACATCGAAACAGGTAAACTCGGGGGCAAGGGCTCGCCCGCGCACAAGGCGGGCGTGGTGGGCGATACGGTTGGCGACCCGTTCAAAGACACCTCGGGGCCCTCGCTCAACATTCTCATCAAGCTCATCAGCATCGTCAGCGTGGTCTTCGCGGGTTTGATTGTCCGCTACAGCCCGGTAATCGCGGATTGGCTTCATCTAAATTGACGGAGTAACCGTCAGACGTATCAAGTGCGGCTTCGAGACAACGCGTCAAGTTTGTCTTTGACCAAAAGAAAACGCGGCGGCTTATTAGGCCGCCGCGTCGCATCAGTGGTCGGAAGCCCGCTTTTTGGCGGACGTTCCTGTGTTAGCGCCGGCTTACCGGCCGAGCAACTGCAACACTGACTGGGGCTGGCTATTGGCGATAGCCAGAACATTCGTTGCCGCACTGACCAGGATCTGCGACCGGGTCAGGTTCGCCGTTTCACTGGCGAAATCGGTATCACGGATCGAGCTTTCCGCAGCGCTGGTGTTTTCCATGGCGATACCCAGTGAGCGGATGGTCGCGCCCACGGTGTTCTTCTGGAAAGCGCCGAGGCGACCGCGAAGACTCGAGACCTTGTCGATGGCGGAGTTAATGACCTTCTGCGCCGTGCCCAGGTCACCGTCCACGAGGTTGCTGCTGCGACCCGAGGCCAGCGAATCAACGTTGCCCACCGCGACATTGCCCAGGTTCCGCACGGCCACGTTGCCGATGCCGATGCTCACCTGATTGAGGATGTCCACGTTGGGGCCGAGGTTGAACTTAGCGCCGCCACCGGTGATGGTGAAGGCGTTGATGGTGGCCAGGGCCTGTGCACCGCCCGTGGTCAGGTCGATGGAGAGATCCAGGAAGTCGGTGTTGATGCGGGCGACTTTGCCGCGAGCAGTGGCAGCGATGCCGTTGATGATCGCGCCGACGTCCTGGCCGGTGTCACGGATGGGGTTGGTGATGGCCGCCAAAGCGGTGCCACCGGCGACTTGGCTGGCGTTCTCGTTGTTGGCCACGAGGTTGAAGACCGTGCCCACTTGACCGCCGGCGTCGGTGAGCTTGAAGCTCACAAACTGGTCGGAGCCGAACTCCGTGCTCTTCATCACCAGACCGGTGCCGCTGGCCTTGGCCGAAACGCCGGTGATGTCCTTGAAGGTATTGATGCTCGTGGCCACATCCGCCAGGGTGGTGCCCGAGGCGAAGGTGAAGCTGCGCGATCCCTGGGAGCCCGCCAACTCGAAGTTAAACCGGGCGGCGGCATTGGTCAGGTCCAACGACGCGACGGCATTGGCCGAGAGGAACAGACCGGCATGCTGAGCCGAGGCCGTCACCACAACCTGCACCGGACGGGTGCCGCTGTGATCGAGCTTGGCAGCATTGACCTGGAAATCCGAGACCGTCGTGGCCTGCTGGGTCACCGTGAAGTCAAAGGTGCCGTTGAGCAGCTTGACGCCTTGGAAGCTGGTCGTCGAGGCGATGCGGTCAATGGTCTGCAGGATCGAATCGACCTGCAACTGGTTGGCCTCACGCTCCTCGCGGGACAGGCCGGCATCGTTGGCCGACTCGCCCACCAGGCTCTGGACTTCCAGAAGCAGGGCGTTGATTTCCTGCAGGCCGCCTTCAGCGATGTTGACCACTTGGTCGGCGCGTTCGGCATTGCCGATTGCTGCGGCGATCGAGGCCTTTTCGCTGCGCAGCTTTTCGCTGGCAATCAGACCGGCCGGGTTGTCCGAGCCGCGATTGATCGCCAGACCCGTGCTCAACCGCTCAAGGGAGTTGGTCAAGCCGCGGTTCTGCTGGGAAAGAATACGTTGTGCGAGAATCGATCCGGTATTGGTGTTAATGCGACTCATGGTGGTAAGTCCTCCGTGAACGGTTTTTGCGGGGTTCACGACCCGTAATGACGGCTTCCATGCCAGGGGGTTGTTGCTACTCCAGTGCTTTCGACGCTAGTTTCTGACGCTTATTCCGACGTTGACGCTTTTTCGAACTCGACGCCTGCGAGCATCCAAGGCCGATGCCGCCGATCCCTGCGAAGCGCGTCCCGCGGTTTGCCGCTTCGCCCGTTTGCCTCGAAACACCTGATCCGGTCGTCACCGAAGCCTGTGGTTTCGAGCCTCAGTCCGTCCGAGCCTTGTTCGTCCCGGTGTTGTTTGTTCGGAGATTGCGGGCAACTCCAAACACCCAACTCGCGGAACTTTTCTTATCGGACGGCCGATTTCGATCCGGCTTTGCCGCCTCCGTCGAGGCGACTTAGCCCTGCACCCCTCACCATCGTCACAACCGGGCAGAGCCTTAAGCGCCGCATAAACGGAATAAACAAATTATTTTGCTCCGGGCGCAGCGATGCCCCACCCGCCTGGTTCCGGCTGGGATCTGCCGCGGATAAGTCGAAATCAACGCCGCTTCGCCCGCCTTACGGTGGCGGGTGTCGAGAAATGAACCGCCTTACCGCCCAAACGAAAATGGGGCGGCAGTCTTACGACTGCCGCCCCAAGGGCCAAACTCCCCACCCGCCCACGTTATCGATCCTTACCGCAGTAGTTGCAGGATGCTCTGGGGCTGCGAGTTGGCCAGTGCCAAGCTGTTGGTCGCAGCGGAGACCAGAATCTGAGTCCGCGTCAGGTTTGCCGTTTCACGGGCAAAGTCGGTGTCACGGATGGCGCTTTCCGCCGCGCTGGTGTTTTCCAGAGCGATGCCCAAGGCATTGATGGTCGACCCCACGACGTTCTTCTGGAACGATCCGAGGCGTCCACGTTGTGCCGAGACCTGTTCGATGGCCTTGTCGATGATCTTCTGGGCCGACTCAAGGTTACCGGTCGAGAGGTTGTAGGTCTTGCCCGAACCCAGTTGGTCCAAGGTGCCGCCGGTGACAGAGCCAAGGTTGCGTGTCGCGACGTTCTTGATGCCAAGACGGACCTGGTTGTTGACGTCGATGCTGGGGCCCAGGTTGAACTTCGCGCCACCGCCGGTGATGGTCATGGCACTGACGGTCGCCAGGGTGCTGGCACCGGCGTTGGTCAACTCGATGGACAGATCCAGGGCGTCGGTGTTGACTCGGGCGACCTTGCCCTTGCCGGTGGCGACGACACCGTTGATGGTCGCTGCGATGTCCTGACCGGTGTCACGGACGGCATTGGTTGCCGCCAGGAAGGTTGTACCACCTGCGGTTTTGGCCACAGTCTCGTTGGTGGCCGAGAGCGCCATGACACTGCCCGCCTGTCCGCCCGCGCTGGTCACGCGGAAGGAGACGAACTGGTCGGAGCCGTATTCCTCGCTCTTAATGACGATGCCGTTGCCGCTGACCTTGGCGCTGACGCCGGTGACGCTCTTGAATCCGTTGACGCTCGTCGCCACATCCGCCAGCGTGGCACCGGAGGCGAAGGTGAACTGGCGCGTGCCTTTAGTACCAGCGATTTCAAAGGTGAACTGCGACGTGGCATCCGTCAGGTCCAGAGCTGCGGCTCCGTTGGTCGAGAGGAACAACCCGGCATGCTGCGCCGAGGCGGTCACCAGAGCTTTGACTTCAACGCTCGTGCCGTGCGCCATCTTGGCACCGTTGACCTGATAGTCCGCCACTGAGGCGGCTTGCCCGGTCACAACGAAGTCATACGTGCCGTTGAGGAGTTTGGTGCCTGCAAAGCTGGTGGTCGAGGCGATGCGATCAATAGACTGCACGATGGCGTCCACCTGGCTCTGGTTGGCTTCCTTTTCCGCCGCCGAGATACCCGCCGAGTTGGCGGTCTCGCTCACCAATGCTTGAAGCTCAAGCAACTGGCTGCTGATCTCCTGCAGGCCACCCTCAGCGATGGCGGTAATCTGATCAGCCCGCTGCGCGTTGCTGATGGCGCTTTGAATGGCGGTCTTCTCACTGCGCAGCTTCTCGCTGGCGATCAGACCGGCGGGATTGTCCGCGCCGCGATTGATCGCCAAGCCAGTGCTCAGCCGCTCCAGCGACTGCGTCAGCGATTTGTTCTGCGAGCCGAGCACTCGCTGCGCCAACAAGGAGTTGATGTTGTTGTTAATGCGACTCATGTTTCGATACCTCCGAAAAAGGGGGTTAGGGGCGTTTGGTTGTTTGGGGTTCGCCCGTGTTGTTTGTTGCCCTTGCAACGGTGACATCGGAGACCGGGTTGTCCTTAATCAATGAAATGAATGAGCAAGCGACAAAAATCGCGCCGCCCCCCCCTTACAAGTGATACCGCCATCGCACCCGTCATAGACGGTATAAATGGCCCCGGCTCAAATGGGCGTATTCGCCGTAAAAACACGGTAGATTGAGAGGCGCGGACGTGACGATCCAAGATCGCTCAGTCGACGTTGACGGCGCAAGACACCGTGCCGCATTGCAGCAAACTACGAAATTTGTGAAAAATCCCCCGCTGCGCTTCACTCGCCGGAATCAAGCACCGCCATGAACGCTTCCTGCGGAATGTCCACGCTGCCGACGCGCTTCATCCGCTTCTTGCCTTCCTTCTGCTTCTCCAGCAGTTTCCGCTTGCGCGACACGTCGCCGCCGTAGCACTTGGCGGTAACGTTCTTGCCCACGCTCTTGATAGTCTCTCGGGCGACGACCTTGCCGCCGATGGCCGCCTGAAGGGGAATCTCAAAGAGATGCCGGTCGATCTCCTTCTTGAGACGCACCAGCACGGTCCTGCCGCGATGCTCCGCTTTGTCGCGATGCACGATCATCGCCAGGGCATCGACCGCCTTGCCGTTGACGAGGATGTCGAGCTTCACCAGACGATCTTCACGGAATCCGATGAGTTCGTAATCCATGGTGCCGTATCCGCGGGTCATGGACTTGAGCTTATCGTAGAAGTCGAAAATGATTTCCGATAGCGGAAGCTCGTACTCGATCATCTGCCGAGTATCAGAAAGAAAGCTTTGCTTCTTATAGTTGCCGCGACGGCTTTCGCACAGCTTCATCACGTCGCCAATGCTTTCGTTGGGCAGGATGAACTCCACGCGCACGATCGGCTCACGAATCTCGCGGACCTGCGACAGGTCAGGGAGGTCAGCGGGATTGGTGATCTCGATGACTGTGTCATCGCTCTTGAGCACCTGAAAAGTTACGGTAGGAGCAGTCTGCACGATGCTCACCAGCCCCTCGCGCTCCAGGCGCTCCTGGATGATGTCCATGTGCAGCATGCCCAGAAACCCGCAGCGGAAGCCAAAGCCCAGCGCATCGCTGTTCTGCGGCGAGTAGGTGAAGGACGCATCATTAAGATGCAACCGCTCAATGGCATCACGAAGCTGGTCGAACGAAGTCTCGCCCACGGGGTAGAAGTCGCAGAAGACCATCCGCTGCGGCTCTTTGTAGCCCGGCAGCGCCGCCTCAGCAGGATGGGCATCGAGGGTGATGGTGTCGCCGATGCTCACATCGTCGAGCGTCTTGATGGCCGCGACGAGATAACCCACATCCCCCGCTTCCACCGGGTCCTTCAACGGCGTCATCTTGGGTGTGAATTTGCCCAACTCGGTGATGTTCCATGTGGAGCCCAGGCGCATCATGCGGATGCGGTCGCCCACGGCCAGCTTGCCGTTGTACATGCGGAAATAGACCACCACGCCACGGTAGTCATCGTATTCGCTGTCGAAGATCAGCGCCTGCGTCTTGGCGGCAATCTCACCACGCGGGCCCGGGAGACGCTGACAAATGGCGTCGAGCAACTCACGCACGCCCAGGCCCGTCTTGGCTGAAACATACAAGCATTCTTCCGCTGGCAGCCCCACGACCTGCTCGACCTCCATCGCCACCTCATCAGGGCGGGCGGAGGGCAAATCGACCTTGTTGATTACGGGGATAATCTCAAGCCCCGCGGAAATGGCCATGAAGGCATTGGCGACGGTCTGGGCCTCAACGCCCTGCGTGGCATCGACCACCAGGATCGCCCCTTCACACGCCGCCAAGGCACGGCTGACTTCGTAGTGGAAATCGACGTGTCCGGGCGTGTCGATGAAGTTGAGTTCGTAGGGCTCATCGTTGTACGTGTAGCCCACGCTGACCGCCGAGGCTTTGATCGTGATGCCGCGCTCGCGTTCGAGGTCCATCCCATCGAGAATCTGTGCCTTCATGTCCCGTTCGGAAATGGCGCCGGTAAGCTGGAGCATGCGGTCGGCCAGCGTGCTCTTGCCGTGGTCAATGTGAGCGATGATGCAGAAGTTGCGTATCTTCATGGCGTATCTGGGGCAAGCCCTGCATTCTACCGGAAAATCCCGCCGTGGGAAGCCCGCGGGGACGTGTGTTGGCGAATCTCAGATCTGAAATCTGCAATCTCAGATCTCAGATCTCAGCCCCGTTCCTTCCAACCAGGCTCGCCAGATCGACAGCGTCAGCAGGGAGAATAGCCGATGCGAATGGTCAACCCGCTGCTCGACGTGCTGCCGCCACAATTCTTCCACGGCTTGCGGCGCAAACCCCATGCTCTGCAATCGCCCATCCAGCAGCCGATCGCGCAGCGGCCCACTCAAACCCGCGGCAAACCATCGCCCGATGGGCAGTGCAAAGCCACGCTTCTTCCGCGCGATGACCTCGGCTGGCAGGAACTGCGCAGCGACTTTGCGGAGTAAGCCCTTCGCCTTCCCGCCGGGCATCAGTACGCTGGAAGGCAAATGCCCCGCCAGATCGCAGACCTGTCGATCCAGCATCGGGCAGCGCACCTCCAGCGCCACCGCCATTGCCGCACGGTCCACCTTTCGCAGCAGATCAAAGGGCAGATAATGCGTCAGGTCCCAACGCATCGCCGCGTGGACCGGGTCGTACTCATCAGGCCAACCCGGCAACTCCTCACCAGGGTCCAGCGGCAACCCCGGCACGAGGTC
>JBGSTK010000244.1:0-9560 GCA_041736565.1 Phycisphaeraceae bacterium | reverse complement strand
CAGCGCCTCGGCGTGCTGCGCCAGTCGATTGTGAGCATCGCCCACCGCCCGCCAGGCCTCATCACGTTGACGCATGAGCAGGTACAACTCTCCGGCAAAGCGACTGCTGCGATGCACCGGCAGTGGCTCCAGGAGATTCTCCCGGTAGGCGGCGATGGCGGCGGCATCGTAGCCCTCGCTCTCCAAAGCACCGGCAAGGAACTGAGCAATCATCGGGCGCAGCGCGGGATCGATGCGGGTCGTCGGCAACGTCATGCCGTGGCCCAGTATCGCGATGGCCGTCTCGAATCGACGTTGCCGCAACTCGAGGCGCGCCAGGAGAAGCAGGCTCTCCAGATCGCTCGAATCCTGCACTAAAGCCTGCTCCAGATAGATGGCTGCACGCACAGCATTGCCCTGATCCTGGTGGATGATCCCCGCGAGTTTCAGCGCTTCAGCCGCATGTGGTGCCCGGCGAAGCGTTTCGTTGAGATGGCTCAGAGCCTCGGAGTAACGGCGTTGTTGAAACGCCAAGCGCCCTGCGACGTAGGCGTGCTGGGCTTCGACGGAGACATCGGCATCGCCAGAGCTATCGGCTGGAGCAGGGGCATCCGGCGCGGGCAAGTACGTCGGCCGCGGCAACGTCGCCAATATCTCCGACAGCGACAAAACTGCCTTGGCCAGACTCTCATCCTGCCTCGGGAGCACCTGCTCCGCCGCCACGCCGGGGGGTGCCGGGGCCAGGATCGGCGTCACGATCTCAGGCGTGACCTTGACGCGCTTGTCAACGAGTGGCGCGGGACGGCAAGACACCGTCAGCACGACGGTGCCAAGCAAAAGAACCACCACCATGAACCATCGAAGAGCTTGCGGCATACGCCACCACTATAGCCGCCGCCTTAGAGCACGACCTTGTTCAACGGGTAGCTGAAGATGGCCGTGGCCCCGGCACGCGCCAGTTGCGGCACAAGCTGACGTTCGACACGATCCTCAACGACGATCTCCACAGCCACCCAGTCTGAGTCCGCCAGTTGGTTGATGGTGGGCGATTTTTCGGCTGGCAGGGTCGCCAGGATGGCGTCGAGCTTGCCCTTGGGCACGTTCATTTTCAGGCCGACTTTCTCGCGGGCCGCAATCGCGCCACGGAGCAACAGCGCCAAATCCTCGATCTTTTGACGCTTAACGTCGTCAGCCCAGGTCTGCTTGTTGGCGATGAGCCGCGTGGTGCTCGTTAACAGCGTGTCGACAATGCGCAACTTGTTGGCTCGCAGCGAGGAACCCGTCTCGGTGACATCGACGATGGCATCGACCAGTCTCGCCTTGACCTCGGTGGCTCCCCATGAAAACTCAACCTTCTTGACCTTGACGCCTTGGGCGGCAAAGTATCGCTGGGTAGTGTTGACCAGTTCCGTGGCGATAATGCCGCCGACCAAATCCTTGGCGGATTGAACCTTCGACTCCTCAGGCACCGCCAGCACCCAGCGCACGGGGCGGCTTGTCGCCTTGGAATACGCCAATTCACAGACCTCCTGAACGTCGGCATCATTTTCAACCACCCAGTCATAGCCGGTGATACCCACATCGATGACGTTGTCTTCGACGTAGCGGGCCATTTCCTGAGCGCGGAACATGATCGGATGAAACGTCGGATCGTCGATCGTCGGGAAGTACGACCGTTCGGAGATCTGCAGATCGTAACCAGCTCGTGTGAAGAGATCGACGGTCGAATTCTGCAGGCTCCCCTTAGGGATGCCGATGCGGAGCGTGTCAGGTGAGGGTGATTCGGGCATGATGCTTTTCCTTGGCCTCGGTTGGGCGAGCCATATAGCTTACCCGATGAGCGCTTCAGCGGTGCCAGGATTCTGTTATCGCCTCAAGCCGCGTCAACATCGGTGCGTCAAGTCCAAAGCCGTTGGAGGCCGCGACATTCTGCTCGAGTTGCTCGATCGTCCTAGCACCGGGAATGAGGCACGAGACGGCCGGTGGAGTCAGGGCGTAGTGCATGGCCAGGTGGTGAAGCCCGCCGGGATAGTCCTGCGCCAAGGGTTGCAGTGATGCCGCCTTATCAATCTGGCCTGGTAACGCATCGCGATTGAGCGTGGCCCGCGCCCCGGGGATGACGCCGTGGGCAAACTTGCCCGTCAGAACTCCCCGACAAAGGGGCATGCGGACCATCAGCGCGATACCGTGCTGCTGCGCCAGCGGGAATAGCTCCGGAGCCCACTTTGACTGGATGATGTTGTAGGTGACTTGCAGGACATCAATGAGTTTGTTTTCAATAAGCCAGCGACCGGCCTCCGCGTTTTCGATGGCCATGCCCCGCCAGCGCAGCTTGCCCGCCTGCTGCAACCGCTCGAACGCCAGGGGCCAATCGCTTTGACGAAGCTGTTGGGGATTGGGGCTATGGAGTTGGAGGATGTCGATGCGTGAGCGACCAAGCCGCGTAAGCGCCGCCTCGGCTCCGCGAAGCACATGCTCCATGGCGAAATGATCGGCAGGTGACTCGGCGCTGCCGTCACCGCTGATCTTGGTGGCGATGATGGCTTGGTCGTCCGAGCCCAGCGCCTGCTGGAGGATCTCCTCACTGCCTCGATAGTTGGCGGCTGTATCGAAGAGGGTAACACCCAATTCCCGTGCCCGCCGCACCAGGCCGACCCAGTGATCGGTCGTGGCGGTGCCTTCACCTAGCCGGTTGCAGCCGAGGCTGATTTCGGAAACTTCGACGCCGAGTGTACCCAAGGGTCTGTAATGCATCGCGATACCTTATCAAACCCGCCTTCGGGGCAGGTCCGTCTGTAGGGTCTGCAGCGTCTGTGATGGATTTAAGCTCTGTGATGAATATAGGGTCTGTGGCGGACTTAAGGTCTATGCCTTTTGTGCCGACGTTTAGTCTATGGCTGACACTCCGACCCGGTTGTGGCGCTCACTGTGTGGACACTGGCCGATCATGGCGATCCTGATCGTGGCATTGGCGTTGCGTCTAGGCTTTTTCGCGGTTGGGCCGGGGCAGGACCTCGACCGGGCCTTGCAGCCCGACTCACCGCGGTACCTGGAACTTGGCCGCAACATCGCAGAGTCCGGCACATTTGCGCTTCCCGTTGAGCCTGATGGTTCAATGCACGCCACGGTGCAACAGCTTCGCCGCCAGCGTGGCGAGTTGGAGCCCGTTGACAGTCTGGGGTTGGTTCCTGAAACCATGCGTTCACCCGGCTATCCCTGGTTCATCGCGACCATCAACTGGCTTGGCGGGCAGACGCGGGCACTGCTGGTGACGCAATGCATCCTCAGCGCCTGGAGCGTGGTGCTCGTCTACGCCTTGGCCTGGCGTTTGATCAAGCGACGTAGTCTGGCGCTGATCCCCGCGGCCGTTGTGGCGGCCAACCCTGCTGACATTCTCGCCGCCAACGCGGTCCTCACCGAATCAGTATTCACCGTCGCGTTGCTGGGGGCACTGGTGCTCGTCACTCTCAGCTACCGCCCTGCCTGGAAACTCAACCTGATCCTCGTGGCCACCGCGGGATTGATGCTGGGCGTTGCCGCGCTCATTCGGCCGGTGGGCATCTTCCTGGCACCGGCTGTGGTGCTGTGGTGGATCGTCACGCAGCCACGCTGGCGCACCGTGACATTGAGCGTGGTACTGCTCTGCGGCGCAGCTTTGCCGATCGCGGGCTGGTCGTCTCGCAATGCCCGCATCGGGTTGGGAAGCCGCATAAGCCACATCGACAGCTTTCAGAACTTCGCCAAGACCAGCGTGTTTATCGAAATGGCGCTGCAAAATAAGCACCAGTACCCGAAGGATTGGACTCCGCTTTACGAGCAGGAGATGCGAGAGCTTCACGCCAGCCTCCAACCCGATGAGACCGTCTTTGCCGGGATGAATCGACTGGCGATGGCAAAGATCAAGGCTCACCCGACGACTTACGCTGCAGTGCTGGCCGACAACATGGTCAAGTTTTTCACCGACCATTCCCAACCCTACCTGCACGCAGCCCTTGGTGGCGAATATCAGTCCACCGGTCTGCGTGATGCATTGCTCATGCGCGGCTCCGGCGCTGCAACGGGCGATCGTGCCCCGACGATGCTCGCCTGCCTGGCGTGGTCAGGATTCAATGCCGTGCTGCTCGCGCTGGCCTGTGTGGGTTTGGTGCGATTGACGCTGCAGCGACGGATGGCCGCAGCGCTGCTCATCGCGGGGATGCTCTTCTATTTCGCCTTCGCGACCCAGGCCCACGGCCTGGAGCGTATGCGCGTGCCGGTGCTAGGCCTGCAAGCCATCGCCGCAGCCGCCATCATGCTCCCCCGCCGCGCTGCCCGCCCCCACCCCATGTCTCGGTCTGAGCCCCGTGTCACGCTTGCCCCGAGCACGCGGCCACGGCTAGCATGATCCGAGTCGTATGGCCGCACCCCCACAATCCGCTGACAGCACCACCCTCTTCCACCACGCTGACACCGTCAAGCCCGGCGGGCTCTTCGTCGGTCGACCAAAAGGCTGGCTTCCCTACGGCGATATCATCCGCGCTGCCGGAGCGTTGGCGGTCGTCTTGGCGCACGTGTCGCAGGAAGCGACCGCCGACATGCGCCTTCTCGACACGCCACAGTGGTGGTTTGCCGCATGCCTTGATGCCGCGGGCCGCTGGGCTGTGCCCTGCTTTCTCATGCTCTCGGGCGCCATCTTTCTAAGCACAGGCCACGATGATCCGACCCGCCTGTTCTATCGAAAGCGATTGGCCCGCCTGGGTGTGCCCATGGGCTTCTGGCTTGTTTTCTACCTCTTCTGGAACGTCTGGTTCTGGCAGGAGCCTCTGACCTTTCAGGACTCGGCCCGACTGCTGCTCTCCGGCGCCACCGCCATCCACCTGCACTTCCTGGCGGTCATCATGGGCCTCTACCTCTTCACTCCCATGCTACGCATATACATCCACCACGCGCCACCCCATCAACTCCTGGCTGTGGCCGGGGCGGTGCTAATGCTGTCGCTGCTTTCAGGCGGTGTCGAGGCCCTTCATGGTCGCGACACCCTCAAGACCGCCAACGTCTTTAACCGTTTCGTCCCCTACCTGGGTTACTACCTCCTGGGCCACGCACTCCGGCACGTGACCCTTCAACGCCTCCAACTCCTCGTCGCGTGGATGGTGTTTATCGCAGGTGTCGTGGCCACGGCTGTGGGCACGCGGTGGCTGCTGGCCGTTGCCACGCCCGACCAAGGCGCCTTGTATCTCTACAGCCAAGTCAGTCCCACCCGTGCTGTTGTGTCCGTCGCCGCGTTCCTCATCATCGCCACGCATTTCACTCCATCCGCTCAGCACTCGGCTGGGGACCAGGATGCCGCGTCTCCTTCAGCGCTTCGAAAGTTTCGCCTTTGGATAGCGCGCTGGATAGCACCCGCGTCCCTGGGACTTTACGTCATCCACATCGTTTTTATGGATCTTTTCTACAACGCGGGCATCGTGACAACTCAACCCGACGTCTGGACCGGCTTGCCGCTGCGTCTGCTGTGCGTATACCTCGCTAGTCTCTTGGCAACCATGGCCCTACAACAGATTCCCGTGATTCGGCGGATTGTCGAGTGAGTTCCCGAGCCGCAGCAAAAACCGCCGCCTTCAAGTCGAATAATCAGCGTTGATCCCGACGTACTCCCGCGACAGATCGCACCCCAGCCAGACAGCTTCAGAAGTGCCAGCGCCGAGATCAATCGTAAAGACCACCTCCTTGCCACTCATGAGCTTGGCCATCTGCTTCGTCGGCGCCCGGCCGGCATCAGTGGGCCCACCCTCGGCAAACACACACACATCCTGGTCAGCACCTAGATGCAGGCTCATTCGCTCGGGGTTCATCGCAGCACCACTGTAACCCGCTGCGGTGATGATGCGACCCCAGTTCGGATCACCGCCGTGGACGGCACACTTCACCAACGGACTGTCAACGATCACTCGGCCCACACGATCAGCATCACGCCAGTTGCGTGCCCCTCGCACAATCACCCGGTAAACCCGCGTGGCACCTTCGCCATCTTTGACGATCTGGTACGCGAGGTCCTGGCAGAGGTCCGTCAGGGCCTCACGCAACACGCGGTAGTCTTCATCCCGAGCCCGAATCAGCCGATTGCCCGCCAACCCACTGGCGAGCATGATCAGCGAATCGCTGGAGCTGGTGTGCTGATCGACGCTGATGCGATTGAAGCTGGCGCGGGCTGCATCCTGAAGCATTAGCCGCAGCGGCAGCGGCGAGATGGCAGCATCGGTCGTGACATAAGCCAGCATCGTCGCCAGATTCGGCGCGATCATCCCGCTGCCCTTGCACATGCCCGCCAGGTGCACCGGCTTACCGTCAAGCGTCACCTCGCGATGCGCGGTCTTGGCGACCAGATCGGTGGTCATGATCGCGGCAGCCGCCGCATCGTCAGCCTTGGTGCCGCGATCCAGTTCGCCTGATAGCGACTTGATGCCCGCTTCGATTTTCTCCATGGGCAAAGGTCGGCCGATGATCCCCGTCGAGCTCACCAGCACCTCGCGCGGCTCGCATTTAATTTCGTCAGCCACCAGCTTGCACATCGACCATGCATCGCGCATGCCGGCCTCACCCGTCGAAGCGTTGGCGTTGCCGCTGTTGCAGATGATCGCGCGGGCTTTGCCCTGACTCAGCTTCAAGTGTCGCTGATCCACCACCACGGGCGCGCTCTTGATGCGGTTTGTGGTGAACACTCCCGCAGCTGCGCAACTCACCTCGCCCACCAGCAGCATCAGGTCGCTCTTGCCTGAAACTTTGATCCCGCAGGTGCCCCCCGCAGCGCGAAAGCCACGAGGCGCGGTGATTCCCGATGACGTCATCTTCTTAGCCATGAGCAATATTATGACACACGGTGCCGTGCGCGACACTTCAGGGAGAAAAAAGAACTCACGACGCAAAAAAACCCGACGGCCCCGGACAAAGTGAATTGACCGAAGACCGGCGGGTCAAAGGAGGAAACGACCATGATATCTGATGAACGGGATGTTCTGCAAACCCGACTGACGCGGGCCAAAAATTTTTCCGCAAAATGTGTAAAACCTTCGACGGGAACCTGCCATCTGTCCCAAGTCGCACGCTGTCGCACATGCGGCCGATTCACCGTTGCGGTTTGGTCGCCCCGCTGGGAACCAACCCCCGCATCTGCCGGGCATGCTCCACGAGCACTTCCGGATCAGCCGGTAGCGTCGGCTCCAGCACGTAATGCCACTTCAGCGCCACCGCGTTGTTAGGCACTGCCTCGGCCAACAAATCCACACCGGGGTAGTCCCACAGCGGCGCCGATGCCTTCTGTTTCACCCACAACGGTCGGTAGTACACCGGCACCTCAATCGTCGGGATCTTTGCCGCTGCCACTTCATCATCGGTCACTCCTAACGCAGACGACGCTCCCGGGGGTTGCCGCGTCTGCAAATCCCCTCGCTCCACCATCGCTAATAGCTCGCTCTCATCCCTGCCCAGCAACGTCGCCGCCTCCGCTGGACTCACCCACCTGGGTTCCTGCGTAAGCCGAACGCTGTAAACACCGTAGAACGTAAACGGCACCGTCACGGGCGTGCGGCCGACTTCCTCATCATTGAGATGCACCAGCGCCCCCGATGGATCGGATGTGATGTGGATCGTGCGCTCAACACACCCGCCTGCCACAGCCATACCACCTGCCAGCACAGCGAGGCACATGCGAGTCGAAAAACGCAATCCCAACGAGGCGAGGGTTGTCCTTGACATGCGGGGCATTCTAACGTGCAATTCCCCGCCCGACACCCGCCATTTGACGTCCACGCCTTATTGACGACACTGTTGGCGTCCCCACCGCGTTTCGCAGCCACCCTCACTCCTTTGCACCAGAAAGCCCAAGCCATGCCCGAGTACGTCCTGCCGGTTGAAAAGCACAACGCCATTGTTGCCGCCGCCTATCGCAAGCGAGGCTTCACCGAGGCCGAAGCCGCCGATGGTGCCCGCTTCTGCCAAATGGCGGCCTGGAACGGCATCAAAACCCACAACGCCATCAAGGCCCTGCACCTTGATGACCACTTCGGCTCGGGCAACACCAAAAAGCAAGGCTGTGTGCCCGGTGCGACGATCGAAAAGCTCCCTTCACGCTTCAATGCCGCCCAAGTCTGGAACGCCAACCGCAAGCTCGGTCAAGCAGTCGCTTTCGAAGCCATGGACACCGCCATGAAACTCGCCGATGAGTTCGGCGTCGGCATCGTCAGCGTCGATAGCGCCTTCCACTATCTCTGGGGTGGCGGGTACGTCATGGATGCAGCGCAAAAGGGCTACATCGCCTACACCTGCTGCACAGCTGCACTGGCAGAAGTCGTTCCCTTCGGCGGCAAGTTCCCCACCTTGGGCACCAACCCCCACTCCTGGGCTTTCCCCACCACCGATGCCATCGGTTACCCCATCGTCATCGACTGGGCCACCAGCACCGTCGCCATGGGCCGCGTCCAGCAGTTCGTCCGTGAGGGTAAGCCCCTGCCCCCCGGCAGTGCCGTGGACAAAGAAGGGCGGGAGACCACCGACGCCACCAAGGTCCACGCGCTGCTACCTTTTGGTGCTCACAAGGGCTACGGTCTGTCGCTCATCGATGAATTAATGGCCGCCTACACCGGCGGATCGCTGCCCACCCTTCGATCCCGACCCGAACAAGCCGCCGCCAACGAGAAAACCACGCCCAACTTTTTCTTCCAAGTCATTCACCCCGAGGCCATCGACGCCCGAGGTCATGCCGCGGGCCGCAACCAGAAAGCCAACGTCAAGGCTGTCATCGCCGACATCCTGGGCCACGGCAACGAGGGCTGCCTGCTGCCCGGCCAAATCGAGCACGCCGCCGCCGTCCGCAGTAAGGCCGCCGGGGGCCTGATCTTCACCGAAGCTGAAATCGCCGAATTTGAGCGAATCGCCCGTGAAAGCGGCCAAACCCTCGACCGAACAACTCTCAAAACCGCCTGATCCCGCCGTTGCGTATCCAGCCGTCGCTGACATTGGACTTCCCCACATTCGGTGGGCGCGCCTGACGGACAGCATAATAGCTGTCCGAAAGGAGCCATCATGAGCAGACGGAAGTACACACGTGAGTTCAAGGTTTCGGCAGTGAAGCTGGTGCAGGAGCAGGGCTACAGCCCCGGCGATGCGGCCAAGAGCCTGGGGGTGGACCCCAACTCGGTGCGCGAGTGGGTGGCCAAGCTCAGCGATCAGGCGGGGCTGACACCCACCGGCGAAGGGGCGATGGCGGCGGAGCAGTTCTTTGCCAAGGAGCAATCATGAAGTTCGCCTTCATCAAAGAGCACCGTTGCACCTGGCCGGTGAAGGTGATGTGCCGTGTGCTGGCAGTGTCGCGCAGCGGATTCTTCGCGTGGCTGCGACGTGCACCCAGTCCCCGGGCGCTGCGACGTGATGCGCTGGCCAAGAAGATCCGAGCGGTGCATGATGAGCACCGCCGCGTCTACGGCAGCCCGCGTGTGCATGAGGCGCTCCTGGCCCAGGGGCAGCAGGTCTGCGTCAACACCGTCGCACGGGTGATGCGGGATGAGCAGATTCGCCCGAAAACCAAGCGGAAATTCGTGCCTCGC
>JBGSTK010000221.1:0-40071 GCA_041736565.1 Phycisphaeraceae bacterium | reverse complement strand
ACGCACCGTGACCGTGCGCCCCTCCACGTTGACGATGTCGATGCTGGGCGGAAACTCCGGCGCGGGAATCGGCGTGCGCGCCTTGCGCACCGTCAAGCCCAGGTCGGAGCGTTGCTGATCCGTGGTGCCCGGAAAAGCCTGGACGATGCGGGCATAATCGCGCGACAGGGCCACAATCTCCTTCTTAAACAGGTTCTTGGCCAAGACGGTGGAAGTGCCCCGTGTCAGCGGGTTGGTCGCGGCGTTCAACTTACCCCGCCATTCGCTGTAGGCTGCATCGTAGGCCGTCGCCTGCGACTGGGTCAGCCCCACCGCCAGAAAGTCGTTGGAGATGTTCGTATTGAACTGCTCCGTCCACGCCAGCAACCCGGCGTCGGTATTCGGCAAAAAGCTCTTGGACATAGTTGTCTCCTTAATAAGAGCTCGCCAGCCGATACGGCCCCGTGAAACATTCACCGGAAGTATCCGATCTCTGGCTGATAGACTCATTCGTCAAGAAGTGTTGATGACTTAACCGGAACAACCAGAATAATCCGCACATTCCTCCCAACCGGCAAATCCCCACCCCCCCCGCCCCCCCATCGGGGAGGCCGATAAGCTCGGTCCGATATAAACCCTGTTTAGAGTCAGATAGACCGTCCCCCCCAATGTGGCGGCCTTTCCCGCAAGGAAATATTCCGCTTACGCAAGGAAATATTCCGCCCACGCAAGGAAATATTCCGCCCACGCAAGGAAATACTCCGCCCGCGCAAGGAGATATTCCGCTCACGCAAGGAGATATTCCGCTCACGCACGGAGATAATCCGCTCACGCAAGGAGATATTCCGCCCACGCAAGGAGATATTCCGCCCACGCAAGGAGATACTCCGCCCACGCAAGGAGATATTCCGCTCACCCAAGGAGATATTCCGCTCACGCAAGGAAGGATTTCCCTCGCATCCGGATGCGCGAGTCGCGCACCGACACACCCGCCCGGCAAACTCACCCGCCTCAATCGCCCGTTGCAGCAGGTCGCGGATGGGCCCAATGCCCTGGGGGAATTGTGGCACGCCAAGCCTTTGCCACAGCCACCCGGCGAAGTTGACCGATGACGCACCCCCTTGGATAATGGAGTTGCCGGTTGGTAGCCCACTTCCGCGGGTGGCCGGCAACAGAGCCCTTGTCGCGATGTGACAGGAGGTATCCGCAATGTCACTGAGCATCAAATGCCCCAACTGTGGCGAACCGGCGATCGTCAGCGACGACTCCATATTCAAAGGCGCAAAGTGCAACTCGTGCCAGGCCCGTTTCTTCATCAAAGATGCAGTCGTGGGGAAAGAATGCGATGGTTCCGCATCGTCGCCCTCGGTGGACACGGACGTCTCACCAAACGAAAAGCTGTTTCTTCGGTTCGGCCTTGGCATTCCCGCGGTGTTTTTTCTTAGTTTCCTCATCTACTGGTTTGGCGTGCGCGACACATGGGAGAACGACAACTATTTGCGAATCACAGAGCAATGCCAAACTGTCGATGCTGCTATCGCCGGAAAAGACGATGATGCGGCTTCTCAGGCATACGCTGAACTGAACAATCTGCTTGGTGACCGGACGATTCAACGTCAATCTCTATCACTGCGAATCCAGAAAGTCCGCACGGCATACCTTCCGGTGCAGAAACGACTTGACGAGTTCCGCCTCGAACGGGAGGCACGCGAACGACTTGAGAATGCTCGCATCGAACGGGAGGCGCGTGATCCCGTCGCATCGCTCCGAGAAGAGGCGCTACGACGGCTCGACGCACTTAACCGAAACCCATACGAGCGAGGCTATTCGCTTGAGATTCGTCGCGAGGCCGCACGTCGCACGTTGGTGCAACGGGGATATTCACCAAGCGAAGCTCAACTCACTGTGGACGCAATGGAGGTGCAAGGTCTATTGCCCGATCCTCCACGGCATTAGAAGTGGGTGGCTGTGGCAAAGGCTCTGCGTGCCACAGCAGGACCAGCAGTGATGCGTGACCGAATCATGAAAGTCTTACGGTTCCAACGACTTGAACACAACCATCGCCCGCCCTTGCGGGGATGTTATACTGACCCCCGGTGCGTTTCCGGGGTGTTATGCGGATCCATCTAATTACTGTTATGCATCCCAAGACCGGAGTTCATCCCATTCCTGATCCCACACACAGTGAACTTGATGCTCGACTCCGCAACTTGCGTGAAGTGCGGAAAGGATCGCGTTACTACAACCTAAGGATCACGGCGACGGGTGATCAGGTTTACTGGGAAATGTTCTCGATATTTTGCGGATGGCACAACAAAGAACGAATGCACGAACTGCGTCGCGCCGATTTGATCAAGCCGCAAATTACAGAACTCTGGGCGAAAACGGGGATTCCCTATTCCGTAATCAATGAACCGGGCGAACTCCCGCTATTCCTTATCGGCGGTGGTGAAGCGTTAATCGAGAAGGCTGTTGCGGAAGAAATGCTGGGCGAATTCCTTGGCCCGCATCCGGTGGTACCTGATGACTATCGTGGAGGTTTCAAGTCGCTCGATACTATTGACCCACGTGCCCTCAAACGGGCTCCAACGCCCAAACTGCGTATGTCCATCCTAAAACGGGACGATTGTCGGTGCAGGATATGCGGTCGACGTCCCGACGATTACGTTGATCTTGAGTTGCACGTCCATCACATTCGTCCCTGGGCGAAGGGCGGCCTCACCGAAAACGTGAACCTGATTACACTATGTCACACTTGTCACAATGGACTTGAACCGCATCAGGACCTTTCGCTTTACGAATATCTTGACCCAAACATTAACATTCTCAACATCGACGCACATACAAAAGACCTGCTCAAGGGCATCAATGAGTATCGCGCACTTGTGTTTGACCTAGAACTTCCGCCCGGCAACGAGAATGCCTAACAAATCGGCGGGTGGCTGTGGCAAAGGCCCTGCGTGCCACAGCGGGACCAGTAGTGACGCGTGACCGCAAGACAATGCCCCGATGGCTACGCGGCACCACCGCAAGGCGATGAACATCCCGGGTCACGCCCCACCGCGTGTGAGGAGTCCATTCAGGTTTTGTATTCATCGTGGCCTTGGTGTTCTTTGTGGTTCCTCCCCCTCCGCCCCCCGCTCTCTGCCTTGCTTCGCGTCTTCGCGTCTTCGTGTTCATTCTGTATGCCTCGAAAACGTTTGTTACCGGCGAGACGGGGGGGGAAACCGTCGCTGACGCTTCCGGCTCGTGGGGGCGGGAGGACTGTGGCACGCAGAGCTTTTGCCGCAGGCACCCGATGAGGACGCCCGAGGCTTGCAGCCTTGCCCCCGCCCAGCCTCCCCCGCACCGGGGGCGCGGGAGAGGAGCAGGAACGACCCCAGCCAAAGAAAAAGCCCGCTCACCGGGGTGAACGGGCTTGGTGGTCGTAGCAGAGTCCGACTTATAGCTCGATCTTTTCGATGGCCTCGATGCACTGCTTGAGGGCAGGCACGGGATCGTTGACATCGCCTTCGTATTCGAGGATCGCCGGGCCGGCGAACTTGTTGGCCTTGAGCACCGAAAGCAGCTTGGGCAGATCGACATTGCCCTGGCCCACGATGGTGTCCTTGCCCTTGCGAGCACGGTCGAACTCGAAGTCCTTGAGGTGCACCGCATAGAGCCGGGAGGCGAACTTCTCAGCCCATTCCACGGGGTTCTGCTTAGCGTCCAGCGCCCAGGCGGTGTCCATGTTCAGGCCGATGCAGGTGCGGGTGGTGGCAAAGACCCAGTTGAGAATCTCGCCGCTGCCCAGCCAGTGGTATCCGCCGTGGTTGTGAATCGCCAGGCGGATATTGAACTCTTCGCAGAGCTTGTACACGATGGGCAGTGCTGCCTGGAAAGTGAAGGGATTGAAGTTGGCGCTCATCACTTTGCACCCCGCCTTGCTGGCAAAGGCGAAGCGCTTGCGGTTCTCGGCTTCATCGGCACCGAAACCTTCGACGCCGATGCTCACGATCTGCACACCAGCATCCTGGTACTGCTTGATCACCGCGTCGTGGATGGATTCATCTTTGAAATTCGCATGCACGCCGCAGAGCTCGATTTTGTTCAAGCCCAGTTGCTTGACCAGCTCGATGACCTTGGCGTTGTCTTTGAACCCACGGAAGCAGTAGCTCTGCACAGCGATGTCTTGACGTTTCATATTGACCTTGGTTGGGGGTTGTAGCAGGACTCAGGGATTCATTCGTCGAGGGCCGTTTGATTCATCGGGGTCCGTTCGATTCAGCACGCTTCATCAGCGAAGGCGAAGCAGTTCCACCGTGGGCAACGGGCCGACCAGCGGCGAGAGATATTGCTTGAAGCTCTCAGCGATGTTATTGCCATCGACGATGTACTTCTTATCAAGCACGCGGGTCTTGCCCGCGACGTCCGACAATTCCACGCGCTGGTAGGCGGCGCGGTAGGGGCTATCGCTGGCACGTTGGATGGCGATGGAGCCGTCGTTCTCACCCGCCAGCGCCAGTTCCGCAGCCTTGCGACCCGAGAGCCGGGCCTCGTCCATATCTACCTGGGAATAGCAGCCGGCAAACGAACGCTGGAGATAGCCCAGCGTGTCGGCACGGACGCGTTTGATCTTGAGCTTGTTTTTGATGTGCGTCGAGAGGAAGTCGCCCAAAGCGCCCGAGCCTGAAAGCTGCACGTTGCCGTGCGAGTCACGCTCGACATTGGCGCCGGTTTCCTCGGCGAGCTTGACGGCGATGGGCGTGTGGTTGGCGTCGCTGATGCCTTCGGACACAGCGATGACGCAGCGGCCGAGTTTCTTGTACACCCGATCGACATCCGCCAGGAACTTGTCGGTATCGAAGGCGACTTCGGGCACATAGACCAGGTGCGGCCCGCTGTCATCGCCCTGGCGGCCCAACATGCTCGCAGCGGTGAGGAACCCGGCGTGACGTCCCATGACCACGTCGATCTTGACGCCGGGCAGCGATCGGTTGTCCAGGTCATCGCCCATGAACGCCTGGGCCACGAACTTCGCCGCCGAGGCATAGCCTGGCGTGTGGTCGTTTTGCATCAGGTCGTTGTCGATGGTCTTGGGCACGTGGAAGGCGCGCAGTTCGTAACCCTTCTCCTTGGCAAGATCGTTGACGATGCGGCAAGTGTCGGAGCTGTCGTTGCCGCCGATGTAGAAGAAGTAACGCACATTCTGCTTTTCGAAGCTGGCGAAAATGCGCTTGCAATATTCGGCATCCGGTTTGTCGCGGCTGGAGCCCAGGCCCGAAGAGGGCGTCAGCGCCAGACGATCCAGGCGATCCTGCGGGATGTCCTGCAGTTCGATGTATTGATCTTTGACGATGCCCGAGACAGCGTGGACGGCACCGAGAATCTTGCCGATGCCCTTGCCGCCGCGGAGTCCTTCGACGACACCGACGAGCGATGAGTTGATGACGACCGTGGGGCCGCCGGACTGACCGACGACGACGTTGCCGGGGATGATCTTGGCTGCATTGGCCATGGGGATGGTTTTCCTTTCGGGAATTTGGTGGGGTTGGTAACGGGAGGGCTGCGTATTTTATGGTCTGTGGCGGTGGCCGCAAATGGGGCCGCCGCCGACAGGTGTCTGCCCATTTTTTCGGGGCGTTCTTACTCCTCTCCCGCGCCCCCCGGTGCGGGGGAGGCTGGGAGGGGGCATTTTTGCGGTGGCCATCACATCGACGAAGCACCCCCACCCCGACCCTCCCCGCGCGGCGCGGGAGAGGGAGTCGATGCGGTCGTCTTCGTCCCGGATGGCTACTTGTTAAGCCGTTTGAGGTCGGCGATCTTGCGGTCCCGGTACTCGATTTTTTTCTGCTTCTCTTGGGCCAGCCGTTGACCCCGGCTCTGAATGCCCTGCTGAGTTTTGGTGGCTTTGGCGATCTCTTCCTGCGCCTGGGCCTTGGCGCGGGCAGCGTCAAAGACGCTCTTGTTGGCGGCGGCTATTGCTTCCTGGGCCTGCTGCATCGCTACGGATGCCTCCTTGTATTGGGGGTCATCCTGCGCCGTGGCCATGTCCTGCTTTTTCCGTTCGGCCAGCGCTGCCGCTGCAGCCTGATCCTTCTCCAGTGCCGCTGCCGCCGTGGCATCGTCGGCCACGGCTTTGTCCTCCATCTCGGAGACTTTGCGCTGCAATTCGAGAAGCGACTGCGTCGTGTCCGCCACCAGCCTGCCATCGACGCCCGGAGTAGCCTTGTGGATTTCCAGCCGGGCACGGGTGTCGGTCACCTGACGCACCGCGACGATGTAGTCATCCTGCGTAAGCAGCTTGGCCAGAACTGTCTCACGCGCCCGCACATAATCACGACGCGCTTCGTCAGCCGCCTTCTGTGCTGCGGCTGTCTCCTCGTTGGAGCTGAGCTTCAGAGCAATGGCGGTCTGAACCTCTTCGAGTTTCGCCTTCTCCTCCTTGAGCTTCGCCGCAGCGGCTTCGACGGCCTCCCGCGCCGCGGGCACGGACTTGTCGGCTTCGCTGGAGGCGGCTCGCGCTGCATCGACGGCGGTCTTGGCATCCGCCAACGCCTTTTCCAGGGTCGCCAGTTCAGCGTCGATCTCAGTAATCTCGGTGTTGAGCGTTCTGATCTGCCGTTCGAGATTTTCTCGGGCACGGTCGTCGCTGGAGGTGGCAGCCTCGAGGGCCGAAACAGCCAGCAACATCCCACACATGGCGACGACAACCGCGAGGCGATGCCAATCAAGGGCGATCATGGTCAATGCTCCTGTAAAAGGCCCCCAAGTAAAACAGGCCCGCGGCGTCGGCTGCGGGCCTGTGGCGTTGTATTCCATTGTACCTGACGGTGGGGGCAGAGTCATTGCCGCCCTGAACATTCAGGTTCAGACCGCAGCCGTAGCGTGCTGGTTGTTGGGCAGGGGCTGGCCCAGTTTCTTCCAGTGAGCTATGACCACGTCAGCCTTGCCAGCACTGTTGAGCATGTGCAGCTTTCGCTTGACCATGCCCACGATGGCCGTACGTGCCGGGCCGAGGTAGTTACGGGGGTCGAACTCTGCGGGCTTGGTGGCGAAGACCTCGCGGATCTTGGCCGTCATCGCCAGGCGCAAGTCGGTGTCGATGTTGACCTTGCACACGCCGTACTTACGCACGGCCATGGCGATCTGGTCCTCGGGAACGCCCTTGGCGTTGGGCATGCTGCCGCCGTACTTGTTGACCAGGTCGATAAACTCCTGCGGCACGCTCGACGAGCCGTGCATGACCAGGGGCAGACCGGGGCAGGTCTTCATGATCTGCTCGATGCGGTCAAACGCGAGCTTGGCCTCGTGCTTGAACTTGAAGGCGCCGTGGCTGGTGCCGATGGCAACCGCGAGGCTGTCGATGCCGGTCCGCTTGTAGAAGTCCTTGGCCTGCTCCGGATCGGTGAGGAACTTCTCGACGTTCTTCTCGTATTCGTGTGCGTCCATACCCACGACATCTTCCTCGATGCCGCCGAGCATGCCGAGTTCCGCTTCGACCACGACGCCCGCTGCGTGAGCGACCTTCACAGCCTCAGCCGTGATGCGGATGTTTTCTTCGAAGGCGTGGTGCGAACCGTCGATCATGACGCTCGTGAAGCCGTCGTCGATGCAGGTCTGCACCAGTTCCACCGTGTCGCCGTGATCGAGGTGGATGGCGATGGGGACCTGGGGATATTCCTCGACGCAGGCGTCGATGAGGTGCTTGAGGAACCGCATGTTGGCGTACTTGCGGGCGCCTTTGGAAATCTGCAGGATGCAGGGGCTCTTCTCAGCCGCACAGGCTTCGATGATGCCCTGCACGAGTTCCATGTTGTTGACGTTGAAGGCACCGATGCCGAACCCGCCGTCGTAGGCAAGATCGAACATGGGTTTGGTGGTCATGAGCATGATTGGGACTCCGTATCTGGGGTGGGGTGAGGGTGGGTTGGAGCGTGGGATTTTACCAGATTCTTTTGTCTTGTGCAGGAGAATCCGGGGCTAAAGCCACCGGCTTGTTCTCTTCCTCAAGCCGGTGGTTCAGCTTCGGATCGCCGGCCTCCGCCCGCCCCCGCGCGGAGTCACTTAACCTCGACCTGCTCCAGCCGGTACTGCCCCCACGCGTTAGGCGATAGGCCCTTGACCTTCGCGGGGTCGAACATGGAGATCATGGCGTAGTGGAAAATCGGCGCCAGGGGTTGATCCGCCAGCATCATGGCCTCGGCCCGCGCCAACGTTGCCATGCGCTCATCACGATCAGTCTGCTTTGCCGCCGCCTCAAGCAGCGCATCATATTCAGCGTTCTTATAGCGGGCATCGTTGTTGCCGTTGCCGCTGTGGTACTTGTCCAGGAACGTCGTCGGGTCGCGGTAGTCGCCAAACCAGCTTGCTCTGCTGATGGTGTAGTTCTGCGTCTTGAGGCGCTGGCCGAAGGTCAGCTTCTCGACGCCTTCGAGCGTGACGGTCACGCCGAGGTTCGTGGCCCAGGCGTTCTTGATCTGCTGAGCGATGGACTCGTGGCCACCCTCGGTGTTGTAGAGGATCGACAAACCCGTCAGCCCGCGCCCCTCGGGGTAGCCCGCCTCGATCAGCAGCTTGCGTGCCTGCTCGACGTTGTGCGTCACCCCAACCTCAACAGGCGACGGGTAGTGCGCGATGGCCTGGGGTGGCACGAACGTCACCGCCTCGGGCTGTCGCAGGCGCGTGACCTTCTGCACGATCAGCGTGCGATCGATGCCCATCGACAGCGCCCGCCGAACGCGCGGATCGTGCAACGGGTTGGGAGAGCCGTCGTTTAGTTTGGGATTGCAGTTGAGGTTGTAGAAGTAGGTTCCTGCTGCGGGCGTGACATGCGTGTCGGGCCGCCGCTGCGTCACGAGGTCTGCCGCTAGCGGATGAGCCGTGGGAATATCCGGAATCCAATCCGCCTTGCCGCGTTGATACGTCAGCAGCGCGGGTTGCAGGTCGGGCATGTACTCCTGCGAAATGCCGCTGTTCTTCATCGCTCCGCGATTCCAGTAGTGCGGGTTAACCGACAGTTGAAGGTCCCGCTTAAACCGCCAACGATCAAGCTTGTAAGGCCCGTTGGTCACAAGATTCTCCGGCTTGGTCCATTCCGAGTTTTGCTTGACTACGCCTGTGACAGGATCGAGTTGTGTCAGTGCTGCGACGCTCTTGCGATGCACCGGCATGAACGTCGCAAACGAAACGAGCTGCAGGAAGTAAGGCGTGGGCTGCACGAGCTTGACGACCAGCGTCTTGTCATCCGGTGCCTGCAGCCCGACGGTGCGCAAAAACTCCGCCTCCGTCTGCTCCCAGAGTTGTTGGGCTGTCGTTGCTCCACCAACCTTACTCATCGCCGCCAGTTGCTCCGTGCGCCACTTGAAAAACTTTTCAGCCCCGTCGATGCGAAACAGCAACTGGGAGTAATCCGCCGCCAAATCCGGCAACATCGCGCGGCGCCATGCGTAGATGTAGTCATGAGCCGTGAGCGGATCGCCGTTGCTCCACTTCGCCTCGGGCCGCAGATGAAACGTGTAGGTCAAGCCGTCGTCGCTGACTTCCCATCGCTCCGCAGCACCGGGTTCAAGTTCCAGGCTCGGCACCTTCACCACCAACAGCGGCTCAAAGAGACAGTTGGCGATGCGAATATCCGCCATCCAACTCATCCGCTGCGGGTCCAGCGTGATGAGTTCCTCCAGCACCAGCAACCGCAACACCCCCGCCTGTTGGGCCGTGACCGGCGCTGCGGGAAGAGCAATCGCGGCTGCAAAAGCCACCCAGGCGATCAGCATCATGGCAAGTCGTGTAGGCATGTCGAAAGTGTAGTGCCTACCGCGTTCGCAGGCGACATGGTGAGACCAACGCTCAATCACCCAGAGGCACCTCACCCAACCTCGAATCGCAGTTTCATCGACCGCGCCAGACGTGCGGGCTCAAAACTGATGCGACGGATCGCCTTGCCAGCCCGGCCCTGCTCCAGTGATCCAGCGATTTCAGCGACTGCGAACTTCCCGGGCGTGTCATCAGACGCACGCAGCACCGCCCCACCACGTTTGGGCCCCAGTTGCACCGACCGTCCATCGCGCGATACTGCGGCCGCTTCAAATGTCACAAACGCCTCTTCGATGCTCTTGGGCTTCTTGGCGAACTCGTAGCGGTCTTCCAGCGTCAGCTTCTGCCGAGTGGCATCGAGCGTCAGCGTCCGCACGAGTGACTGCACGACGCCGACGCCATAAGCGCGGGTCATATCAATGCACGCGGACTTGATGCCCTTGCCGTTGAGGTTCTCCACGTTCAGTGTGCCCACATGTCGCGACCCAGCCTGCTGCAACTGCCCGTTGATGACCGGCACGGAATGGCCAAAGGAGCTACAGAAGGGAATCTCATAGCGCCGCGGCGAGAACGTCTGGGCCGTGTAAATGGGTGCCCCGGGATCCGTCAGCAGCAGCCTGCCCTGACGATGGACCAGGAAGCTTCCGATGTCGTTATGGTTGTGGGGCACATCGTTTCGACCCGCGATGGCCATTAGCGTCATGCGGCCGGGCCCTTCATCGCCACGCAGTTTCACCATCCCCAAGTCCGGCAACCACGCATCAGTGTCCTGCTTCGCAAACTCCAGTGCCTTAACACCCTTCGACAGCGCCAGCGCATCCATCGTGGCAAGCCGCAGTGATCCATCAGCCTCACGAGGACAAAGCGAATAAAGCCGGGGCAGGTCGTAGAAGCGATTGATCTGCAGCGCCAGCACCGCCGAGATGTGGCCGTGGCTGGCATCAGCGAATGTCGCTGACAGCGGCGGATCGATGAAGGCCGCCAGCGGGTAGCGGCAAATCGCCTCAATGTGCGGCCCCTGCATGATGTTCACGGCCCCACCCGTCCGTTGCCACAACGCAAACGCCGCAGACACGAAATGCCCAAAGCCGTAGTTCCAATAGTTAGGCCCTTCGAGGCATCCGCCATCCTTGGCGAAACCTTCGATCGCATAGCTGAGGTTCTGAATCATCGGGTGCGTCATCGTCGCCAGACGCGTCGGCTCCTTGATCAGGCACAGCGCCGCCTGCAGAATGCTGCCGTTGCAGACGTGATTCCAATTCATCGCGCAGGTCCGCCAGGTCAGTACCACGCGATGATCGAAGTAGGGATCAAACACTCGCCGCTCGATCTCCCGCTCCACTCGCTCGATGACCTCGGGCTCCAGACGATCCGCCAGCACATGCACGATCGTGGCCAGCGACGCCGCCAGCATCGCGGATCGCAGATCGATGGCGCGATCCTCATGGGCTGGCATCACCCAGTTGTGCTCATCGCACAACGCCCAGATGAGGTCCTGCAGCGCATCAACGGGCACATCGGGATGTTTGAGCCACACCGCCAGTGCCAGTTCCGAAAGGAGCGCTACGCGTGGGCGAGCTTGCGCTTCCCACACCGAGCGATCGCCAAGCCGTCGATACCGTCGATAGTCCGAACGCTTGATCACCGTCAGCGGCGCTTCGGTCGCGAGGCTCTTTCCAAGGCGATCCCAGAGTCCATTCTTCTTCGCCACGCGTCGCGCCCGCTGCACGTTGGATGCATCCAACAGATGAGCGCAGGACGATGCCTCGGCCGCTGCACGATATTTGTTGGCCAGTTGAAGGACACCGATATCTTGAAGCAGCATCAGAGGTGTTCCGTTTTGGATGGCGTGAAACAGTTCCGCTTCGATGCGGTGAGAAAACTCCGCACGGTTGCGGGGAGTCGGGGCTACGCCAACGCGATTTGTCGCGGGGCGTAGATCTTCAAGGCCGGGCTGGTGATCTCGATTCGCTCAATGATCGTCTCGAGTACGACCATCTCCAGATGCGCATCGTCGCTCAGCGGTCCCGCCACGTAAGTTCGCACCGCCTGCGCCAACTCGTCCCAGACCCGCTGTGCCGCCAGGCCATGATTGTGAACCCGCACCTGCCCCATCAACTGCACGGTGTCGGTCATGTCAGCCGTGGAAAACACCCAGCACACCTTGGGGTTGCCGGCAAGCTGCGTCATCTTTCGCGTCTCTTTGGCGCTCAAGGTGTGTAGCGTCCGCAGACGGTCGCGACTCATGGCACTCATCCATCGCGCATGAGGCCAACCCTCAGCGTCCACCGTCGTGAGCATCCCGACCCCCGCCTGGTCAACAATGCGAACAGCACGTGAAAGAAGTTCGGCATCAGTCTGGGGCATGGGCAATCGTCCTGAAGTTGCGAGTCTTATGAAAAGCTCATTCTAACTTCTGTGGACCGCGCCGTGTGAACGCTGAGCAAACGAGCCGGAAGCGTTAGCGACGGAGGTTTGGGTCGGTCGGCGAGGACGAAATTTGTACCTCCATCCTTCGCCAACTTTATCAACGAGTGGTCCCGGCGACGAAGGTGCGCAAAAAAAGCAGCCCGGCAGACGAACCTGCCAGGCCGTGAAGAGTTGACTCCACTCCAAAATCGAAGCGACACTCAAGGCTTGATTTGCCGCATGTACTGTTCAAGCAGCGACGACGATGCGTCCGACAGCAACGCTGTAACGCGCGGCGAGCTACTGACGAGAAAGCCGATGCCCACGGCGAGTCCGACCGCAGCCCAAGGATGCCGTTGAATCATCTCCACCGGCAAGGACGCCAGCTTCGCGTCCAAGACCATGGCCTCGTTGACCAGCTTGGCCTTCTCCGCTTCGACACTACCGGGCCCAGGTTTGACGCCCGAACCGCTCAATCCGCCAGTTTGCGCGAAATCCATATCAATACTCCCGCCACCGCCAGGGTCAGCGCGCCCGTGATCAGCGCCGCAGCCCAGTGGTAATGAACTAACTCGTAGATACCCAAGTACACTCCGACAAACACGACGCTCAGGCCCAGCAGCACCAGCACTGCCGCCACCGTCAGCCAGGTGACCGCGAACACCGTATTCCACACGCCTTTTCGCAGAGCTACGCCTTCTTCTCGCAGCTTGAGCCGGGCCGTCTCCCCCTGTCTGGCCAAGCTCGATTGAAGCGCATCAAGGCTTTCCTGCGTGGTGTTCTTCAACTCACGACCCCGGGCGTCCACCGCTGTCATCGCACGCGATGCCTGGACCTCCACAAAGTCGGAAACCGACACGACAAATCTCGCGAGGGATGCAAACAAGGCTTATCTCCGGTCAAGGAGTTTGCCGATGACCAGACCTACGCCAAAGGCTATGGCAATGCTTGTCCATGGGTGGTCGTGAATGGTCTGTTCCGTTCGCTCGATGCCTTGACGGCTGCGATCGCGCGTCACTTCCCACGCGTGCTTGAGATGCTCAGCCTGCTCACTGGCGCGCTCTTTGAGCGTGTGGCCAGCTTCGGCGGCCGCGGCGCGACCCTTCTCCTGCCACTTGCTCGCCACATCGCCCATGTCGCGGCGAAGGTCAGTCATGTCCTCACGCAGATGGTCCACCATCTTTTTAACATCAGCCGCCAACGGGCTCGCGTCGTCCTTGACCTGTGAGGCAGCCTGCGAGGCAGCGTTCTTGATGTTCTGCGAAATCTGGTTCGTATCAGGCATGGATGGGTCTCCCTGTAAAAGGCCTTCGTGAATGCCCGTTCACGTCGGCGGTTTCGATTTAGTCATTCGACACATGCGATTCTAGCCTGCGATTTCGTCAGAGCAACAAAATACTCATTACTTGCGTCAGCTTAGCGTTATTTCTGATACCCCCGTCAGGCCATCCCGCATGCCACCAATCAACGCCTCACCGCGCTAAAAACCCACCAAATATCGCCCATTTCACGGCCGATGCCGTCCCTCCGCTCCCCTCGGGCACCCCCCTCACTTTTCCATGCTCCGCGGATCAACCCCCATCGACTCGCACCATTGGGCATAGGCCTGAGGGGCGATCTCCGAAGGCTTGATCTCGCTCCGCCCGCCCCAGAACACATTGGTGTACGAAACCGCGATGCCCAACGACGCCAGGTGAGCGTCGATGGCCGCCTTGTGCTCCAGAACGCGAGCCTTGTCCGTGCCGTGCGCCACGCCCATGATGTTGACGTTGGCAAAATCAGGCCCGCCCTGTCGCCAATAAGCATGCGTCATAATCATGAACCGCCCCACCTCTCGCCCCGCCTCCATCTCCCGGCCCGGCGGCACGGCCCAGTGAAACAACGCATTAAACCGCGTGACACGCTGATGGCCCGCCACCGGCTTGACGTGCTCCAGGAACGTCGAGAATCGGCCGATCACCCCCCGCGCGTTGAGCGACTCCGCCACCGCGCAGAATTCCTCGTGACTCAACCCCGCCTCTTGTGCCCGCCTACGCCACGGCTCAGCGACGACCTCTTCAACCGCCAACTCGCGCTTCAGCGGCGTCAACACCTGCCAGTCGCGATCCGACAGCGTCACCACGTTGGTTTCCTTGGCGTCGCCGGGCTCATCGGCCTTGTCGCCCGGTTCGATAGTCCTTCGCCGCAGATGACCCACGCCCAGTGAAAACACACACCGCGCCGGCATCAGTCGATAGCCCGTGGTACCCGTGTGCTTCATGAGCAAACCACAGTGCTTGTCCATGTCGTACCGTGCCGGAACTTTCAGCGTCGTCCATAGGCGATACTGCGAGCCCGGCGTGTCACCATCGGTCGTGCGGATGACCACGTGCCCCGAAAACGGATCGTTGGCAAACATCCAGTCAAACGCGGTGTTGAGTTTTCCCTGCGGCACCCGCCAAGCCACGAGTGCCCCCGGTGCCAGGTTCGTCGCCAGCAGAGTCTGCCGCACGCGCCGAATCGTGCCGCCTTGTAGCATCGCGGCGATGCGCTCCAGCACCAACGGAAGCGCCACGCCGCTCGCATTGGCAATGGCCTCGAAGGGTCGGGCGTGAAAACCCTGCACGCAATCTTCACTGACCCGCAAAACTCGCGCGTTAACCGGGTCATCGGGCGAAACCGATATCGTGGACTCACTCATGGGTCTCAAGTGTAGGGTCGCGCACCTAGTCCATGAAGGGTTGAAGCAGCCATCAAAGCAAAACCGGCCCCTTGTGGGACCGGTTTGCGTTGATCAGCATGTTGTATGTGCAATCTATCGCGAGGGACTCAGCCCTTCTTCCAGAACTTCCCGCCGTACACCGCGTCGTCGCCCAGTTCCTCGGCGATGCGAAGCAACTGGTTGTACTTGGCGTTGCGGTCGCTGCGGCAGGGGGCACCGGTCTTGATCTGACCGCAGTTGGTTGCCACCGCGATGTCAGCGATCGTCGAATCCTCGCTCTCGCCGCTGCGATGGCTCAGCACCGCGCTGTAGCCGTTTCGCATCGCCAGGCCCACTGCTTCGAACGTCTCGCTGAGCGTGCCGATCTGATTGACCTTGACGAGGATCGAATTGGCTGTGCCGGTGTCGATGCCCTTCTGGAGGAACTTGGGGTTGGTGACAAACAGGTCATCGCCCACGAGCTGAACCTTCTCGCCGAGCTTCTCGGTCATCAGCTTCCAGCCGGCCCAATCGTTTTCCGCCAGACCATCTTCGATGGAGCGGATGGGGTACTTCTTGCACCACTCAGCCCAGTAATCAACCATTTCGCCCGAGGACCAGACCTTTTTGGGGTTGCTCTTGAAGAACACGTAGCCCTTCTTCTTCTTGTCCCACATTTCGCTGGTGGCCGGGTCAAGCGCCACGAAGACCTGCTTGCCAAAGGTGTAGCCCGCCGCATCGACTGCGTCGGCGATGACCTTGAGGGCATCTTCGTTGTCCTTGAGGCTCGGCGCGAAACCACCTTCGTCGCCCACCGCGGTGGAAAGACCGGCCTTGCTCAGCACCTTCTTGAGGCTGTGGTAAATCTCGACGCCGCAACGCAGCGCCTCTTCGAAGTTGTCGAAGCCCCAGGGCTGAATCATGAATTCCTGGAAGTCGACGTTATTGTCAGCGTGCTTGCCACCGTTAAGAATGTTCATCATCGGCACGGGCAGCACCTTGGCCGCCGTGCCGCCCAGGTAGCGATACAACGGCAAACCCGAGGCCTGTGCCGCAGCCTTGGCCACCGCCATGGACACGCCCAGAATGCCGTTAGCACCCAGCTTGCCCTTGTTCTCCGTGCCGTCAAGCTCGATCATCAGCGCATCGATCTCTTCCTGCGAACGGGCGTCGATGCCGATGAGTTCCGTGGCGATCTTCTCGTTGACGTTGGCGACCGCCTTGGTCACAGCCTTGCCAAGAAAACGCTTGTTGTCGCCGTCGCGAAGCTCCACAGCTTCGTGCTCGCCCGTGCTCGCGCCTGAGGGCACAATCGCGCTGCCTACGGTGCCGTCAAACAGGTGGACCTCGACCTCGACCGTCGGGTTGCCGCGGCTGTCGAGCACTTGACGTGCGTGTACCAGTTCGATCTCAAAGCTCATCGTTTGATCCTTCCTAAATTGGGTTTGGGGGATGGTCTGTTGGAGGATTGCCGGCACCTCCGGCGCGGGCAACAGTGTAGCAGGTTTCAGAGAGTCCAGTGTCTTGAGACGCCGCGCTATGAATCGGCATCACGGTCAGGGGTTGTGCGTTCCCCACAATGCCACCGCCCACTCGCATCAATGCCCACAAGCCCATGCTTGGTCTATCGCTAACTCGCGTGCAATATCGATATAATGTCCGCAAACATTCATAGGAATAACCGCCCGTGGCACATAATCACAAGCGTCTCGTTTTCCTGGTCCGACTGCTTCTTATTCTTTGCAGCTTGAGCGCCTCGGCGATGGCCGAGATCAAGCCCCACGGGGTTTTCGGCGACCAGATGGTGCTCCAGCGCAGCAAAGCCATCGTGGTCCTTGGTACAGCGGATGCGGGGGAGGCCGTCACAGTTTCACTGGCCAGCCAAACCGTTCAAACCAAGGCCGACGCCGCGGGTGATTGGCGCGTCGAACTGCCAGCCATGGACGCGGGTGGACCCTACACCCTGCAGATCGGCACGCATCAGTTCAGCGATGTCATGGTCGGCGAAGTCTGGGTGGCGTCGGGCCAATCCAACATGCAGTGGACACTCGATCGAATCGACCGGGGAGATATCCCGGTCAACGATCAGATTCGCAGTTTCCGGCAAGAGACGCTTGCCGCCATGACGCCCAGTAAGCAAGCCCACGGTCGATGGCTGACCGCCCGACCGGAGAACGCTGACGACCTCAGCGCGGTGGCATATTTCTTTGCAGCACAACTGCAAAAGGAACTGGGCGTCACCATCGGCATCCTGCACGTCTCGCAGGGCTCGACATCGATCCAGCAGTGGATCCCCCTGGAAACGTGGGCACAGTTCACCACGCCAGAATGGCTCGAACGCTTCCGCTCAAAGCAAGCGGAGTTTGACGCGGCTTACGCCCGGACGGTCGAAGAGTTAGCCAAATTGGATCCAGCGACACTCGGTCGCGAATACCAGAAAGCCCACCGCGAGGTCAGGAGTAAGTATGGCCCGGACCTCAAGGCGGCGAAGCTCGATGTGAACGGCGGACTGCCATCCATCATGTGGAATGCGTATATCGCGCCTTTCACACAGTTTCCCGTCCGCGGCTGGATCTGGTACCAAGGGGAATTCGCCACAGGGCTATTCGGTTCGGCCAAGCCGGGCGGATATGCCGACCGTCAGCGAGCACTTATCGCCGCTGTAAGACAGCATTGGCGCGATGACGCTTTACCCTTCTACTATGTGCAACTTCCCAACTACGGCGACGACGCCGAACGCAGCGGGGATTCGGGACCCAACAACTGGGCGCTGGTCCGCAATGAACAGCGTCTGGCGCTGGACGTGCCGCACACCGCCATGGTCACGACGCTGGATGTCGGCGGCGCCCTTCATCCTTCAAACAAGCAACCAGTCGGTGAACGCCTGGCAGCCGCAGCTCTGACGCACACCTACGCCAAACCCAGGCCATGGTCCGGGCCCCTACCGCAATCAGCCAAGGTCGAAGGCTCGCACATCCGCATCCAGTTTTCGCACGCCCAAGGCCTCACGGACCCCAACGGCGGCGAGGTGGAGGGTTTCGCCGTGACGCAGATCATTCAGACCGGCAAGAAGCCGTCCGTATCATTCGCACCCGCCAAAGCGAAAATCGACAAGCAGGATGTGCTGGTCGCCATTCCCGACGGGGTGACCCCCGCCCAGGTCTATTTCGCATGCAACCAGAACCCGACGGTTGAACTGGTCAACGAGGACGGCTTTCCCGCCTCACCATTCATCCTGACAGTCGAAAAATAGCTCGACACCTGCCAGGAGCTCATTTTCCGCGAGCCTAAGCATCTATTGCGTCTGCAAAGCACTGCCGCCGCTGTCGGCGTGAACGAGCCAATCACACTCCCGCCCGTCGCGGGTAAGATATGCACCTTCCCGCCTTTTTAAGTAGAAGCTCCCCCCATGCGCGTACTCGTCACCGGTGCCAGTGGCAAGGTCGGCTCAGCCATCGTCAAGGAACTCCTGGATCACGGTCACACCGTGGTCGCCACGGATCTCCGCGCCGCCGAGGCGCCCGACCCCCGACTTGAAGCGTCCCACGTCCTTAACCTCACGGATGCCGCGGCGTTACCGCCCCTTATGAAGGGCATCGACGCGGTGTGTCACATGGGCAATCGGCCGGGTATTTCGACTCTAGGCGAGCCGTTGACGTTTAACGACAACATGGCCGCTACGTTCAACGTGCTCCATGCCGCCGGTAACGCCGGTGTTCGCCGCATCGTCAACGCTTCGAGCATTCAGTCCTACGGCCTGTCGGGGAGCCACCCGGTAGTACCGCGCTACCTGCCCATTGACGAAGACCATCCGCTCCTGGCAATGGACGGCTACAGCCTCAGCAAGCGCCTCAGCGAGAGTCTCTGCGAGGCATTTACCCGGCGTTTTCCAGGAAGTCAGGCGTTTTCGCTGCGTTTCACCGGGGTAAAAGTGCCCGGCCGGGACGAGAGATCACGCCGACCCATGACGACCGAAGAAGGCGAGCGACATCGGCGGCTATGGGCGATCAGCTCCCTGTGGTCCTACATCCGGGTCGAGGAAGCCGCCCAAGCCGCCCGACTTTGCTGCGAAATCGATCGCCCCGGCCACACGCCGCTCAACATCGTCGCACCCAAACCCATCACGCCTTGGAACGCCGACTGGCTCATCGAGTTGTTCGGCCAATTGCCGCCGTTTACTCGACCTACAACGCCCGAGGATCCGCTGTACCTGGGCGAACGTGCCAAGGCCATCCTCGGTTTCGCCCCCACCCTGCCCCGCTCCAGCAAGGCCGATCTGAGTTGATGTCGCTTGATTTGGTTCATCGTTTAGCACGTCGCAGCCAGACCACCAAGCTAAGAATCAGCCCCAACGCCGTCATGGGCAAGGCGAACCAGAGCATCGTCCCCGCAAACGACTCAAGGGCCGCATGTTGTGCCGCGGCAAGAATCAAAAACGCCACATATGCCCCGTAATACGCGCAAAACAACGCACCTTCCCAACGCGATATCCGACCACCCGTCAAAAAGATCGGCAAACACGCCACGGCGACGGCCACCATCACCGGCATGTCAAAACGCAATGCCGCACTGGCGACCGGCAACCCCTCGCCCGAAACCAAGGCCGACAACCCCAGCACGCCCAACAGGTTAAAGACGTTGCTGCCCACCACGTTGCCCACGGCGATATCCCGCTCACCGCGAATGCTGGCGATGATCGACGTTGCCACCTCGGGCAGCGATGTACCGGCTGCTACCACCGTCAGCCCGATCACCAATTCGCTAACTCCCGCCAGCCTCGCAAGTTGCACCACGCTATCGACAAACCATCCCGCGCCCAGCACCAGCAGGCCTAAACCCACCAGCACCCAAACGACCGACCAGCCCAACCGCGGCCTAGGCTCCGCCGCCCGATCCTCCGTGACCGGTTTACTGGCGGATTCTCGTCTGCCCAGGTAGATCAGCAGGCCGGTATAGACGCAAAGCCCAGCCGCGAGAATCGCCCCTTCCCCACGTCCGATCGTGCCATCCCCCGCCATCCACCAGACCAGCAGCGACACGCCGATCATCACCGGCACATCCAGCCGGACCAGTTGCGATGACACCACCAGGGGCACGATAAGTGCTGAAATACCAAGGATAAAGAGCACGTTAAACGTGTTGCTGCCCACCACGTTACCCAGCGCGATGTCAGCCTGCCCCGCGAGCCCCGCCCGCACACTGACCGCCAATTCCGGGGCACTGGTGCCAAACGCCACGACGGTCAGCCCGATGATCAACGCTGGCAACCCCGCCGCCCGCGCCAAACCGCTGGCACCACGGACCAGGACGTCAGCCCCCACGGTCAAAGCCGCCAATCCCAACAGCATCCACATCACCACCATGTCAACCTCATCTTCCGGGCCGCCAGCCACCTCAGCCGCGCTCGCCCGCGCGAGAGCATATCACCCCTGCCCCGCGTTGAATAGTTCCAAGTTTAAGCCCAAAACGACGGCCCCAACCCCCCCACTGCTCGACGCTACCCCCCCTCATAACGACGCAACCCCCCCTGTACCCCCTACCAATGCCGCGGTATCCGCAGGTAATCGAAAATTGAAAACCCTCAAAAACCCCGCGTTTTTGACACCTCGCATTTTTGGCAAAAAACGAAGCGCCGCCTCACCCCCTACATACCCGCCCCTACCCCCCTGGTACCCCCCTGTACCCCCGGCCTGCCTCCAACCCCGACATGGTCCGCTCGATGGCGAAAACGGTTGGCTGTCGCGAAGCTACTTCGACAGGTACGATATCTGCGCATGAGTGGTACCCGGCATCGATCGACAGTAGTGACGACACGCATCTGATGGAGGCGAATGACGAGTCGCGACACAACGAAAGGTCAGATATGGTACACACAAGAACAGTTCTATTGGTGGTGTTGGCCGTAGCAGTAGGAAACGTCCTAGGGTTCTTGGGGGGTGTGTCGCTATGTACTCGCCCCTTACTAAATCAGAGCCCTACGCCCAACACCATAGCACCTCCAATCACTGTGTCCCAGTTTGGCGCCGATGTTCGCATTGTCCTCGACCGTGCGAAATGTGTAGATCTTGGAGCATCCCGGACTGCGACTGCTGACATTGCAGCTGAATACATGAAAGCCCCCCAGTTCAGTCTGGACGGTTTGAAGCAGCTGCGAGTTCCGACCGTGGATGGAGGGGAGATAAGCCTGAGCGATGTCGCTAGATTTGAAGTGACCTTTACACATAAATAATGCGATATCAGACCTAAGTGGACGTGGCCAGAAATGGGAATAAGTACATTTGCCCCAGTCATACATGAGGTTTTGCATGATATCTAGTCGATTCCGTCGTAGTGCAGTCTTTCGTGGTGTGCTGTTCTCGGCATTTTTCGTATTTTCGTATATTTGCGGTGTTTTGTATGGTTGGCGAGAGGACTGGATAGGAATGGCATCATGCTTAATGCTTGCGACCATGATGGGCAATGCTGCGATCATGAACTCCTTCGTGTACCGAATGCTGCGGGACATAGAACGGGGAGACGGAACAAGCATCAGAACGAGTAGTGAAACGACGGCACCGGTGCCAAGAGCCAGGGCCGGAGGCCCGGCACGGCCGTAGCTCGGTCCATCAGGGCCGAGAACGGACGCCACCCCCAAACTCTCTTATCTTGCGCCCCGGGGCCCGGCGGGCCGACACATGAGTAGCTCAAGGGAAGCAGACCGGCCTGGGCATCGGGTAGGATGAGCGGAGTGTCAGCCGGTGGTCGAGACAAAGAACTGAACTCAACACTGCGAGGGAACCTATATGACTTCCGTTCCCATCACTGTCGTGTTCGTATATTTGCTTCTTGAACGTGTCCCAGAGCTTCGAACTGTGTATGAGGAGCACATCCGCGACAATGATGAACTCTTGCCACATGTCTGGTTGGGTGACGTTTCACGGTACATTGTGCAACAGGTACGTTCGGGCGAAACAGGACCTGCAACGTCTGTTGAACGGATTCTTAGCGCTCTCGACCAGTGGTTGGCATTTGGCGATGAACACGTCAAAGAGTTGGTTTCGGTGTCCTTTGTCGAGAACCTTGTGGAACATGACGATGTTCTGGAAAGCCTGAAGGGGTTGTTGGGTCCGAACCTTGAGAACGAGCTTCGCAGGCAGGGCAAGTAACTTGAAACTCCGTAGAGCAAATCAGTTGATGGTAAAATGTCATGGCGATGATCTCGCGGGCTGCACCATGCCTCTGCCGAATCGTCTTTCCGCGATATTGGTTGCTGGACTTACTGAACGAAATGGCTGCGTGTTCTTGGCGGGATTGCTTGAGGGGTGCACGTCAGCAAGCCAACAGGATTTTCCGGACAAGACCGGGTATGAATGCTTTGTGAATCATATCCATATCGATGACTTCGCTGCTAGCGATAAGGTTCGGGTTGCCGTCGCATTCCTTACACGGGTAGCAGCGATGCTTAAGGCTCAATACCGTGATGATGGCTTCCGGGGCCTGATCGGCATGGATGGCACTGATGTGACTGTCAGATTCCATCGTGCGCGTGCCAATGAGGAATGGCTGTCGAACGACCTGGAGGGGTATGAAGATTGCGTCTGCGAGTTCGAGTTGTAGTTCCAACAACTGTGAGACAGAAGCCGGGATGTCTATGGAAACTGAACAACAAGATGAAACGAGCGAGCATCCGCGTTGCTGTGGGTGCGGGTATTCGTTGCGGGGGCTCGATGCATCGGCCTGTCCGGAGTGCGGGAGAGGTTATGACCTCGACGATCCTTCGACCTATCAGTTGTTGCCTAGCGATTTGATGGGGACTCAACGGTTGTGTTACGTCGTGCGACGGTTGTTGTGGGCTGTTTCGGTGCCGGGAGTGATGTTGGCCGTGGCTAACATAGGCGGATTCGACGGATTGGTGGTTCTTGGCATGGTAGTCCTGGTGGTGTGGTTTTTGATGGTGCTGGTGCTACAAACCTATCTTGCGGCAACGCGCATCGGTGGCGGCTACTCTCTGCGGCATGCGGCCCTGTTTCTGTTGACGTTGCCCACCGGTATCGGTGCGGTGCTCGTGCCGCTGTTGGTGATACGTGATGTCGAACGGCTTACGTTGGAAGTCGCGGAGTGATATGGGAGGGAGTTGGTTCCCCGGATTCCCCGCTCGCTTCGCTTGGGGCTCGTTTGGGCGCTGCGTTTCACGCGGCGGCGGCGATGCTGGGGGGGGGGTGGGGGACGCCACCCTGGTCTAGCATTTCGAAGAGGACTTCGACGAGTTTGCCATCGAGTTCGCCTTTGGCGACGGTGTCGGCAAGGATGGCTTTGCACTTGGCGAGGTCGAAGGCTTTGCGGTAGGGGCGGTCGGTGCTCAGGGCGTCGAAGACGTCGGCGACGGCGGTGATTCTTGCGAGGAGGGGGATGGCTTCGCCACTGAGGCCGTCGGGGTAGCCCGTGCCGTTGGGTTTTTCGTGATGCCAGCGGACGATGGGCAGGACATCGCGGAAGGTGCGGAGTGATTGGAGGATGTCGTATCCGATGACGGGGTGTCTGCGGATGACGTCCATTTCTTCGTCGGTGAGCTTGCCGGGCTTATTGAGGATCTGGTCGGGGATGCCGATTTTCCCGATGTCGTGGACGACGCCTCCTGTGCGGAGCGCGGCGAGGCCGGCGTCATCGACACCGACGCGTCTACCGATGGCGACGGCATAGGACGAGACGCGTTCGACGTGGCCGCAGGTGTAGTGGTCTTTGCCTTCGATGGCATTGGCCAGCGCGGTGATGACGATCTGGGAATCTTCCAGGACATCGGTGGCCTGCTTGATGCGCAGGGCTTTGGTGATGCGGAGGACGAGGTGTCGCTCGGAGTCGTTGGGACGGAGGCAGTCGTCGGCACCAGCTTTGTAAACAGCTTCGATGAGTTCGGGGTCATCGCCTTGGGGCGCGACGAGGACGGAGATGAAACTGGTGCGTTTATCGAACTTGACGCTGCGGCAGAGTTCGAGATAAGGCTCGGGCGTAGGGCCGGGGACCATGAGCAGCAGGTCGATGGCCGGATCGCGGCGCAAAACGTGGAGCGCCTGGTGGGGCGCGACGATGTGTGTGAGTTGGATCCATGGCTGAGCCGTGAGCGAGGCGGCGATTCTTTCAGTCGCCTCACAGGATCCGATGAGAATGATGCGCCCGGCACTAATAGCTGTCGTCATGATAGTGTCCGCCTTGCGTGGGCGGTCCCTTCGGAAAAAGTTTATTGGTACTCGTCATGGAGCACGCCATTTCGTACATCGGTCCAATCGCTGGGGCACCTTGACGTCTGGGTGCGAAATTTATTTTTCCAGCGGCCACAGGATCTTCATGTCTCCTTTTTCCAATATTAATACTTAAGCAGCCTGTAGTTCATGTCGATGTTTCAAATAACGTCTCGCCACAGCAGTCTGGGGGTCTCCCGCCCTGTGGTCGGCATCTGGAAAATCGAGTCTCCTTCGCAGACGTGGGGGCTCCATCTGGGAACAAATCGATGTCAGGTATCAATTCTTCGACCAACACCAGTTCCGATCCTTCGGCGCAGAGCGTTCGACTTGAGCAACAGGTTCGAGCGCGAATTGACAATCTTTCGTATCTGCCCACCACAGTGGCGGTGGCGATGAAATTCGTGGAGCTGGGCAAGGATCCGGAGGCGGAGCCTTCGACCTATGCCAAGGTCATTAGTTCGGATGCCTCGCTGAGCGCGAAGTTGTTGGCACTGGCCAACTCTTCGTGGTTTGGTGTGCGTAACAAGGTGACGAAGGTGGGCGTGGCGGTGAACCTGCTGGGGTTGAGCACGGTTCGCACGCTGGCGATCAGCTTTTGCGCCACGGGGCTGCATAATGAATTGAAGCTTGAGCCGGATGAATCGCGAATGTTCTGGTCGGCTTGTTTGTGCAAGGCGGTGGCGGCCAAGACGTACGCGGCGATGCATGATGAGAAGGCTGGGGAAGAGGCGTTTGTCGTCGGGCTGTTCCAAGATTTCGCGTTGCCCGTGATGTACGCGACCGCCAAGGAGCCGATGCTCAACATTCTCAAGGATGCTTCGCTCAACAACAAGAATCGTCTGGTGGCTGAGCGGGCGTTGATGCATCTTGATCATGCGGAGTTGGGTCGGAGCATCGCGCAGAAGCTTGAGCTGCCTGACATGTTCGTCGATGCGGTGGCGTTCCATCACAATCCCGAGAATCTGCTGCAGTTCCTGGACAAGGAACTGCTGGCGGATGCGGCGACGGTGGCATCGTGCTTCCCGCACTTGCTCGATGCATGGAATCATGATGATGCCTGCCAACTGCGGCAGTTGCTGGCCGACAAGGGCGTGGAGGACACGGACGCGTTCATGGCGTCGGTCCAACAGGAGTTCGATGCGCTGTTTGGCTATTTTGAAGGCACGGACTCGGCCAAGATGAGCCTGAGCCAGTTGTTGGAAGATGCCACGCGCGAAATCGCTGACAACACTACGCGGATGGTTGGCAAGGTTCACGAGATGATGCAGGAGGCGGTGAGCGCGGGCAAGGCTTTGTCGCAGGTGATGCAGATCAAAGACGATGTGCAGCAGGCGGCGTTGCGTGACCCGCTGACGGGCGTGCTCAACCGCGCGGGTTTGGATGCTGAGGCTGCTGGTGTGCTCAAGGACGCTGCTCGCTACGGCATCAGCCTGGGCGTGGTGTTCATGGACATCGACAAGTTCAAGTCGCTCAACGACACGCGTGGTCACGCATGGGGCGATGCGGCGCTGAAGCACGTGGCCACGACGGTGCAGAAGCATCTTCGCGCCAAGGACCTGATGGCACGCGTCGGCGGGGATGAGTTTGTGCTGCTGCTCAACGACTGCTCGCAAGCCAACGCGCTTGAGGCGGTGAGCCGCGCGATTGCGGCGGTGGCGAAACCCGAGGGACAGGGCGGCAAGGCCGGTGCGATGCATGCGACGCTTAGCGCGGGCATGACCTGGCTGCCGGGCAAAGCTGGTCCGCCGCGCGAGATCGAGCAGATCATCGCCGAGGCTGACAAGCTCATGTACGAGGCCAAGCGTGCGGGGGGGTAATCGGCTGTGCCACCGCGTGGCGGCGTGAGGCGTGAGATATGAAATCACCGACACCTGAAAGCCAGGATATGAGATCTGAGATCTGAGATCTGAGATTCGACACCGGATCTTAGATTTGAGATTTGCGATCTGAGAGCTAAGACGATCCGTCACGCGCGGCGCTCTTTCATCTCCCGGCCGACCTGTTGGAGTTCCTGCGCTTCGAGCGTTTGGGCCGCAAGCACGAAGATCTGCTGATCCTCGATGCGGATGTGCCGCGCGTAGGTGGCCGTCATATCCGTAAGCAACGCCTCGAGTTCATCGCGATCTCGCGCATCAAGCCGACCAGACTCCAACCAAGCCCGGCCGACTTCATCGACGCGAGCGTGTGCCGCTTCGGCTTTGCGATGGTCCGACTCCAACGTATCGATCTCCGCCATCGCCTGTCGCACCTGGGCTTGCGAGCATTGCCGCATCCGCGGGAAGAGCGATTCCTCTTCGTCCGCGGTGTGGCGAGGAGCAGCCTGCGCGAAATAGTTCAACGCTGTCTCCAGTGCCGCGCGGCCTTCATCGTCGAGTTGGTCCCGCCCGTAACGTTTGACCACGCGCTGAAGCACCTCGAGAAAATTCTCGATGCGGCGATGGCAGTCCATCATTAGCTCGATGGGCTGAGTGAAGTCGGCCTGGCCTTTGGCACCCATGCTCACAGGCATGCGACACCCGCCTTTGCGCCAAGCTCAGCCTCGCGCGCCAGGGCTTTGGGAAACATCACGTTGTTTTCCTTGTGGATGTGCTGGTGCAGGTCAGCCTCCAGGACTTGCAGGCCGTCGAGCATGGCACGGTAGGTGTTGCAGGCCCACTCGGGCGGCTGGTAGCCATCGGTCGCCTGATGCATGGTGGCCAAAGCGCCGCCGGCGTTGTCGTGCTCAGCTTCCATCTGCGCGATGGGGTTGGCCAGCGGTCCGCAGTGGAACTCGGGAAGTTGCGTGGCGGTTTCGATTTCACGCACCAGCGGAAAGAGGATGCGTTCCTCTTTGAGCATGTGGCTAAAGAGTTCCTCCTGCAGCGAAAGGAATGCTTCGCGGACCTGGCCGAGGCGGGGGTCGGTCTGGCCATGGGCATTGAGGACACGCTGGGTCAGGTAGTCGAGGCGCGGAAGCTCGACGCGGAGGTAGGCGTGATGCGTCTGCTCGATGTGGTCGGCCAGTTGGGTGAGGCCCATGGCATCGGCGTCCACGAAGGCGGTGCTTCGCTGGTCTTCCTGGGCGTCGAGGGCCCGGAGATGCTGGATGACCAGGGCAGGGTCGAGCTTGGCTGCGGCACAGGCCTGGGTCAGGGGCAGCTTCCCGCCACAGCAGTAGTCGATCTTGAGCTGCTCGAAGACGCGTGAACGTGCGGGTCGTTGGCGGACGAGGTCGCCGACGGTGGTCTGTGGATCGATGGTCATGCGAGGTTCCTTTGAAAAGGGGGTGCTGGGGTGGGGTGGGTTGGGTTGGGTTGGAGGCCGAGGTTTTGCGTCCCGGCGGTATTCATAGCTTCAAGGCTTTAATGAACACTTGACATATTTATACCCCGCCCCTATCCTCATGTCAACCCCCGCACCGCGAAACACTGGGGCGAGAACTTTTGGAGACCTCGCATCGAGGAAATGGCATTTGGGGACGGCGAAGCTCCCACTGAGCCGGGCGTGTCATTGGACGCACCAACTAATCGCGGCTCGGCAGGAGCTTCGCCCTCCCCAATAGAACGCAGCATCGGTGAGGGCCTGAAAAGTGTCGTTCGCCCTGCGCGAAATACGCCACCATCGCGCCAAACCCACCGCCCTCCCACCGAACCGTCACCATGAAGATCCTCTCCGATGCTTGCGAATATGCCCTTCGAGCCGTGGTCTGGCTTGCACAGCGGCCGGGGCAGCCGCAGAAGGTGCGTGAAATCGCTGCGGGCACACGGTCCGCGCCGGGATATCTGGTCAAGGTGCTCCAAGCGCTTGCCAAAGCCCGCATCCTCTCGGCCCAGCGGGGCAGCTTGGGCGGCTTCTCCCTGGAGCGCGACCCCGCCACGCTGACCGTCCTGGAAGTCATCAGCGCCATCGACCCCATCGAGCGGATCACAATCTGCCCGCTGGGTTTGAAGTCGCATGGCTCATGCCTCTGCCCCATGCATCGCCGCATCGATGACGCCATGGCCGCGATCGAAGAGAGCTTTGCCGCCTCGACGATTGCGGATTTGGTCAACGAACCGGCGGTGTCCCGGCCGATGTGTCCGGGCCTCCTCGATCCGCGTTAAGCGGGGCCTCTGAGCGAGCGACGATGAAGTACCTTCGGGCCGCGACACCGCATATCCATGCGATGCTTTGAGTTTGCGGCGTGACAATGCTGCACAACGGGTCCAACGGGGCTAAAGTTGCGTGACCATGATGCTGTCCTCCGCCAAAGCTAAGGTCCACCTTGCCGCGATGTTCATCGTGGGCGTTCTGATCTCGCTCATCGCCTCGATGCCCACCGCAGCTCAGCCGTGGCTGGAGGGGTCGGCGGCCAACGGGCTCCCGGCACTGCCCAAAGTGCTGGACGTGACCACCCAGTGGCGCTATCCAGCCACCAAGCCCGGCGAGACCGCTGTGCTGGCGGTGATCATTGACCTCAAACCCACCTGGCACATCAACCCCGATGCGGCACAGACCCGACCGCTGGCGGACTTCATTCCCGTGCCCACGGCGTTGACGATCGTCGAAGCTGATCCCGGCGTGATCTTTGAGCTGCCGCGATTCCCTCAGCCTCATGACGTGGCGGTGAGTTTCACCAAGGAACCGCTGCCGGTGTTTTCCGATCGCGTGGTGGTGTTCCTCCCGGCACAGGTGAGCCAGAACGCTGCGCCCGGCGAGTTGAAGATCAAACTCGCGCTGCGCTATCAAGCCTGCGACGATAAGCAGTGCCTTTTTCCGACCACGGAGACGGTCGAAACCGTGCTTCGCGTCGCAGTGGCCGATGAGACCACCATCTCCGGCTACGATTCGTTGTTCGATGCGTTCGATGCGGCGCCACCCCCCGCGGCCATCGCTGCGGTGAGCAAGACGCCCGGTTCCATCATCACCTTCGACGTCTTTGGCTTGACCCTGACCTTTGACTCAGCGGGCGGCATGGGCTTGATGCTGATGCTCCTAACAGCGATGGTCGGCGGGGCGCTGCTCAACTTCACGCCTTGTGTGCTGCCCGTGGTGCCTCTGAAAATCATGAGCCTCTCGCGTGCCTCGGACAATCGCCGCCGATGTTTCATGCTCGGGCTAGCCATGAGCGTGGGCGTGGTGGCGTTCTGGCTGGCAATCGGCATCATGATTGCCAGCGTCACCGGCTTCACGGCTGTTAACCACCTGTTTCAATACCCAGCCTTCACCATCGGCGTCGGCGTCATCATCGCGGTGATGGCCATCGGGATGATGGGTCTCTTTGCGCCGCAGTTGCCTCAGTGGGTCTATGCGATCAACCCCAGGCAGGATTCGCTGCACGGCTCAGCGGGTTTTGGCGTGATGACGGCTGTGCTCTCGACGCCTTGCACCGCGCCGTTCATGGGGGCAGCAGCCGTCTGGGCAGCCACGCAGCCTCCCGCCATCACCCTCATGGTCTTCACCGCCATCGGCATCGGCATGGCATTGCCCTACCTGCTTCTCTCGGCATTCCCGGCGCTCGTCCATCGCGTGCCACGCACCGGAGCGGGCAGCGCACTGGTCAAGGAAGTCATGGGCCTGCTGCTCATGGCGGCGGCGGCATTCTTCATCGGGTCGGGACTGTCAGCCTATCTCCAGTGGCAACCGCCCTTCCGCGCCTACTGGTGGGCGGTGGCTGCGTTTGTCGCACTGTCGGGAATCTGGCTGGCGATCCGCACGTTTCGCATCACGCCTCGGCCACTGCCACGCGCCATCACCGCAGCCGTCGCCCTGCTCATGCTCGCCACCGCTCTCTACGGCGGATATCGCTTCACCGCCCCTTCCGACATTCCCTGGGTCTATTACTCCCCTGACGCGCTAACCGCCGCCACGGATCAACGCAAAGTTGTGCTCCTGGAGTTCACCGCGGAGTGGTGCCTCAACTGCAAGGCGCTGGAGGAAGCCGTGCTGCGAGATAAGCGGGTCGTCAGTGCCTTGTCGGATTCCCAGGTCGTGCCCATCAAGGTCGATGTCTCGGGTCGATATGCCGATGACGCCACCGCCTTGCTGCGTCAGATGGGTCGCATTACGATTCCCTGGCTGGTGGTGCTGGACCGCGACGGCAACGTGCACTTTGGCAGCGAAGCCTACACGATCAGCCAGGTCGTCAACGCGGTCGAAACATCGCGGTGATTTTCGATAGCAGTCCGCACGCCGCAGCGCTGTCATAATGATGCGATGAACATTCAAACTCGACTGACGCAACTGGGTCTGGTGCTACCGTCGGCTCCCAAGCCGGTGGCGGTTTATGTGCCCGCGGTGCAGCAGGGCAACCTGCTTTACATCAGCGGTCAACTGCCGATGCTTGATGGGAAACTCATGGCCATCGGTCGCGTGCCTTCGCAGGTGAGCCTTCAAACCGCCCAGGCCGCGGCAAAGCAATGCGCTCTAAACGCGCTGGCGATTATCAACGACACGCTGGCGGGCGATTGGTCACGCTTTGAGCGAATCGTCCGCGTGGGTGTGTTCGTCGCCTGCGATGATGATTTTGCGCAGCAGCCTCAGGTCGCTAACGGTGCCAGTGAGTTGTTGGGCGAGTTGTTGGGCGATGCCGGGCGTCATGCTCGTGCAGCAGTGGGTGTCAATGCGCTGCCACTGGGCGCACCGGTTGAGGTTGAGCTGATCGTCGCGCTGCGGTAGTCGTCACCAATGCCGCGCTTCCGCGTTATGCTGCGCGTTAGTCGGGTTATACTGTCGGGCGATCTTTCACCCCCCTTTTCGGGAGTCCATAGATGCTCCGCTCACTGTTGCTGGCTCTGCTTACCGTCGTGATTCTCACGGGCTGTCTTCCAATCGAACTCGAGGTTGGCCCGGATGGTCGCACGGTGATCCCGCGTGAGGAAGGATTCTTCGCACTCGCCGCCGACGGCAAGGAGGCGAGTCTCCTCTACCGCCCTGCCGATGGTGAGCCGGTGTTTGCCCGATTCTTCCCCGATGGGAAACAACTGCTGGCCATCAGCAAGGTCCAGGGCCAGGGCATGGGCGTCGGTCACCTGCTTGAGCGCGTGAACCTGGCCGACGGCAGCGCCAAGAAACTCGTCACCACCTCCAACGTCACCTATGCCCTGATTTCACCTGACGGCAAGACCGTTTCTTACACCCGCCTGGCCGACGAGCAGAAGCCCGGCTTCGAGAAGAACCTGCCTGAGTTGCGCATCATCGACGTCGCCACCGGCACCGACACCGCGCTGCTGCCGACGGCGAGTGTCGCCGTGCTCCACCGCTGGTTTGCCGATGCCAAGAGCATCTTCGCCTTTGTCATCGATGAGCCTGTGGTTATTGAAGAGGGTCAGCAGCGTGGCGGCGACCTCTACCACGGGCGACTTGTGCGCATCAGCGTGCCTGATGGCAAGATCACGCCGCTGGCGCAGGTCATCGGCTCCAACGACACGTTCTTCGACGTCGCGCCCAATGATGCCAAGGCGCTTTTCACCGCCATGGCCGCGGGCAAGGTCGGCGACAAACTAACACCCGGCGAGGCACCCGTGCTCCACGAATTGACCATCGCCACCGGCGAGTTACGCCGAATCGAGGGGAACTTCCGCTACGCGATCTATTCGCCTGATGGCAAGCACGTGCTGACCATTGGCACCGACGATTCTGACCAGGGCCCCGGGCCGCGCATGGGGGGCATGGGCGGGTCGGATCGACTGAAGCTGACGGTGACCGATGCTTCATTGGGCAACCCCGTGGTGGTGGCACGCGATGCCATGGCTCAGGCTGGTGGCATGATGGGCAGCGCCAGCATCTACCCCGCCTGGCAGGGCAACGACACTGTGCTCTACATTGCCGGCCGCCACGTTTACGGCAACACCGCCACCAACTACATGCTCACCCGCGTCAGCACCGATGCCAAGACCCGCGCGATCCTGCAACCCGTCATCGACACCGCCGCGGTAACTCCCTGATCGCACCATTCAACATCGAGCAGCAACATGCCGGACATCAGTGCGGGGCCCAACGTCGTTCTCGTCATCATCGATGATCTTGCCTATGGTGATCTGGTTTGCCACGGCAACCCGTACACGCAGACGCCGCATCTCGATCAACTTTACGCGCAGAGTTCGCGCTTCACGCAGACATGCTCAGGCCCCGTCTGCACTCCCGCACGCGCGATGCTGATGACCGGGCGGTATGCCTACCGGACCAAGGCGATTGATACCTACTGTGGCCGGACGACGATGGACCCCAACGAAGTCACTCTGGCCCAGGTGCTGCGCGACCGAGGTTACGCCACGTGTCTAAGCGGCAAGTGGCATCTGGGCGACAACGCGCCAAGCCGACCGCAGGACCTGGGCTTCGATGAAGTGCTCATGCACAACGGCGGCGGCCTGCGACAGCCGGGGAACTACGGCTACTGGCAACGTTGGGACAGCTATCAGGATCCATACCTGATGCACAACGGCACGGGCGCTCGACACAAGGGATATTGCACGGACATTTTCACTGACCACGCCATCGACTTCATCCAGAAGCATCAGAACGAGCCGTTCTTCGCTTACCTGGGCGCCAACGCGCCTCACACGCCCCTGGAAGTTCCCGACAGCTGGCTGGAGCGTTATGCGCAGGTCGATCTGCCCGAGACGTTCAAGCGTGTCTATGCGATGGTGGACAACCTCGACTACAACATCGGGCGACTTCGTAAGGCTCTGGATGAGATGGGCCTGGCCGACAACACGGTGTTGATCTTCACATCCGATCACGGGCCTTGCGCCAGCGCCTCGCACGAGGGGAGCATTCGCTTCAACGCCGGGTTGCGAGACCGCAAGGGAACGATGTACGACGGCGGGGTGCGCGTCCCGTTGTTCTGGCACTGGCCGAAGCGCATCAAGCCGGATCGGGTGATCGATCGCGTGGCGTCGCCCATCGATGTCATGCCCACGCTGGCGTCCATCTGTGGTGCAGCCGTGCCCGACGATCGCCTGATTGATGGCGTCGATCTGAGCCCGTTGCTGTTGGAGCCTGACGCTGCTGCGAATTGGCCCGACCGGACGATCTTCCTGCAAGGGCATCGTGGCGATGTGCCACAGCTTTACAACAACTGCCTGGCGCGCGACCAGCGATTCAAACTCGTCAACGGCTGCGAGTTGTACGACATGCAGGCGGACCCGAACGAAACGACCAACGTGGCGGAGGCTCACCCGGAGGTGGTGGCTCGCCTTCGGGCTGCGTATGAGGCGTGGTTTGCACAAGTCTGTGCGGAGCGACCCGACAATTTCGCGCCGCTTCCCATCGCGCTGGGTAGCGCGGACGAAAACCCGCTGGTGCTCAATCGCAACGACCGCCGAACGCACGGCAAGGACGGCTGGAACGAGGATCCCACCCACGGCCATTGGGAAATCAAGCCCACGTCCACCGATCCGCAGAGCTTCGACATCGACATTGAATTCCGCCCGATGCAACAGCCGGGCACAGCCTTCCTCGCCATCGGCGATCAGTGCTGGTCCCAGCTCGTCGCGGTTGGCGCTCAAGGCTGCCGCTTCGCGCAGCGGCGAGTGGAGGCTGGGCAACAGCGGGTGCAAAGCTGGGTGAGCGATGGGCAGGAGTTGCTTGGGGCAAGGTATGTCATCTTCCGCTGGGGCCAGTCGCGGGTGTGATGCCGCCGTGGTGCCTCGCCGGTAGGTATGTCACGCCCCAGATTCTGAACACGAAGCGGTTGTGTTTTTGTCAAGGGGAAGCCTCAAGCGCCGCGGGCTTCCCCCGGAAGGGCTGTTGGCCTTCTTGTCGTGCGGCGGGGCGACGGGCGGTTGAGTTGCTTGGGTTATCGGCCAGGTGGATTCGCCGCGCGGGGGGTGACTTCGCCGGGGGGGATGATGTGGGGGGCGGCATCGCCACCGGTTTGGCGCACGCACCGCTGTGGGTGTGCACACCGTCGTCGGTGGCTTGCCAACCTCCCGGCAGGCGTTTTGACTACGAAAGCGTATTTTCCTGGCCCGCGCGCGTTGTTTCTTGGCGCGCGCGCGTTGTTTCCTGGCGCGCGCGCGTTGTTTCCTGGCGCGCGCGCGTTGTTTCTTGGCGCGCGTGCCTGCCTTTCTGGCATGAATGAGGGATTTTCTGGTACCTGCGGGGACGTTTTTGGACGGTTTGTCGGGTGGGGTGGTAGGGATTGTGCCATCTGTGCGGTTAAGTCAATGGGGGATCGCGCCGATGAGCAAATCGGATGCAAATTTTTGCGAGTGTTTCGTAAGGACGCACTCATAGCCATGCCTCTTCCACACCTTTCCGGTGGGCCGGGGCAGCTAGCGGGAGCAGGATCCCCCCAAAAATGGGCAGACCAGGTGATTCCTGGGCGTGATGTCGTGGATGTCGGGGCGGGCTGCTTGCCGTATCATCACGCGACTATGGCACGCATGAATATTCTCATCATCGGAAGCGGCGGGCGGGAGCACGCGCTGGGTTGGAAACTCAAACAATCGCCCAACTGCGGGCAGTTGTTCTTCGCGCCGGGCAATGCGGGCACCGCGTCACTGGGCAAGAACGTTGCCCTCAAGGCTGACAAGGTCGACACCAAAACCGTCGATGCCATCGACTATTTTTGTCGCCAGGAAAAGATTGAACTCGTGGTCATCGGCCCTGAGGATCCGCTGGCGCAGGGGTTAGCGGATCGCCTGGCGAAGCCGGGACGTCATGTGTTTGGTCCCGTTCGTGATGCGGCGAGGCTCGAGGGGGACAAGGCCTTTGCCAAACGCCTCATGAAGGCGGCAAGCATTCCGACCGCTGAGGCACGCATCTTCACCGATGCGGAGGCGGCGACGACCTATGTGTTACAGCATGAGACGCCCGTGGTGGTCAAGGCTGCGGGGCTGGCCAAGGGCAAGGGCGCCATCGTCTGCGGAGATGCTGATGAAGCCGTGGCAGCAGTCAAGAAGATCATGATCGACCGCGCCTTTGACGCAGCAGGCGACACGGTCGTCATCGAAGAGCGCCTCGTAGGGCAGGAGGTCAGCGTGCTGGCGCTGGTCGATGGTCGTAACATCCTTCTGCTGGATACCACGCAGGATCACAAGCAGGCATTCGAGGGTGATCAAGGCCCCAACACGGGGGGCATGGGCGCTTACTGTCCGACGCCTCTGATGAACGATGCGCTGATGCAGCAAATCGAACGCGAGATTCTCGTGCCTATCGTCGATGCGTTGCGACGGGATGATGTGATCTACCGTGGCGTGCTCTACGCGGGGCTGATGCTGACGCCCGGCGGGCCCAAGGTCATCGAGTTTAACTGCCGCTTCGGCGACCCGGAATGCCAAGCTCTGGTGCTGCGCATGAAGGGGGACCTGCTGGCGATCATGATCGCGACGTGCGAGGGCAAGCTTGACGAGGTGGATCTTGACTGGGATGCGCGGAGTGCGATCTGCGTGGTGATGGCCAGCGGCGGTTATCCGGGCGATTATGCGACGGGGTTGCCGATCACGGGGCTGGAGGAAGCGGGGGGGATGAAGGATGTGGTGGTCTTCCACGCAGGGACGCGGCTGGGCAAGGGCGGCCAGGTTTTCACCGCTGGCGGGCGGGTTCTAAATGTCTGCGCGTTGGGCAGCGATCTGAGTGAGGCTCAGGAGCGCGCTAACGCGGCGTGTGAGGTCATTAAGTTTGAAGGCGCGCATTTCCGCAGGGACATTGGCAATCGCGTCAAGCAGGTGTAAGGGTGTTGCCAAACAGCGGCGCGGTGAGACCACGCTCCGCGGTGATCTGTCCCCGCGCACCGGTGGCGGGCTTTGCGGTATTCTGTTGGCATGCTTGCACGCATTGATGAACTGGAAGAGCAGTCGCGCAGCGATCTGGCGGCGGTGAAGACCGCAGCCGATCTAGAGGCATACCGCGCCAAATACCTGGGCCAGCGCAACGCCGTCAAAGATCTCATGGCGCTGCTCAAAGATGTGCCCCCTGCCGACAAGCCTGCCTTTGGCAAGCGCGCTAACGAACTGCGTCAGCGGATTCAGGCGGACTTCGACGCGCGGAAGGCTGCGCTGGGCGATGTGGCACCCAAGGCCACCGGCCCGATCATCGACGTCACCGAGCCGCCCGCCTCGCCACGCATTGGGCGGACGCACATCATCTCGCAGACCATCGACCAGCTCATTGACGTGTTTGGTCGCATGGGCTTTGATGTGGCCACGGGGCCCGAGATCGAAGACGAGTGGCACAACTTCGATGCGCTCAACATCCCGCGCGATCATCCCGCCCGCGATCCTAATGACAATTTCTATCTAGACCCTGGAATGTTTGCCGCCAAGGCAAGCGTCGCAGGTCGTCCCGCGACGGGGCACATGCTGCGCTCGCAAACGAGCACCATTCAGATTCGTGTGATGGAGAAGACCAAGCCGCCGGTGCGTGTGGTCGCAATGGGGCGGGTGTATCGGCCCGACGAGCACGATGCAACGCACTACTCGATGTTCCATCAGGTTGAAGGGCTCTACGTCGATCGCAAGGTGAGCATGGTTGATCTCAAAACCACGCTTTACCAATTTGCCCACGCCATGTTCGGCCCCGAGGCGGATGTGCGACTGGTGCCCAGCTATTTCCCGTTCACCGAGCCCAGTGCGGAGCTCTACATCAAGATCGAGTTGCAGGGCAAGATGCAGTGGATGGAGCTCGGCGGCTGCGGCATGGTGGACCCGGCGGTCTTCGAGGCCGTGGGCTACGATCCCGAGGAGTGGACAGGCTTCGCCTTCGGCCTGGGCATCGAACGACTGGCGATGCGCAAAAACAACATCCAGGACATTCGCCTGCTGTTTGAAAACGACACGCGCTTCCTTCGGCAGTTTTAGACGCGGAGAATTGATGCCCACCTCCCTGATGCAAACCGATCTTCCTCTGCCTAACCGTCGGCAAGGCAAAGTGCGCGATGTGTATGACGCCACGATGCGCGATGGGCGCGAGGCTCTGGTCATCGTCGCCACCGACCGTTTAAGTGCGTTTGACGTGGTGATGCCGACGCCTGTTGCGGGCAAGGGAATCGTGCTGACGCAGGTGAGCCGATTTTGGTTTGCGATGGTGGCGGAGAGGCTGGGGATGCAAATGGAGCATCACCTGCTGAGCACGGAGCCTGGCGATATCAAGGGGCTTGATGCGGCCCAGGTCGAGTTGCTGCGAGGGCGCGTGATGATCGGTCGGCGCTGTCGCGTCATTCCCATCGAGTGCGTGGTGCGCGGCTACCTGGCGGGCTCCGGTTGGGGGGAGTACCAACAATCGCAGACCGTCTGCGGCATCAAACTGCCCTACGGCCTGCGGCAGAGCGAGAAACTTCCCGAGCCGATCTTCACCCCCGCGACCAAGGCTGCCACCGGTCACGACGAGAACATCTCCTTCGAGCGAACCTGCGAGATCATCGGGGATGACATGGCCACGACGCTGCGCGATATGTCGCTGGCGATTTACGAGATGGGTCACCGGCACGCGGCCGACCGCGGCATCATCCTGGCGGATACCAAGTTCGAGTTTGGCATTCCGCTCGACGATGCTCAGGGCGACGATGCCCAACCGATTCTCATCGATGAGGTCATGACGCCCGACAGTTCGCGGTTCTGGCCGGCGGATCAGTATGAGCCGGGACGCGATCAGCCCAGCTTCGATAAGCAGTTTGTGCGTAATTATCTTCAGGACCTCGTCAACGCCGGCAAGTGGCACAAGACGCCGCCGGGCCCGGAGTTGCCTTCGCACATCATCAACGCCACGATGGATAAGTACCTCCAGGCCCACCACCTGCTGACGGGTCAGACACTGGCCCTTTGAAAAGGACGGTCGATCCGGGACAGGCTGTGCCAACCCGGGCAAGTCGTCATCACCATGCCCGACCCCACGCCTCATCCTCAGGTTCGCCTCATTCGTCGCGTGGGCATGGTGGCGCTGTTCGCGGGCCTTGCCATCATGTTGCTGAAGCTGGGGGTGTTTGTCCTCACTGGGTCGGCTGCGGTGCTCTCCGATGCGTTGGAGTCGATCATCAACATCGTGGCTGCCGCCATGATGCTCTTTAGTATCTGGCTGGCCAATCGTCCCGCCGATGCCGAGCATCCGTATGGTCACGGCAAGGTCGAGTTTCTGACCCTTGGCATTGAAGGAGCCATGGTCCTGACCGCGGGTATTGTCATCGCGGGCTTCGGCATCAGCCGACTCATCAACCCCGTTCCCCTGGACAACCTCGACACCGGTGCATGGCTTTTGCTGGGCATCAATCTGCTCAATGCCTGTCTGGCGATCTACGTCTATGTCATGGGCAGGCGGTCACGCAGTCCCGTGCTCATCGCCGATGGCCTGCACCTGTTGACCGATGTCGGCTCGACCTTGGGCGCGATCGTCGGCCTGGTGCTGTTGCAGTGGACCGACTATCTGCGCCTCGATCCCATCATCGCCTTATTTCTCGGTGTCATCATCGTTGCCACCGCGTCAAGGCTGCTGCGGCAATCACTCGATGGTCTGATGGATCGCACCGATCCGGAGGATCAGAAACTCATCGAAAGCATTCTTGATGAGGAAGTGAGTCGCAGTGAGATTCGGGGCTATCACAAAGTCCGCCATCGCCACAACGGCACGTTTCATTGGGTGGATATGCATCTGCAGGTTGACGCCGACTTGAGCGTCGCTGAGGGGCACGCCTTGGCCAGTCGCATCGAGTACCGCATCGAGCAGGCCCTGGGTCAAGCCAACGTGACAGCCCACATCGAGCCCGCACATCCGCCAACTCATCCACAGGCCTAACCGCAAGCCAACGCGCACAAGCCCAACAACACGCCGATCCGCATGCCCACGACACCGACTGATTCATGGCCTCAACGCGGGTCCCGCGACTCGACATCGGCGCACGATCCTGTTATTCTTTGGCCCCGCATGAGTGCTGCGTCAGCCGTTGGCCCCCGGGTCGATGGCGGAAGCAGATGTTTGTCATGCAACAGTTAGGGACCGTTGGCGCAGCTGGCTAGCGCGCTTCGTTGACATCGAAGAGGTCACTGGTTCGAGTCCAGTACGGTCCATTCATAAGTGCTTAAAAATAAAGAGCTTATAAATCACGTCCCGTATCTAATTTTATCAAGGCCACCCGGTATCTAATCGTGTATCTAATTTTCATTAGATACCGCAGCAAAATCGTAAGCGTTGAGTATCACCAGTGCGCCGCAAAGGTGTGGAAAACTTCACCGGCCAATCGTGCCAGATCCTTCCGTCTAGCCCTGGGTTCAGGCGGTGCGTTGCTTGGGGGCGGGGATGTGGATTGACATTTGCGTCATGGCAGTATCAATCCACGCCCCTGCGTGAGGGGCGACCCCATCATCCCGCAGCACCCGCCGCACGGCGCGGTTTCAATCCACGCCCCTGCGTGAGGGGCGACGGCAGTCGCCTGGGGGGCCAAGCTTTTGGTTGATGGTTTCAATCCACGCCCCTGCGTGAGGGGCGACGACAAAGCAAAGCCAGACGCAAGCTAGGAACAGGTTTCAATCCACGCCCCTGCGTGAGGGGCGACTAAAAGGGGGGGCAGACCTGACCCCCCGAATAGGTTTCAATCCACGCCCCTGCGTGAGGGGCGACCTACGTGGAGTCGCAGTCACCGGCCCAGCCAGGCGTTTCAATCCACGCCCCTGCGTGAGGGGCGACATACTTTAGGCGTGAGCGTCAAAGATCAAAAAGGTTTCAATCCACGCCCCTGCGTGAGGGGCGACATCCCGATCTTTTGCAACACCGGGATTGAACACGTTTCAATCCACGCCCCTGCGTGAGGGGCGACGCTTCTGCCCGCAACGATGGAGACCGACGATGAAGTTTCAATCCACGCCCCTGCGTGAGGGGCGACGGTCGCCGCTTTGGGCCATGTTGCGCTCGATATCGTTTCAATCCACGCCCCTGCGTGAGGGGCGACCCGCCCCCCACGGCATGACCGCCGCGGCGACGTTGTTTCAATCCACGCCCCTGCGTGAGGGGCGACCGGGGCGTGGCCGATTGACCGGGTTTGGTTGTAAGTTTCAATCCACGCCCCTGCGTGAGGGGCGACCAAGTACCGTCCGGCAAAAC
>JBGSTK010000201.1:0-10812 GCA_041736565.1 Phycisphaeraceae bacterium | reverse complement strand
CATCGGCAAATCGACGCTGCTGCTACAGGCAGCCGACCAACTGGCGCGACGAGGCCAACGCGTGCTCTACGTCACCAGCGAAGAGTCCGCCCGCCAGACACGGCTACGTGCCACGCGCTTGGGCGCTGCATCCGATGAATTGTTCGTGCTGGCGGACACCAACGTCGCACGCATCGTCGAACAGATCCATAAGACCGCCCCAGCCGTGGTCGTCATCGACTCCATCCAGATGATCTACAAGGGCGATCTGCCCGCAGCTCCAGGCAGCGTCACGCAACTGCGATCGTGCTGCCAGGAGTTGGTCTATCTGGCCAAGGCGACGGGCGTGGCGATTTTTCTGGTGGGTCACGTGACTAAGGAAGGCCAACTCGCCGGGCCGCGATTGCTGGAGCACATGGTTGACACCGTGCTCTACTTCGAGGGCGACCGCTACCACAACCATCGCATCGTGCGCGCTATCAAGAACCGCTTCGGCACCACGCTTGAAGTCGGCATCTTCGAAATGGGTGATGCCGGTCTACGACAGGTCGCTGATGGCGCGGGCCTGCTTGCCGCGGAATATCACGCCATGAGTGGCAGCGTCGTCTGCCCCGTCATGCAGGGCACGCGCTGTCTGCTGGTGGAAATCCAGGCGCTGACCGTCGCCGGTTTTCTCGGTGCCGCCAAACGTAAAGTCAGTGGCCTCGACAGCAACCGCCTCGCAATGCTCATCGCGGTACTGGAAAAGCGAGGCGGGCTGCGGCTGGCGGATCAGGATGTCTTTGCGTCAAGCGTGGGCGGCATGAAGATCGTCGAGCCCGCAGCCGACTTGGCGGTGGCGCTGGCCATCGCCGGGGCACATCTGAATCGAGGCCTGCCCTCGGGCATGTGCGCCGTCGGTGAAATCGGCCTGGGAGGCGAGATCCGCCATGTCCAATCCATGGGGCAACGCATCAGCGAGGCCGCACGCCTGGGATTCACCCGCATCATCGCGCCACCCGGCAAGACCGCAGCACCACCCGGCGCGACGCTGCTGCCCGCTCGCACTTTGAGCCAAGCCTTGGAGCACCTGACATGAGACGACTCCACCTGGCGTTGCTGGTGATGGCCGGGGTTTGTGCCTGCCTCTTTGTTGAAGGCACAATTCAAGCTCAGGTGCTGGCTGGACCGTGGGTGCAGGCTTCGCAGGAGCGCATCGACAAACTGCGCAAGACCGATCTTCGCGTGATGGTTCTCGATGCTGCGGGCGTGCCTGTGGAGGCGGCGAGCGTACGAGCTATTCAACGGCGTCACGCCTTTGCCTGGGGTGCGACCATCACGGCACCAGAAAAAACTCCACTGGAGAAAGCACAGGACGACCAAGACGAAGCGTTGCTGCCACCGATGGATCAACCTGTCTGGCGTTGCTTTAGCGCGCTAAGCCTCGAGGCGATATCACCATGGGCGCAGGTGCAGGCCGAGCGAGGCCAACCGCAGATGGCGCATCTGCGAAAGGTCGTTGATGCCGCCCTTCAACGTAACCTGCAACTTCGCTGGGGCGGGATCGTCTCGACGGATGTGGCGAGACTCCCGCAGTGGGCTGCCGCCGGTCACGCCTCCGAGTTGCGCAGCGCGATGACTGAGCACATTCGCCGGATGACCGACGACTTCGGGCGCGATATCGCGCAATTCGAGCCTCTGACGCAGACGCTGGATCAGTCCCCGATGCTCGAACGTCTGGGCGTGGCGACGATCCGCAACATGTACCAGCAGGCACAAAGCCGCGCCACCGATGCGATGATCGGTGTGCGTATCGACGATGCGTTCACCGGCGAGCGCTTGCGACAAGCGGTGCAACATGTGGCCGCCTGGCGCGAGGCCTTCGTGCCCATCGACTACATCGCGTTGGAAGTGCGGGTGGGCGGCACGCTCGTCGAAGCACCCCTGACCCGTGGCATCGACTGGATCGGCGAACTGGGCCTGCCCGTCGTGATCGTGGGCCTGCAAGTCACCGGCCCCAGCGATGTCGCCGCTGCCATCAATCTCGAAACCGCCTTGCGCGCCTTCTACAGCCACCCGTCAGTCACGGGCATCTACTTCGCCGAGATCACTGCCCCGCCACTCTCCGATCCCCTGGCAGCGTTGCTCGATGCAGAGGGCCAACCCACACCCGCAGGCAAGGTCGTCGAGGGCCTGCTTCACGAACTCTGGTGGACCGACACGAGCATCCCCACCGATGACCTGGGCAACGCCCGACTCCGTGTATTCGCGGGCTTTTACGATCTTGAAGCGACGCTGCCGGATGGCTCCAAGGCGACAACCCAGGTGTGGCTACCCCGAAGTTCGGATGAGGCCACTATCGTCATGCAAGTCGAGTCTTCGCAGTAATGGGGCAGTCGATCAGCCGCGATTTGCTCGCGCCATCTTCACGATCTGATTTACGAGCTTGCTGATGCCCTCGTACGCCTGGCCGATGCTCTTGGCTTCCATGTAGGCGGGCGTGGTGACGATCTTGTTCGTTTCATCAAGGATGAAGTCGCCGACGTCGCAGGCCACATGGCGGGCGCCGAGTTTTTCCAGTGCGTCAGCCGTCGACTTGTCGTGGCCGATGGTGAGGTCCGGGTGCAGAGTCTGGCCAAAGACCTTGGCCGCCAGCGCGGGGGCGATGCACAGAAAGCCGATGGGCCTGCCCGCAGCGTGCGCCTCTAGCAGCACCCGCTTAACCTGCGAATCGACCGAACAATTCGGCCCATCCACAGCGAACGTACAAAGGTTGCGAGCCGCGCCAAATCCGCCGGGCAGGATGAGCCCGTCGTACTCATCGCCTTTGACAGTGGCCAGTTCCAAAATCTCACCGCGAGCAATGCGGGCCGACTCCGTCAGCACGTTGCGCGTTTCCGCCACGGGCTTTTTGGTCCGGTGGTCCACCACATCAAATGGCTTGTTGGGTGCCAGACATTGCCACGCAGCTCCGCATTGATCCAGACACAGCAGCGTAATGACCGCTTCGTGAATTTCACTGCCATCGTAAACGCCGCAACCGCTGAGGATCACACCGATCTTGGGAGTTTGGGACATGTCAATACCTCGCTATGTCAACACAACAACACCAGCAACAACACCCGAAGGATACCAAATGGATACCTGATCAGGCTGGTCGTTCGGCTGGTGTGCGTTGGGCTTCAGCGAACTGTCTCACGCACGCTGCCTTGATAGGTCGTGATGGAGGTGTGATCGTGGACTCGGCCATGCGAACTGTGCTGGCGGTCATAGGTGATGGTGACGGAGCGCTCGTACACCGGCGATTCAAAGCCCGCGTAGGTCGTCAGCCGGGCATCGTTGCGGTAGTCGTACCACGCCAACGTCCCAGCCGATTGCGCCGCCTCAGCTGGCCTGCCCAGCACGAGCGATTGCCCGATCTGACCAGTGCTCACCTTCTTTGTGTCGCTCGATGCCTGCCACTGCGGATGCTGTTTCACTTGGCATCCCCAAGCCACGCAGAGAAACATCAGGACAACGCCCGCCGACACTGCGGAGGACATAAGACGACGCGATGATGTGAGAATCGTGCAACTCATCATCAGAACTGGTGCCAATACCATGCCAGACTTGTCGGCTTGCTCAAGGATCAGAGCGGGCAGGCTCGAAATTCATCGGGGGACCAGCACTTACATCCTAGGCGGCAGGGCCTCGCCAACCTACCTCGGGCCTGTCAGCCTGGCGCGAATGTGGCGTGAAAGCAACATTCCGCCCAACGACCGTGCTGCCCCGCCGCCCCGTTTCCGTTCACCACACAGCCCGGATCGCCACCCCAATCGGCTAGACTGCTGGGGTCATGAACTTCCTGGCGCACCTGCTACTGGCTGGGGATGAACCTGAGGCCAAGATCGGCTCCTTGATGCCCGATTTTGCCCGTCCCGCCCAGATCGCCCCGACGTTGCCGACCGCCACCCTCGCGGCTGTGCGACAGCACCGAGCCATCGACGCCTACACCGACACCCACGCCACCGTCGCCCGCAGTAAAGCCCGCATTCGCCATCGCCATGGCCACCTCACGGCTGTTCTGGTGGATGTTCTCTACGATCACATCCTTGCGCGCGACTGGGCACGCTGGCACCACCAGCCGCTGGCTGAGTTTGTGGCCGCGGCTCACGAGGCATTCACCAGCCACGCCCACCTCATGCCAACCACCATGCAAGCGCCTATCCAATGCATGATCCAGCAGCAATGGCTGGTGTCCTACGACACGCTAGACGGCATCGGGCAACGACTGCAACAGATGTCCGAGCGATTCACCCTTCGATTCGAACGCCCCATCGTGCTTGAAACCGCTCTGGTCGATTTCGTGGAACACGATAAAGCGTTGACCGCTGACTTCAACGAGTTCTTCCCCCAGTTGCGGCAGTTGGCGGCGGAGTATGGCATCAGCGTTAGCGGCGGGAGCGACGGTGGGGTTCACGACGCGATCGCCCAGATTACGGGCGCGCCTGGGACAGGGCGATAAGCGCAAAGGGCGTGGCCACGAGCGCATCATCCTCACGCATCCGCGGGTTGTCGTTGTACCACGAGCCATCGGCCTGCTGTTGCCGGAGCAGCAACGCGATCACAGCCTCGCGACGTTGCGTTGCCTTGGCGAGTTGCCCTGCATCACCTGACGTCACATCCACGCTCCGCAGCGTCTGGCAGAGACTGGCGTAGTAATAGAAACGCAGGCCCGACTCCCACCCCGTCTGCGCAGCCTCCGCGGTGAATCCGGGCACCACCTCGATTTGGTTGTGTTCAAGGAGCCAACTCAAAGCGCCTTGGCTGCGCGACGCCCATGACTCATCGCGATGGCCTGACTCATCGCCTTGACCTGTGTGGCCCCCTATCGCCGCTGCCAGCAAACTCAAAGCCCGGGCGCCGTCGGCAGTCGTTGAGCCGTAGGAAGCTGGTCGTCGCCGGGCATCGTCGTGCCAACCCGCCTTGTTCGACAAGTCATCGGGGATCGGCGTAAAGAAGAACCCCGCATCATCCTTACCCAACGCAGCCTCGCCCTCGGCGCTTACGTTCTGGCACCCCCGAACAAACATCGCCGCCTTTTTCAGCGCAGCTAAAGAGGCGGGGGAATCTCGCGTCGCCAGCGCTTCGATGGCGTAAGTCGTCACGGATAAGTCCGAGCCCGCCGAGCGGTGATAGCTGCCTCCGCTGGCGGGACCGCCCACGTGATCCCACCCGCCGTAGAGATACTCGCCCGGCTGCCAACCGCGCGGCTCAACAAGCTGCGAGTCCACCAGATAGTCCACCATCCGTTGTCGATCCTCCTCGGGAATCGTGGGCCATTGCGGCATCGCAACATCCAGACGGTCCAGGGCTGTAAGCGTCAAGGCTGTGGCATAGGTTGGAAAATCCGGCCAACCGTCGAGGTCCGCAATAAAACCCTTTTTGTGGAGCCCTTGGTGCAAAAACGCAATGGCGCGGGCGGCACTGTCAGCCACGCCCGGTTCAGAGCGCAGCAACTCCGGATCGACATGACTCAACGCATAGAGCATCAGGGCAGTGGTCCCTGCCCCACCGCGAAGCTGGCCATAGATGCGCGAATGCCAACCGCCATCCTCGGCCTGCGTAGCCACGACCCACGCCAGCGCCTTCCGCAGAGAATCCTCAGCCGTGACGACACGCTCCGACACGCTCACAAGCGGGGTAACCTCATCTCCCGAAACATCGACATCATCCGAAGGCCAGCCCGACCACAGCGAGACGACCGCCACCGGCAGCAGCAGGACCAACGCCAACGCGAGAATCGCTTGAATCAGTGCTTTCATCAGGTGCCTTGGATAACCACGTCGAGACCACGATCACCCACCCAGTTGGACGCTTGGAACCGCCGACGGGTTCCCTCTACGCAAGACGTGAATCTACGCCAAGGTCAAGCGATGAGCCGGTCAACCGTTGGCCTTGATCTCGATGGCCTGCCACGACCAGTCGCGTGTGTTGAACCGCACCGGCGGCAGAGGCTGACGACGCGGAGTCGGACGGGCGTTGATCGGCGGCGCCCCAGCCGGGCCCCCCGGACCACCCGGGCGAGGCCCCATGGCGACAGGCGCCCCACGTCCACCCGTTGGAGGTGCCTGGGACGACGCCAGCGGATTGGTCCATGAATCAACCCGCGCCAGCGCATAGTCCCGCGCTGGAAACGCCCGCTGAATCTGCACTTCCTGCCGCTCCATCGCCAGACAGAAAACGCGCCTGCCCGAAGCCAACGCCACGTTCACCACGTTCTGCTGCTGCATCGCACGCTGGCGATCATCCATATTCTCCAACCGGTCTGCGAGCATCTGCGCTCGCTGCGGCTGAAGGCCTTGCGGCTCATCCGGGTCAATCTGTCGCAGTCGCGCGAGTTCCCGAGTGCTGAACTCACTGAGGTTATAGAGCTCATATTCACCGACGAATTGCAGGTGATGCAGAAGCTGCGTGTTCTGCGTCATCACCACCGCCCCAGCCGGTACGCTGCGCAACACCTGGGTGGCACTGGCATCAAGTGCCAGTCGGCCGGGCAATTCACGATCAAGCATCTCTAAACCGCGGGGAAGATTCATGAGTATCGCCAGCAGTGCGACGCTGCCGAGGGTCACCACCGCCCAGCGTCGTGGTGGAAGCACCGCCGCCCCGGGGGCCGCACCATCTTTGCCGGCCATGGCATCATTCGCCTGCGGAATCGCCATCGCCACACGCCCCAGCAGCCAGAACGCCGCCAGCGCCAGCGGCGGGAAGGCGGTGAGGAAAAACCTCAGATACCCGACGTTTAACCCGCCGCGATCCGGGGCCCAGTAATAGAAGGTGTAAACCAGCAGGTTCGGCACGACCCAGGCCGTCAACACCAGCGCCAGCCGCCAGCGCAGCGCAAACATGCCCACCAGTCCCGCAGCCGCCAGGGGAAACACAAACGCCAGGCCCGTATCGTGGAGTTGGCTCAACATGGTTCGCCAGTTATCCACGAAGTAAACCCAGGCAAACCCACTACTTTCGTTCGTCGGGTCGTAGCCCGTCCAGGCGGAAAAAGCGTTGCGATTGTGCGCCAGAAGCAGCCCGACGGGTAACGCCCACCCCGCCAGCAACGCCAGTATCGCCATCCACGAGCCCAGCCGACGTGGCGCGAAGTTGAACAACGCAATCAACAACATCGGCACGACCAGCAGGCCCTCGGTGTAGCGAATTGCCACTGCACATCCGAGCAAAAAACCCGCCAAACCCGGCCGCCAAACCCCCCACCTACCCCCCCATAACCTCCACCATACCCCCCACCAACCCCCCATCAACCCTTCATCTGCTCCCCCCATCATCGCCCCCGTTTTCCCGCGACGCCACCACGCAAAAAGCAGCACCATACCCCAGGTGACGAACGCCAGCGTGGCTGCGTGACTGTTGGGGTTGTTGGCCAGCGACAGCGTCACGGGGCTGACTGCCACGACGATGGCCGTCAACAGTCCCGCCAGCGAACCCACCACCGGCCGCGCCAGCAGAAACACCCCCAACATCGCCAGCGTCATCGCCACCGGGCTGACCCGATAGACCAACCAGGGCCCCCACGTCTCGCCGCCCACTCGCAGTGCCCCCGCATAAAGCAGAGGCAGGCCGATGGGATATTTGGGGTAGTAGCGTTCGTCAGGCGTGCCCAGATCCGCACCGATCCACATGCGTCCCACAAACTGGTAGGGATCGAGGTTACCCGCCCCATCGCGCGGCACAAGCGCCATCGACCCATGTTTCGCCAATTGTTTGCCCCCCACGAGGTAGCCGTTCTGATCCACGCCGCCATGGGCAGGAGTCCAGTACGCATCAAGGGCCGCCAAGTAGCCCAACGTCAGCAGCAGTGCCAACGCCAGGTAAACCCAACGCCGCCGCCGCGATTCATGCGCCAGCGCATCGGGACCAAAGGTTGCCGGTGAGTCGTGGAGCATTGCCAAGGTCGAACCTCATTAAAGCCGCAGTAGAGCAAGCCACATCATATTGAGCCGCAATAGAAGGAAACACCCCGAGTAGGCCGCATCAGAAGGAATCGCCCCGCCCCTTAGAGTTTAACGCCCTGGCCAACTCCAATATTTCAAATCACCTCACCCGTGCCACGCCGACCTTTTGTGCTAACATGCCGACCGTTTTGGACGTTGACGCCTATGGCACCGCTCGACTCTCCATCGCTTTACGCCCGCATTAAGACGCTGCTGCTGGGCGGCGCCAAGAATCCTTTTGATCAGCAGATATTCCACAATCTGTCGCTCATCGCCTTTTTCGCCTGGGTCGGGCTGGGCGCCGATGGCCTTTCATCATCCTGCTACGGCCCGGAAGAAGCTTTTAAAGCGCTGACCTGGACCTCTCCCACCGGCGAAGTGCTCCATTTCCCCTACCTGGGCATCTTTGTCGCCCTGGCGGCAGCGGCCACCGTCCTGATCATCAGCGCCAGCTACTCGCAGATCATCGAGGAGTTTCCCACCGGCGGTGGCGGTTACCTCGTGGCGTCCAAACTCCTGTCCCCCAACCTCGGCATGGTCTCGGGCTGCGCCCTGCTGATGGACTATGTGCTGACCATCACCATCTCCATCTCCAGCGGCGCTGATTACACCTTCTCGTTTCTCGGGCCGGAATGGGCCGACTACCGCATATATTTTGCCGTCGCAGCCCTCGTGGTGTTGACGCTGCTAAACCTGCGCGGGGTCAAGGAATCCGTCGGCCCGCTGGTCCCAATCTTCCTGCTTTTCGTGGCCACCTACTCCGTCATCATTGTCACCACGTTGATCACCAAACTCACCACCCTTCCTCATGTGATCGCCGAGACCACGGCCGACGTCCAGGAAGCCAGCAGCGCCGTGGGCGTCTTCGGCATGGTCATCATCATGCTCCGAGCGTTTTCCATGGGGGCAGGCACCTTTACGGGCATCGAAGCCGTCAGCAACGGCATGCCCATCCTGCGCGAACCCCGCGTCGCCACCGGCAAGCGCACCATGCGTTACATGGCGGCGTCACTGTCAATCGCCGTGGTGGGTTTGATGCTGGCCTACCTGCTCTACGAAGTGCAGCCCGAGGAGGGGAAAACACTCAACGCGGTGCTGGTGGACCGCTTCACCGAAACCTGGCCTCCGTTGTGGGCGACGCTCTTTGTCCTGGCCACGCTGGCGTCCTCGACAGCTTTGCTCTTTGTCGCCGCCCAAGCCGGGTTCCTCGGCGGGCCGCGTGTCCTGGTCAACATGGCGCTGGACCGCTGGTTCCCCCACAAGTTCGCCACCTTCTCTGACCGCCTGGTGACCAAGAACGGCGTGCTGATGATGGCGGGTGCCGCCCTGTTGGCGATGCTCCTGACCGATGGCAGCGTCGAACTGCTGGTGGTGCTCTACTCCATCAACGTCTTTATCACCTTCACCTTAAGCCAGGCGGGCATGGTCAAACACTGGTGGATCGAACGCGCCGCCGGCCGCGATTGGCGAAAGGGCCTCGCCATCAACGGCGTCGGACTGGTGGTCTGCGCCTTCATCCTCGTCATGGTCACGGTGGTGAAGTTCGGCGAGGGCGCCTGGGCGACGCTTCTGGTCACCGGGGGCTTGGTGGTGGTCGTCAGCCTGATCCGCCGACATTACCTCCACACCCGCACTCTGCTGCGACGACTCGATGGCCTGGTCAGGGCAGCCGAGATGGAGCCCGTGCGCGACCTGCCCCCCGAAGAACTCGACCCCCAGGCCAAGACCGGCGTACTGCTGGTCAACGGATTCAACGGGCTGGGACTCCACACCCTGCTCAATGTTCTGCGACTCTTCCCGGGTGTCTTTAAAAACTTCGTGTTTGTGCAGGTTGGTGTGCTCGATGCAGGCAACTTCAAGGGCGTCGAGGAAGTCGGCAACCTCGAAGGCTACATCAAGGAGGAAGTCGCCAAGTACAACACCTTTGTCCGCAAGCAGGGCTTCCACGGCGAAAGCTACACCCGGGTCGGCACCGACGTCGTCGATGAGATCGCCAACCTGGCACCGGAAATCCTGGAGAAGTACCCCAACGCAGTCTTCTTCGGCGGGCAACTGGTCTTTGGCAAGGAGACCATCTTCCACCGCTGGCTGCACAACTACACCGTCTTCGCCCTGCAGCGCCGCTTCTACAGCCAGGGCATCCCCGTGGTCATCCTGCCGATCCGGGTGTGAGATAAGGGGTCTGTCCATTCTCCGGTGCGGATTTCACACCCCGCAAAAAGCGCCCTTACCAGCCGCGCACGAAGTAAGCGGTGGGTGCCTGTGGCAAACGCTTTGCATGCCACAGCGAACCACCAGTGATGCGTGACTGCAATTCATTGCCCCGCACGTGTCAACACACCGCCAAACCTCACGCCGCCAGCTTCAAGTCTGACTGGATCGTCACGCCGCCGCACTGCAGATAGGTGGAGATCGGCATGCTCATCGGCCCGGTCTCGCCCCTGCGCGTCACCCACCTCGCGCACAGCCAGACCCGCGCACCAGGCGGGGCGTTGGGGATGGTCGCATCGAAGGTATGTTTGCCGGCAGTGCCCTCAAATTGCCACAGCGCCACGTCAGCGGGATGGCTTTCACCCACGAAGCTGTACACCCATGCACCAATCGCATCCTTGACTTTCCTGCGCTTCGTGCTCGATGTGGGATCGAAAATACTCACCGTCACAGTCTGGCCCGCGACTTTCCTAATCGTCGTCGCAGGTGCCACCGCAGGCCGCTTGACCACAGTTGGCCGCCCGATGATATGCACGCCCAGCAGTATCTTGTCCGCATCGCTGATCTCCGTGTTCTTCTGCACGGAAGCATAGATCATGCGGGCATAGTCAAGGAGATTCTTCCGCGCTGTGTTACGCGCAGCCGTGAGTGATTG
>JBGSTK010000182.1:0-24146 GCA_041736565.1 Phycisphaeraceae bacterium | reverse complement strand
GGCGATGTCACCACCTTGGCGCTGCAGGGCACCACCGTGCCTGGCACCAACAACACCCAGGCTTACACCTTCCTGCAGGGGGCTGGCCGCATTGACATCAATGATGCCGGCGATACCGTGTTCATGGGTCGCGCCGGCACCAGTCAGCCCAACGTTCTGCTCAAGAACGTGGCGGGAACCACGACTCTCCTGGCCCGCGCCAACGATGTCATCGATGGCGTGACCATCAGCGGCTTTAACAACACCCGCGACCCGGTGATCACCGGCAACGGCACGGTGATCTTTGAGGCCAACATCACCACCGGTCTGGCGGGAAGCTTCGGCGTCTTTAAGCATGACCCGACGACCAGTCTCACCGACATGCTCTACGCCACCGGCGATGTGACTTACGGCCCCGGGGACGGTCTGCGCTTCGCCGATATTCACTCCGTCTCCGCCAACGCTCAAGGTGACTTCACGTTTTACGCGCAGCTTGCGGGCACCGGCGTGACCGGCGACGGGCTTAATGATGAGGCATTCTTTGCCTACCGCAACGGCAGGCTGGAGATCGTCGCGCGGGAGGGCGATCTGTTTGACGTTGATCCCACGGCGGGCGTGGACCTGCATCGCATCCATGCGATTATCAATGACAGCCAGTTGATTAACGTCGGCGGGCAGGACGGTCGGCGAAGCAACATCAACGACAACGGCGATGTGGTCTTCAGCCTGATCTTCAACAACACCCCGGGCGTTTACACCGCCGGCGTGTTTATCAATTCCGTGCCTGAGCCGATGTCGCTGGCGCTGCTGGGCGGCGGGGCGATGCTGTTGCTGACGCGCCGGCGGCGATGAGGTTGAGGAGAAAAGGGGACATCCACAATTTGTTTTGACGTGCGGTCTGTGTCGGTGGTAGATTCACGGCATGCCACGCGGTGCTCGGGCAACAGTGGGCGGGGTCTGTTACCACGTGCTGAATCGTGGCAACGCCCGGATGCCGGTCGTTGTCGATCTGGGTGACGCGGACGGCACATCACCTGGACCTGATGCACACCCTGCGCAGCCGGGGCCGACCGGAAAGGGCACGTACCATGCGCGCGTAATTGTGGATGTCCCCTTTTCCTCCTCATCAAATGTTCATCGGGGCCCAAAAACCACGTCTCCCCACCACCGCCACCGGGGCAACGGCTGGGGCCTCGTGCTCAAGCAGGATGGAAAAAGGTGTCGAATGAAACGGAAACTGTCTGGACCTGTCAATATAAATCATCCCTTTTCCTCCTCCGGTGGTTTTGGAATTTCCAGCGTGAATGAAGGCGCGACCACCTTGCCCTTCCAGGCATCGACTGGCTTGGGTTCGGCGCTCGGCGTTTCACCGTCGTTCATATTGGCGAGCGCGACCGTGACAGTGTACTTGCCCGGAGATAGATCCCTGGGAATCACGATGAAGCCGTAGTCCGCGCCATCAGGATGCATATAGCGCGTCCGCCCGGGTTCGAGAAGATAGCACACCGAGCGCCCCTCTGGCGGGATGCCCTCCCCTATTCCAAGCAGTTCGACTTCCTTGCCTGCCGCGTCGCGGACGATGGCGGTGACCAGGCCCTGATAACAAGAATGTGGTAGCCAGATGGTGGACTTTGAGACATTCTTGACTGCAAAGACGACCTGTTGCGGGTCGCGCGGATGCCAGTCGTGCTTAGGCGCACCGGCCCACACCTTCAGACCACCTACCTCGTCGGACCAGACTCGTTTGTCGAGTTCATCCAACAGAGCTTCGACCTCTTTCAACCGGTCCTTGTCTAAGAGGCCATACCCATGCGAAGGCTGCCCGTTGGCCATGATGAGCCAGATGCCTTCGTCGTTCTTCTTGTACACCTTCGGAGGGGATTGCATCTGCCACGTCAGGTCGTAGTCCAATTGCATCACAACCGAGATGGTAATGAGCCCGGCACCTGGAGTGCGGTCTTTGCCTCCCTTGAGAACACGTGAAGGCATGATCGAAGCCCGCCCCCAGACAAGCTTCCCATCATAGTCCCGTTTATCTTCATTGATGCCGATGATCTTGCCCACAACCACGGTTTCGGCCAAGTCCAGTTCCGCCTTCAATGGCATGGCGGTGAATCCCGCCAAGGCTCGCGTTACGAGAAACGCACCCAGAACCAGACCGGACACCACCAGCAGGACACGCACGCCCATCTTGTCAGACATAGCGATCTCCGCGGTAAGCGCTGACATTCTATCTGGCGCCCTCGATTCGTGGAAGTTCCCTCGTGGAGAAAAAAGGGGACATCCAAAGTTTGTTTTGACTCGCGGTCTGTGTCCACCCGCCGCGCTTGTGCGTCACCTTGCATCCTTCACGGGGTTCGGTCGAGACCTTACGGGGTCTTCTCAAGACCTTGGCGATTCCCCCAGAGACCTTGGGGGTTCCCCCAGAGACCTTGGGGGTTCCCCCAGAGACCTTAGGGGTTCCCCCAGAGACCTTGGGGGTTCCCCCAGAGACCTTAGGGGTTCCCCCAGAGACCTTGGGGGTTCCCCCAGAGACCGTAGGGGTTCCCCCAGAGACCGTAGGGGTTCCCCCAGAGACCGTAGGGGTTCCCCCAGAGACCTTAGGGGTTCCCCTAAAGACCTTGGGGGTGCCCTACGAAACCTTACGGAGTACCTTCATGTCCGTATAACACCGGCTTAACAGGGGCGGGTCCGGTTTAGCGGTGTCGGGGTGGCGTGTTGACGTTGCGGCTGCATCATCGGAGGATGTTGATCTGGAGCAGGTTGCGCGGCTGTGCCGAATTCTCGTGCGGCGGGCGGTGCAACCTGCCCTACACAGGCAAAAAGCATCGACATGATTAACATCCCCCATATCCTGCAACGGCTGGCGCACTGGTCTCGATTCGCTCAACGCGACTGGTATGCGATTCCGGGCCAGACCGGTCTGGGCTGCTATGGCACGGGTTATAACCATTGGGGTTACCAGACGAATCAGCGCTATGCCGCGGCCATGGCGGTTCTGGCCACGCACCTCGATTCGCCCGGCGATCTCGATCGCGCATTGGTGATGGAGAACGCCCTGGCGGCATTTCGATACTCGCTCTGGAGCCACGTCACCGGTCCCGGCCCCGGGGCCTGCACCGATGGCACGAAGTGGGGCCAGACATGGATCAGCGCACTGGGCATTGAACGCATGATGCACGGCGTGGCGGCACTTGATCCACATCTGACCGACCAGGACCGCGACGGCTTGCGGGCCATGCTGTTGAGTGAAGCGGACTGGCAACTGCGGCAGCATCGTCGCGGCTCATTGGTGGGCGTCCAGGCGGATCGATGGGGCCACAGTGGCAAGAACAATCCTGAATCCAATATTTGGGTCGGCGCGCTGCTCTGGCGCGTGGCTGAAATGTTCCCCGATCACGCTGATGCGGATGCCTGGCGACAGGAGGCGCACCGATATTTTATTAACGGCGTGAGCGTTCCTTCCGATGCTGACAACGACACCATCGTGTCGGGCAAATCGGTGCGGGAGCGTTTCGTCGGTGCTAACTTTTTTGAGAACTATGCTCTGGATCACCATGGCTATTTCAACGTGGGCTACATGGCGATCTGCGTTTCGCAGGCTGCGTTGCTGCACTTTGACCTCAAAATCGCTGGCTATGCGGCTCCCGAGTCGCTGCACTTCCACCAGGCTGATCTCTGGCGGGTGTTGCGAAAGATGATCTTTGCGGATGGACGACTGGCACGCTTGGGAGGCGACACACGGGTGCGGTATGCCTACTGCCAGGAGTATCTGCTGCCTTCGCTGCTCTATGCTGCGGATCACCTGGGCGATGATCACGCCATGACGTTGGCTGAGGCGCAACTCAAACTCATTGAGGATGAGGCATCGTGCAATGATGATGGCGGGTTTTACTCGAGTCGGTTGGCGGAGCTTTACGCATACAGTCCGTATTACTACACCCGCCTGGAATCGGATCGAGCGCTCGCACTGACCATGGCGGCATGCTACGCGCCGCGGGTTGGGGTGGCGGCTTCATCAGCGAAACCGAGCGTGAGTTTCGAGGCGTCGGTGGCGGGCGGATGGATCGAGCCGGAGTATGGCGCGGTGTTGCATCGCTCGCCGACGCGATTGGCTTCGTTTGCCTGGCGGGCTCAGGGTTTGGCGCAGGGGTTGTGCTTGCCGCCTGATGATGGGCATCTGGCGGAGTGGCAACACAACTTGGGCGGTGTGGTGCGATTCACCGGCCAACAAACGCCTAAGCCAGCACCGGCTCCACGCAAGCTTCAACGCTGCAACGTCCAGTCTATCCAAGGCGGGTTTGTCACCAGCGGTGCGGTACTTGAAGGAACGGACCTCTTTCTGGCTGACGGTTGGCGGCAGGATGGCGCGGCTGTACACGCCCTGGCGATGGCGGCCCTGCCCGATGGCCACACCATCATCGCTCTTGAGCATTGCAGGTCACTCGTGCGCATTCGCACCACGCGGGTGATGGGGATGAACCTCAACGTTCCCAATGATCTGTTCAACGCCTCGGTGCGCACGATACACAGTCAAACAGGCACGCACCGGTTGATGAGTCCTGCATCGCGTGAGGAGTTGATCGATCTGGGCAGGTGGTGCTGCGTTGACAACCGCATCGGCGTGGTGGGTTTGAGTGGCAACGAAGAGGGACAAGAAGGGCAACAAGGGCTGGGACTGTCTCGCAGTCGGCAGCGGCGGGGCGGTGCCTATGAATCGCTCTATGTCGAGGAGATCGGCTGGCCCTGCATTGTTGAGCCGCGATGGTGGGATGCACAGGCTACGGTCATCGATGCGGGCTGGGCGGTGTTGGCAAGTGTGAGCACCGACGAGACTCGCCGATTCGCCGACGCTAATGCTGCTGCAGCGGTGATGTTCGATGAGCCGTTGCTTCGCGGCCTGCGCATCACCGCGATGGATCAGCGAACGTATCTGCTTCTGGCGAATTTCGGCGATGTGCCGAGGCAGATTGCATCGCCGTGTGTTGGGGCGGTCGATCTGGTGACGGGTGATGTCTGCGGCGACGATGTGGTGCTGCCAGCGGGTGGAGCCGTGTTATTGCAGGCGTGAGCGCGACTTGGGCCGCGCTTCGCGACGCCTGCCGCGCTTGCAGCGACTTGCCACACCTTGCCGCGACCTGCGGCGCTCGCGGGTCAAAGCCGGCGAATATGGAACCCGCCGTCGATATTAAAAACCTGTCCCGGCGAGTAGGCGAAGGCACCATCGGCAATCGCCAGGACGGCCTTGGCGATGTCGCCGGGCTCTCCCCAGCGCGGATTGGGCAGCAGATCATCGTGATGAATCAGCTTGTCGTACTTGGCACGCACCGCATCGCTGGACGTCATGTCAGTGGCGATAATGCCGGGGCGAATTTCAAAAACGTTGATGCCTTGGGCTGCGAGTCTGGCTGCGAAAAGCTGCGTCATCATGGCGACCCCAGCCTTGGCGATGCAGTATTCACCTCGGTTGGTGCTGACGGTGAAAGCGCTGATTGAGCTGATGTTGATGATCGATCGCGCTTGAGCGTTGTCGCTCGCTTCCTTAAGTGCACTCGTCTTATTAAGCGTGCTTGTCTTTTTGAGCATGTGCGCTGCGACGCGTTGGGTCAGGAAGAACGGCCCGCGGAGATTGGTGTTGAGCAGTGCATCGTAGCTCTCGGGCGTCATCTCCATCAGGTCAGCCCGAACCTTGGGCGCGATGCCGGCGTTGTTGACCAGCACATCCACGCCGCCAAATGTCTCGATCGCGGTATCGAGTATCCGCTGATGATCCTCGAGTCTTGCGACATCGGCCTGCACGGTTGTCGCGGCACCGCCGGCGCTGCGGATCATCGCGGCACATTCATCAGCGGCGCTGGCGTTGCTGTTGAAGTTGACCACCACATTGAAGCCCCGGCTTCCCAACGCCACAGCAATGGCGCGACCGATGCCTCGGCTTCCCCCGGTGACGATGGCAGTTGCTTTGCCCTGACTCATCGCGGTTGTTCTCCGATGTCAAAGAACGTCACGTACTTCTTTTCGGCCATGCGTTTGATGAGCAGCGCGAGTTCGAGTGCGTGGTAGTCGCCCCACATGCTTGACTCGCCGTAGGGGATTTTGCTGCCGGGGGGGACGTGGTCCCAGTTGTTGGGGCGGTGGTAGATCGAGTGAAGGATCATCCCTTGGTGCTTGGCGCTTGTGGCGATATACGGCTCGGCCAGGAGCGTGCGGGCAACGGTCAAACCCGCAGCGGTGTAGCGTTTGCCAGCGCGTCCGCCCAAGTAGTTGCCCAATCGAATGAGCCCCTGGGCTGCGATGGCTGCCGCACTGGAATCCACGGGCTCATGGTCGTTGATCGGTTCGGCTGGCCGCCCGCGCCAGTCGCCCAGATTCGCCAGACCCGGTGCCCCATCGTCCCAGTACGGAATGCCATCGCTGGCGGTGACATCGTCAATCCAATGATCGCAGGTGGCGCGGGCCACAGCCTCGTAGACCTTGACCACGTCGCGCTTCGCAAGATCGCAGGAGGCTTTGAAATCGGCGTTGCTGATGGTCTTGAAGAACTCGAGTTCCTCAGCGTAACCGAGTATCGCCCACGCCAGTCCGCGGGTCCAGGTTGAGAACGGCGAGTAGCCCTGTTGCGTGGCACGGCTGCGAAACGCGCCATCGTTGCGGTTGAACGTCGCCTCGTGGGCCGTGCGGCCGCGGACATCGTAGGCGTGCGTCGATTGACCTTGAAAGACGATGTACTGGCTGGTGGTCAGACCGTGGAGCACGCTGCGTTTGAGCAGGTCAGCCTTGCGGTCGTTTTCGTGCATCAGCACGTGGCCCAGTCGCCACGCGACGCCGAGGATTCGCGTCGACCGGATCGTATCGACGAAGAGCGAATGCGGCCCGTTGAAGGAGTAGATGTAGCCGAGGCTGGGCGAGTTGGCTGAGAGGGACGATGGCTGTCGCACAGGCACGCCCGCCCAGCGTGACGCCTGCACCGCGCCACTGGCGGCCAGGGCGGTGCGATAGGTCTCCATTCGCTCCGGCCCGTCGTCGCTGCGACCCTCGACAGCTAATCGCAGGAGGTTGCCGTAGGTCGAAAGATTGTTGAAGCCGTGGTCATGCACACCCGTGTGGGTGACATGCGGCAGCATGTATCGCAGGGTGCTGTCGCGGCCCATCTTCAAAAAGCGTTTGTCGCCCGTGGCGTCAAAGACCAGCAGGGGGCAGCCGAACTGGAAGCCCTGGGTCCATTCCGTCCAGCCGCGCGAGGTGTACTGGCCCTCGACGGTGAAGACGGGGGAGCCCTGGGCCGGGTTCCACGCCTTGGCCAGTGCCGCGACTTTGCGGGCTGCGAGATCAAAAACACGGTCGCATTGGGCGACGAGCTGCGTCGGTAGAAGCGTGGCGTCGATTTTCATGAAGGACTCGATGGAAGCGGGAAAAGCGTGGCCCGGGGCCTTATTTGTGGTAAACGGATTGCGGATCGAAGACTTTTTTCTCGACGACCTTGAGCGCCCCGGCGGCGTCGGCGGTGCGGTAGAAGCAGGAGTTGAAGCCCACGTGGCAGCACGGGCCGTGGCTGCGGCAAAGGAGCAGTACGACATCTTGGTCGCAATCGACGCGGGCTTCGACGACTTCCTGCACGTGGCCGGAGCTTTCGCCTTTAACCCACATTTTGTTGCGACTTCGCGAGTAGAACGTGGCTTTTCTGGTTTCGAGGGTCTGCTGGAGGGCAGCTTGATTCATCCAGCCGACCATGAGGACCTGGCCGGTGGCGAGGTCCTGAACGATGGCGGGGACGAGGCCTTTTTCGTCGAACTTGACGTCGAGTTGGGTGCTAGTTTCACGGCTGGTATCGGACATTGCGTGGCTCGGTGGCAAGGGGGGTTGACCAGAGCGATGCATGATACCGTTTTGGCAGTTGGTGGCGGGCGCGGCCGTAGAATTGGCCGATGGCCGACTTTGCATCTTTGCGCGATCTTTATAGGGTGTCAGACGTATCTACAATAGGTGCAGCGCGGCAACCGTCGTTGTCGTGCACGCCAGCCCCGGCTTGCCCACTCGCCTCAGCCCTGGAGTTCAAGATGCCCCATGCGGTTTTTCGTTTCCTCACGCGTCGCGCTTCAACGGCTCTGTGCATGGTGGCCTGCACGCTGCTTCTGGCAGCCTTCGCACTAGGGCAATCCACCGTGAGCCCAACGAGCCCCGGCGGCATCGACCCGACCACGGGTGCGCTGCCCAGCTTCGCCTTCCTGTTTGGCACCAGCCCGGTCATCAACAGCCTCATTGCTGCGCTCTCGGTTCTCAGCGTGATGCTCTTCGTTTACTTCCTGGCGACGATCAACCGTAATGCGATGGTCCCATCGAGTTTCATTGACGAGGTCAACAAGATGGTGCTGGCGCGTCGCAGTGATGAGGCGGTTCGCTACTGTCGGGATCATCGCCGGGTTTTTGCCGCCAGTGTTCTGCAGCGTTGCGTGGAAAATGCTGGCAAAAGTCAGTCGATCATCATGGAGGTTGTGCAGAGCGAAGGTCAGCGGCGGAGCGACCTCCTGTGGTCACGCATCAACTACCTGGCGGAGATCGCAGCGGTGGCGCCGATGTTGGGGCTTCTGGGTACGGTGCTGGGGATGATGAAGGCGTTTTTCGTGCTGCCCAGTCAGGACATCAGCGTCAATAGCCGGGCGTTGATCAGCGCCATCGGCGGCGCGATGACCACGACGTTCTTCGGCCTGATCGTGGCGATTATCACGGTGGTTTTCTACACGATCATTCGCTCCCGCGCCACGCAGGCATTGGCGGAGGTTGAACATGCCGCCAACACCATCGCCGATCACATTCACAGCCCGCCCACGGCTTCGATCTCGGCCTCGGCAGTAGATGCCCGTCATCATGAGGCGTCTCGTGCCTCGAACATGGGAGATGCGCGATGAGTTTTGCCTCCCCACGCCGCGCGCCCGTCTTGAGCGTCTTCCCCTTGACGAGCATGATCGACATCATCTTCCTGGTGTTGGTCTTCTTTTTGACCATCAGCAGCTTCCGTGAGCAGGAGCGGCAGATCGATGTTTCGCTGCCCGCCACGGAGACCGCAGCGGATGCTTCGCGGTCTCGCACGCAGGTGGTGATCACTGTGATGGCCGATGGTCAGATTTTTCTTGGCGACCAGCTTCATTCGCTGGAGTCGCTGAAGACTACCTTGGCGCAGTTGCAGAAGCAGTTTCCGGATGAATCAGTGGTGATCCGCGGTGATCGCAGCAGTCGACTTGGCTTGGCGGTGCAGGTCATGGATGCTGCCTATGCCTCGGGGTTGCGCAACGTTTTTCTAGCCACCAGCAAACAAGCCAGTGAGATTGGAGGCTGATATTACGGTGTTAATTGATCGAGTAATTGAATTCGGGGGCCGCGCATTTTGGCGCGCGTTGTTGCTCTGCTGCGTGGCGGCGATTGTTGTCCTTGGGCTTGCCGGCCCGGCGGCGGCGCAGGATGCCACCACCGCGGCTAATCAGCAGTTCGTCTTTGCCTATCGCCTGCTTCAGGGTGGCGAGGACCGTTTGGCGGCCCAGGCGTTTGATGAATACCTGGCGAAGTTCACCACTGACGCACGTCGCGCCGATGGCCTCTACTACCGGGCTTACCTGGCGAGGAAGGCCGACGACAATAAGACGGCGTCGCGACTCCTGGCTGATGCGGGCGAGCCAACGATCGTGCCAGCCTACGCTCTGCAGATGTTGCGCGGCCAAGTGTTCATCGATCTGGGCCAGTACCGCGAAGCCATCGCGGCGTTGGAGACGATCAAACTCGAAAAGGCTGATGCGTTGGTGCGTGCATCGTCACTGCAACTGCGCGGGTTGGCCTATCGCGGTGCGGGGAATCTGGAGGCTGCCGCCCGCGCCTTGGCTGAGGCCAGTCAGATCGATTCGCCCTTGCGGGCTCGGTCATTGCTTGATCTGGCACGCGTCGAGGCGATGGCGGGTGATGCTCGAAAAGCTGTGGGCACGTTGGACAAGGTCATCGGGCTGGGCGATGGCGCCACCATCCCCGAGGCAGCCTTGCTCAAAGGCGACTTGCTGGATCGCGCTGGCGACTTCGGCCAGGCGATTGCCGCGTATCGCATCGTTATCACGGACCATCAGAGTTCACCGCAGTTTCCCGCTGCGGTGGTGGGCATGATGTGGGCGCGCCTGGCTGCGCTGGACTTCGACGGGATACTCTCTGACCACAAGCAGTTCTCTGAAGTCCTGCCCGATCAACAGCGGGGCGTGGCAGCGTATCTCGCGGGCTCAGCGGCGCAGGAGAAAGGGGACCACAGCAAAGCCATTGCCTTCTTCGCCCAGGCGCAGACGGCGGGCCCCGAAACCGGCGTGCAGGACAAAGCGATCTACAAAACCGCCGTGAGTTACTTCCGGCTCCAGCAGTACGAAGCGGTCAACCAGGCCATCGTGCGCTTGAACAGGACCTTCCCCGACTCGCCCCACAACCTCGACGCGTTGCTTCTGCTGGCGACAGCCGAAGCCCGCAGCGGCAACCTGCCCCGTGGTGTCGCATTGCTCGATGTGGCCATCCAGCGTGGCGAGGATCACGCCTTTTTTGCCCCTGCGCTGCTTCAACGCGCGAAACTGCTGGCCGCTGCGGGACAGGCCAGACAGGCAGCGGATGACTACCAGCGGTATCTCACGCTTGGCGACAAGCTGACGCCGGAGAGTCGCAACGCCGCCACGCTGGCATTGATCGACCTGCTCCGCCAACTCGACAAGCTCGATGAAGCCGCGGCTCTGGCGCAGGAGATGTTGAAGCTTAAGGACCTGCCCGTTGAGATGCGAGGCCAGGCCTTGTATCGACAGGCCGCTGTGCAGTTTGCTCAGGGCTCGGACCGTGCCGCCATCGAGACCGCTGCCACCTATCTCAAGGAGTTCCCGCAGGGCGCGCACAGCATGGAGGTGCTTTACATGCATGGCCGGGCGCAGTTGCAGTTGGGCCAGATCGATCAGGGTTTAACGTCGCTGGGCAAGGTGGCCCAAGCTGCCGGAGCGCCCGTGCCTTTACGTGCCGATGCGCTGCGGCGGGTATCGATTCAGCATCGCACGGGTTCGGATGCCGCGTCCCACGCTGCCGCCGCCGAGGCACTGGAAGCTCTCCATCGGCTCACCCAAGCCGCCCCGCAAAATGCGGGCACCGATCCAGCCGAATCATCGACAACAGGTTTGTCGCCGCGCGAACGACTCTGGTTGGCGGAGTACGCCCTGAATCAACAGCAGCCCAAAGATGCACGTGCCTGGTTGGCGCCATTGGTGGAGGCCTTGCCCGCCTTCGATATGCCCCGCGATATTCGAGCCGGTGCCCTGGTATTACAGGGTCGAGCCCACCGTATGGAAGGTGATGCCGGTGCCGCCATGACCGCGCTGCAGGCGGCCATCGCCATCGGCGATACACATACGGGCCTGCGGGGGCGTCTAGAGATCGGCCGCGTGCTGGCGAGCGATGAGAAACTCACCGAAGCCCTGGCGGAATGGGAGAGTCTCATCAGCGCCAGTCAGAGCGCGGTTGCTGCGGAGGCGTCATTTGAAAGCGGATTGGTCCAGCGTCGCATGGCCCGCAAGCGAACTCTCGCCAGCGATATCACCGGCGCGGAAGCCGCCAATCGCGAAGCGCAGCGGCTCTTTAAGCGGGTGACGTTGCTCTATTCCCACCCCCAACTCTCGCCACTGCCGGAGCTGGCGCATGTGGAGGCAGCCGAAGTCGCCCTGGCGATGGGTGCCAACGATTCAGCCCGCGGTGAGTATGAGCAGTTGGTGCAACGCTACGGCCAGAGCGCCTACGGGAAATATGCACAGGCCATGTTGCTTCTTGGACAGAATAAGCGTGGTGACGCTGTGTTTCTCCTCAAACAGCTTGGAGACCAGAAGCTTGACCCTCGCCTGGAGTCGCGCGTATCCGCTCAGATCAAGTCGCTGGGGGGTGGTGCATGAGTGCGCTCGACACAGCTCGCCCCGGCAACGACAAGCCGCGTGGCCCGTGGATTATGGATGGCACGCTGGCGCTGACCTTGGCGCTGGTGGTGAGCATTCTGTTTCACATCGGCTTAGCAGCGATCCTCCACGCCCGTCCGTTGGGTCGCATCGACCCCGGCTTGCTGTCCGATGAGGCGATGGTTTACCGCGTGCAACGAGCTGACACGGATGTAATCCTGCCCGACAACGAACCGCTGCGTCCGCCACGCATTGACGATCAGGTCGTCGATCCCAGTGCCGCGGACCTGTTGACCATCATGCCCACGCCCGGTTTGACTCGCCAGCCCGGAATTCCAGACCCCGTGGTCGACCAGCGTCCCGACTCGCAACGAGCGCTCGACGCCTCTGACACGCGGTTGCCCGACTCACTGGTGGCCGCCATGTTCGGCTCACCCAAGGTCGATCTGCCCTTCGTGCCCGAAACCAATACCACGGTGGTCGTGCCTGATGGGCAGGGCAGCGGAGCCGCGGGCGCAGGAGGTCGTGGCGTTCCCGGGCATGGTCGCGGTGCAGTATCGCCCGCAGAACCGCCCGATGTCGCGCCGCGTGACGAGGCTGCGCGACACCGGCTCCAGAGCACGGACCTCACCGGTCCGCCCGTCGACTATGTTGGCCTTGCCCTGGGCTCGACCACGACGATCGCGTTGCCCGAACATCTTGACGACGACTTTGAGTATCGCGTGACGGTGTATCAGCCGGGCGTGGATGGACGTCCCGCCGGTCGTGACGCAGCCGGATATTTCCGTGTGGACATCACCGCCAAGCGGTCGTTGCGCAAACTCAAAGCCATCCCCAAAGACGTCATTTTTCTGGTGGATACCTCCAGCAGTATCGCGCACGATTGGGTGCGTGAGACGCGACAGGGCATCAAGGACAGCCTGGGCAGCCTCAACGATGGCGACCGCTTCAACATCGTGCTATTCAAGGAATCCGTCGAGATTTTCAGCCAGGAGCGGATTGTGTCGGTCAATGCTGAAACACTCGCTGCGGCATCGCGGTTCATCGACGAGGCTCGGTCCGGCGGCATGACGGACGTCAATCTCGCCTTGTCCCGTCTGCTGGTGCGTGACGTGGCGCAGGAGCGCGCCTATTACATCGTGCTCGTCACCGATGGCCAACCCACACGCGGCGTCCTCGACACACGCGACATCATCAATCTCATCACGCGCGACAACGACCTGACCGCCAGCATTTATTGCGTAGGCATAGGCCACCGACAGAATCCGGTGTTGCTCAATTACCTGGCCTATCGCAACAAGGGCTTGGCGTTCTACGCCACCAAGCAGAGTGAAGCGCGAACTCTGCTGCGGGATTTGACCAGCAGGTTGCGTTATCCGCTGGTCAAGGATGTGGCGGTCCATGTGGCCGGGCTGCAAATTGAAGATGTCTTTCCGCATCAACTGGCCAATTTTCATCAGGGCGAGACTCTCAGCGTGTTCGGCCGATTTGATCAGGCCGACCGCTTCACCATGAACATGACCGGGCGAAACGGCGCGCAGCCGGTGGCATTCCAATTTACCCGTGACCTGCGCGATGAGACGCGTGGTCCAGCCGCAATCGCCCGAGATTGGGGCTTCTGGAAGCTCCACCACCTTTATTCGCAGATGCTCCAGGTCGACGACAACACAGCCATCAAGGACCAGATCGAGCAATTGCGCCAACAGTTTGATCTGCCCACCGTATATTGATGCAGGTATACCCCCGCGCGATGGCTTGATGAATCACGCGTGAAGCGGCGTCAAACCTCCATGAGGTGGCCTCGAACCTTCGCAGCCAAAGCGGCCGCAAACTCAACTGTAATTTCAAATGACCATTCTCAACGACACCGTGGCCGCTGCCTTGAACAACTGCCGGTTTTCTTTTTGCGACAACCAGCTTCTGATCGCCAACGAGGTGATCGAGCGGCGATGGGAATGGTGTAACGGCAGCCTCTTTGCGACCTCCTTGCGTGATCTTCGCTCGGGGCGAGAGTGGTTGACGAAGACGCCGACGATCTCTTCGCTTTCCCGTCCGAGTGGTGTGGACGAAGGCGATGCGCAACCGCCGGTTGTGACCTGGCGCACCGGCCGCGAATCGCCTGTCGAGGCGGAGTCGCTGGTCGTGGAACTCACATCCAACACTCCCGCCGGCCCGATAGTCAGACGATTTCAGATCTTTGCCAATGTTCCCGCCGTGGTCGTTCGACTCGTCATGCCCGCCCTTGATATGCCCGCGCTTGATGCTCGGGCGAAGACTGCGGGCGAGGCATCGCGAGTCGATTCGGCTCTGCCGCTACCGACCGGTATTGAAACCACTCCCGTGTCTGCACCGCACGGTGAGGATGCCAGACCGGGCGATGTCATCGAATCTCTGGTCATCGACCCGACGCATCGCCGCCTCATTGCCGTGGAACTGTTGGATCAGACCGACAGCCACAACGAACTTGCCCACGAGTGCGAGTGGCTGCTTCATCCAGCCGAGCGTCGTATCGAAGCACGCGGCAGCCTGTTCTTTCTGGAAGACGCCCTCACTGGTGATGGGTTGATCCTGCTCAAACACGCCCCCATGCCCCATGCGCGCCCAGCACCGTGCCCGCTGGATTTGACCCTCGCGACAGCGGACCTGCTTCTGCTGGGGCACGGACTCGATCACACCGGCGGCGACGGTTACCCGGCAAGCATCATCGCCTACCAGGGTGGGCGAGTTGGTCGCATCGCCGCCCTCCAAGGTCTCCAGCGTCAGCTTCGCGAGTATGATCCGCAGCGTGATGGGCTCTTCTTGAGCAACACGTGGGGCGATCGATCGCGCGATGCTGCGATCAACGAGGCGTTCATGCTCAAGGAAGTTGCAGCAGGACAGCGTCTGGGTGCCGATGTGATTCAGATCGACGATGGCTGGCAACGTGGGCGCACGGCCAACAGTGCGGAGAAGGGCGGCGTATGGAATGGCTTTTGGGCGTCGGATGATCGCTTCTGGGACGTGAATGCTGCGCGATTCCCTCACGATCTGGAGCCGGTGGTCGAAGCGGCACGTCGGGATTCAATGCGCTTTGGCCTGTGGTTTGCGCCAGATTCCTCGGATGACTTCGCCAACTGGCAGCGCGATGCTCATCAGATTCTGACGTTGCACCATCGTTATGGCGTCGAGTTCTTCAAGATCGACGGCGTTAAGGTGCACACCCGCAAAGGCGAAGCCAATCTGCGACGCTTTTTCCACCACGTGCTCGACGCGTCAAACGGAAAGATCGTCTTTGATCTGGATGTCACTGCTGAGACCCGGCCGGGGTACTTCGGACTCATGCGCGTCGGCCCGATATTCGTCGAAAATCGTTACACGGATTGGCGGCGGTATTGGCCGCACGCGACGTTGCGGAATCTGTGGACGCTTGCTCAGTATGTCGATCCCATGCGGCTACGCATGGAGTTCCTTAACAACGTCCGCAACCATGTCAAGTATGTCGATGATCCCCTGGCGCCGGGACGGTATCAACCGGATTATCTTTTCGCCACGGTGATGATGGCCAACCCGTTGGGATGGTTTGAGATGTCAAACCTGCCTGAGCAATACATCGAACAGGTGGGTTCATTAGCGGCTGTCTGGAAGCAGCACCGTCAGGCGATGTTCGACGGCCCCATCGTGCCAATTGGTGCGAGGCCGGATGGCGTTGCCTGGACGGGATTCATCGCCGGGGGCGGTTATGGGCAGCAGTCACGCGAGCGTTATCTGTTGATGTTTAGAGAACTCAACCCCAGCGACGAATGTTCGCTTGAACTGCAGGGGGTGGAGCAAGGCGCGTGGCGGGCGGAGCGTTTGGCGGGTGATGGCGAGGTCCACTGCGATCGCGGCCGTTGCACGGTTCGCATCGATAGCCCACTGCGTTTCTGGTTCGGCAAGTTGATCGGCGAATGACATCGCTACCGCGGGCCGCACATCACGCGGCGCGGCCGAGCATGTTCACCGCCCACCCACTCATGGCGTTAGCCCATCGCGGTCCGTCTTCCCAGCCACGCCGTTTGCCCGTCAATGGCAACAGCACACACCCATCAATGCTGGCAGCGAAGCCGGTCTTGTAGACAGTGCATGCGTCGAAGCCCGCACGCTTGGCCTGGCTGAGCATCTCGCTACCTGAGAACGGCGCCTCGTAGCCATATCGCCACATCCCGCGGGCTTGCAGGTAGACTTTCCAGAGGCGATAGGGCAGGCAGTGTGCGTTGGGCACGCTGATGAACGTGAGCCCGCCCGGTGTCAACACGCGATGATGGGCGGCAATGATCTCGTGCCGAAGGTCGCCACTGAAATGCTCAGCGACGCCCAGCGACAGAGAGACGTCAAACAGCCCCGCGTGATCGTTCGAAAAGGCAAATAGATCGCCTTGCACAAACGTGGCGCGCAGTCCCAATGCATCGAACCTGGCCTTGGCGCGATCCAGCGCCTTTTGTGAAAAGTCCACGAGACACACGTCGTGGCCCATTTCTGCAAGCAGCACAGAAAAGTCACCTTCGCCGCTGCCCAACTCCACACAGCGAAGCTTGCGTCTCGCGGCCATCTCAACCACGGCGGAGCGCATGCCCTCCCAGCGTGACGACTGCCGCTCTGTTTGCAGTCGCGCAGCCGCGAGGCCGGCATCGGCGACCGACCAGATCGATTCCCACGTGGCGGCGGTTGGTTGTTGATCCATGGTTGCCTCACTATGAACGGGGTTGGGTTGGGTCGGTGCTCGCAGCGCGTGGCGGACTTGGCTCGATAGTAGCCACCATGGCCGGGCGGCGACTGCTCGCCAAGGGCGTGTGCCTGCGGGAAGCTGTTGCAGTGCCAACATGCGACGCTGGTAGCCCAGACGTCGTTTCAACTGCAGGCGCTGGCGCCACGGCAGATTCCCGGCGAGTCGCGACTCGACGATGATGTGGTCCCGAAGAAACCCCGTCTGCTGGCTGCAGCTCTTGCTCGTCGGGTGCAGGCGGTAGTCGGACAACTCCACGTCGAGCAATCGCGGCCGCGCACCGGCGGCCACGAAGCGGCACCACAGATCGAAATCCATGGCGTAATGCAATGACTCATCGAGCAGCCCCACGCGCTCGGTCAATGATCGTCGCCAGAACACGCTGGGCTGCGGAATGACCAGACCGTTAGGTCGCAACAACATCCCCGCGAGAGTGAAGCCGCCCGAGGGATGCTTTGTTTCAACCGAACGGCCCTGGGCATCGACCATCCGGCAGGCACCGATGAGCCAGTCCGCGGCCGTTGCATCGGAGAAATTCTGGGCCACTGACGCAAGCGCGCCGGGACGCAGCAGATCATCGCTGCAAAGCCAACCCATGATCTCGCCGTCAGCAAGACGCAGGCCCTTGTTGATGGCTTGGGATTGGCCGTTGTCGGGTTCGGAGATTACAAACGCGAAGTGTTGACGATAGCGATGGATGATTTCCTGTGAGCCATCCGTTGAACCGCCATCAACGATCCCCAGTTGCAGATTGGGATAGTCCTGAGCAATGACGCTCTGAATGGTGGCTTCAAGAAACGTTGCCTGGTTGAAGCTGGGAATAACAAGGCTGATGCGTGGCGGGGAGGTCATGCGGCTCTCCTTGCGGAGTGGGTCATCGTCTTTGGCGCAATCGCCGCGACGATGTCTCGTTGAGTCACCAGCGATAGCGCTGGCGCTTTCTCCTCAACCGCCCCGTGGGCCGCACGCCCCGCCCGCCACTGCACCAAGCCAAGACAGATCTGTGTTACTGCGTGATATGTCGCGTAGATTGCCGACAGTGCCAAGCCGCGGAAACCTTCGCGCCACCCGTCGTGGTGACGCAAGCAACGATTTAACTCACGTATCGGTGCAATGAGCACCTCACTCAAGCGGAATCGCCGCCCCTGTTTGTGCATTCGCATTGCATCGCGATAGGGATAGCGGATCACATGCTTGTTAAGTAAATCGAGATACGACTGCGACCATTCATGCGCCATGTACCCGCAATGCGCGGGGTCGAGTCGCACGGTTTCAAAGCCTGCAAAAACCTCGGAAATGAGATTGCACATTCCCAGCAGGCGGCCTCGGCCGCGTCGGACGAGGGCCAGCTTTGTCTTGTTTCCGCCGCCCCAGATTGTTCCGCGCAAGGACTTGCGTTTGAAGTTGAACCACAAAGGCACTCGGATGCCGCCCGCGTCCGGTTTCGCTGCGATTGTGTTGCCGATGGCTTCGATCAGTGATGGCGGATAGTGCTCATCAGGATCGGCCATCATGATCCACGGATGCGTGGCATAACGCTGGGCTTCAACACGAACCGCATCGGCAATCGGTGCCTGCTCGCACTGGAGCAGTACATCCGCATACTGCTCGGCGATATGGCGCGACCCGTCGGTGGATTGCATGTCGATGAGGATCAACTCACCCAGCCTCGCCAGCCGGGGCAGACACTCGGCGAGCATGGCACGCTCATTGCCAAAGACGATGATGCAACTGATCGGAAGCTTTCCCATGGGAGTTCCTTGGTCGAATCAGGCGGCTTGACGGAGTGTCAACGGCGCGGCGGGGTGCTTCACATCACGCTCGCTGTCACGCTTCACATGACGTTTCACATCACGCACATACAAGGCATCGCCCGAGCCGAGCTGACCTTCGGGGAGATGAGTCGCCAGGTTGTAGAGGTTGTGCAACCGATAGCCGTGCGACCGCAGGATGGCGTCCACATCGGCAAACAGGGCCGAACCCTCGTAGAAGGGCACGAAGTTGACTTCAAGAAAAACACAGGTGGCCCCCGCGTCCAACAGTTTGCCAGCGCCACGAAGAGCGCGATCCTCATAGCCCTGGATGTCGAGCTTGAGTATGTCGATGCGGCTGAGGCCCGATTGTGTGAACCAATCGTCAAGCGTGATGACCGGGACGCTGCGTTCCTCGACGGGCTGCGTCGCTGCATCAAAGTAGCGACGGCTCCAGTCATTGGCTGGCAGCGGGGAGGTGGTCATGGCAGTGGCGTTGCAGATGAGCTTGAGGGTGCCCGCTTGCTCGCCGACCGCCACGTTGTGGCGCGAGCCGGGCACGTGAGCCAGTCGATCACGAAGGCGGGCAAACACCCCGGCCTGCGGCTCGAAGGCATGCACATGCATGTCAGGAAAGCGCTCCAGGAATCGACGCGCCATGCCGCCATCGTGGGCGCCGACATCGACGAAGATCAGGGGTTCAACGCCGCGGCGTTGGCCTACATGAGCGGCGATGGCGTCCATCCAGTCGCCGGGCGTCAACGATTTCTGCGTTGGGTGAAGCTTTCGCAGCAGCTTCCAGTAAGGTTCTTTGAGCCAGTTGAGGTTCATGGGCGATCTCGTAAGAGGTCCAAGTGTGTCGCCGACGCGATTCAGGCGGCGAGGCTCCAGTAAAGGACGCGCCAGGATTCGACGGACAACGGTTGCCGCCGCAATGCCGCCAGCGCGTGGCGACGTGCCAGGGCGAGGTTGTTCCGATTCATGGCGTGACAGGCGAAGCTGCGATACATCGCTGCGGGCGTCAGCGGTTGGCCCAGGTCGGGGCGAATGGTCTGCGGCAAAGGTGCGGGCAGGCCGCGGCGCTCGTGCGCTTCTTTCACGACAGTACGAAGGTCCTGGCACATGCGCTGATAGTGCGTCATGCAGACGCTCTGCGCATGGCGGCGATAGCGGTAGAGCGGCTCGGGTAGGTTCTCCAGTTGCCCGACTTCCGCAAGGCGAAGGAAGATGTCAAGGTCTTCGACCCAGTTGAATCGCGGGTTCCAGCCTCGGACTTGTCGCAACGCGGTTGTGCGAATCATCGTGGTGGCATGCACAATCGCGCCTGCATCACCGGCGAGCAGCTTACCGTCGATGAGGTCGTGGCCCTGGGTGAGGTTTTGGAGACTCATCGGGGCACCGGTCGGATCGAGGCATTGGACTCCAGTGCCGAGGGCCACGCAGGCGGGATGTTTCTCAAGGTAGGAGATCTGCAGTGCGAAACGCGATGGATCACAGCGGTCATCGGCATCCATGCGGGCACAGAATTCGCCGCGCGCTACAGCTAAAGCATCGTTGAGAGCGCCGACAATGCCGGTGTTGGGGCGACTGAGAATGTGCAGACGTCGCTCGCGATCAGCCCAGCGATGCAGCACCGCGAGGGAGTCGTCGCGGGAGCCATCGTCCACGGCGATGATCTCGAAATCCGTGAACGTCTGGGCTACGAGATCGCCCATCGCTTCATCGAGCCAGGCCGCGGCGTTGTATACGGGCATCAACACGCTGATACGCGGACTGGTCGACGCCACAGCGACGGCGGACGGCGGCGACAGGACCGGCTCTGCGGCATCGGTGCTTTCAGCGAATGCAGGCGAATAACGTGCGTCCATAGTTATCCTGGTAAGGGGTCACGGCATCACCATCCACACCCAGCCGCACGATTTGGCTGAAACTGGTGTGGCGTCGAAGCCAGCCGTCGATGAAGTTCGGCGTCCACTGGGGCAGTTTGTCGGCGAACCACGACTCATGGGCCTCGCCAGTGTCGATGAACAGCACTCGCCCGGTGATTCCGTCGAGTAGACCGATGAGTTGCTCCGGCGTGATCGCGCCCATGCCCAGGGCGAAGTGATGCAGCACGCTAAAGGCGCTGACCACATCAAAGCGCTTGGACTGATGCTCGTTGAGGAACCGCACCAGATCACTGCGGATCATGCGTGATTGTGAATCGGGATTGAGCGACGTACTAAAGCACCATTGGCCGACTTCAATGGCAAAGGGATCGCGTTCAACGCCCGTGGCATGGAAGCCCAGATCGCGCATCTTGGCCACGAACCAGCCGTAGGCGGCACCTAGATCGACATAGCTCAGGTTGCTGCTCAAGAGCAAACCTTCTTTGGCAAGCAGAGCACGCATCATGTCCAAGCGGTCGGTACAGCGGCGAACAAGTGTCCAGTCATCCGCCAGCTCAGGCGCATCGATGGGTTGATACAGCTCGCGGCGGCCCTGAAGCCAGAGGTTGTCAAGCAGCAGGCGTTGAAGGGGAGTGAAGACGGGTTGACCGTAGGATTCGACATCGACGGTTGACTGGCCGAGTGTCGCTGCCATGGCGACGCGATGGTGGCCGTCTTTGACCTGGAAGCAGGTCGAGTGGGCGATGGGTCGGACGAGGATGGGACTGCCAGCGGGGCTCTGATTCTGTTGTGCGGCTTGGTTGTTTTGCGGGTTGGAGGTGCGGTTTTTGGGGGCGACGGTGCTGTTGGGGTTGGCATCGCTGCGGCTATGTGTCGCAGCTTCGAACTGTGCGACGTAGCGTGCCGCCACGCTGCGAACCTGATCGGGTTGGCGAGCGTCGAAATAGCTGCCCGTGAACTCAATGCAGGCTGCGGCGTTGCGATAGTAGGCGGTGGCTTCGAACGGGCCCTCGTGGAGGAGCCGTTGACCCTGGGCAGCGTATTCCCGCAGGAACTGCGCATGCGGACCGTCGATGACCCGTGTCGAAGCCCGCAGTGGTTGCCCCAGCATGCGCGCGTAGCGTTCGCCATCGATACCAGCATCGCCTCCCATGAGCAGCTTCGCCACGGGAACGTCGCGGATGAGCGTGCGTTTGGGCACATATGCCGCGCGGGGGGAGCCTCGCAGGATACGTGCGGAGGCGGATCGCAGATTTTTCAGCATGGCTACACTCATGCCGCTTGCCTTTCAATCTTCTGTGTGACGGAGACGGAGTTACCAATCTGTTGCAGGGGATTTGCGAACGTCCAGCGGTGAGGCAGCAGTGCCACGCCCCGCGCGCCGTGAGCCACGGGTCGGCCCGCCAGCGTGCCATCTTCAACTTGCAGGGTCAGGGCGCCTTCCACGTGGTCGATGGCATTTCGTTGACGGTCCAGCAGCGCGACATTGAGGCGATAGGTGCCGGGGGTCAGCGTGATCTGCGGAATCTCACAGACGACGCGGGCAGCAATGTCAACCCGCCGGTCGCCTTGTGCGAGGTGACGCGAATCGAAATCGGCAACCAGATGCCCATGCATGTCATAGAGGGCGAAAACCAACTCGGCATCACCCATTGGTTCACTGAGGTCAAAGACCAGTCGGGCGGAGCGGCCTACAGCCACCACGGTGGTCGGCAAGCTTGCATCATCGAGATAGACTGCCGCATCGACGATGCGTTGAGGACCCATGCCACCGCGATCCGTGCGATCCGCGACACGGAGCGTGCTACGCTTCCGCAATGAGTTGAGGTAGTCTCCGACGATCTGCGTGGCGGGCCCATCTGCGACCACACGGCCGGCATCGAGATGCACAGCCCGATCACACAGATGTTGGACAGCCGCCATGTTGTGACTGACGAACAGGACCGTGCGTCCCTGGCCGGCGACGTCTTTCATTTTCCCCAGGCAGCGTGCTTGAAATGCAGCGTCGCCCACCGCCAGCACTTCATCCACGATGAGAATCTCGGGCTCCAGGTGAGCTGCGACCGCGAACGCCAGCCGCACGTACATGCCGCTGGAGTAGCGTTTCACCGGCGTGTCGAGAAACTTCTCCACCTCCGCGAACGCCACGATGTCATCGAACTTTGCGACGATCTCCCGCCGGGTCATGCCCAGTACCGCGCCGTTAAGAAAGACGTTTTCGCGACCACTCAACTCCGGGTGAAACCCCGTGCCCACTTCCAGCAGGCTGCCGACGCGGCCACGGATCACAGCATGGCCTTGCGTGGGATCGGTGATGCGCGACAGCACTTTGAGCAATGTGCTTTTACCTGCTCCGTTGCGACCGATGACGCCCACGACCTGACCGGGTCGGATGTTCATCGACACGTCGCGCAGCGCCCAGAAATGCCTTGCGTTTTCTTCGGATCCACTCGAAGAATCAATCTCACCGTCCGCCCCGTTGCCCCGGCTTCCACTCCGCCCGAAGGCGAGCTTTCTCACCGCCGCCCCGATGCTTTCCTGAATCAACTCACGGAACGTACGATCCTGCGCGCCGCCTTGTCCCAGGCGGTAGCGTTTGGAGAGGTTTTCGATCTGGATAGCGTCACTGCACATCTTTACACCACATCCGCAAAACGTCGTTGCATGGCGCTGAAACTCAGGAGACCGCCGACCAGCAGCAGGATGGCCGCGATGATCGAGAGTGCCCATGCCTGGTAGTCGATCCCTGTGCCCAGTACAGCCGCGCGGAAGGCACCGATGGCACCCGCCAGGGGATTGAGGCCCATCAGCCACCGCCATTGCGCTGGCACGACGGTCGCCGGGACGATCACCGGCGTGACGAAGAACCAGACTTGCAGGGCGAAGGGCACCACGAAACGGAAGTCGCGGTAGGTCACGGTCAGCGCCGCTAATGTGATGCCGATGCCAGCGGCTGTGAGCACCACCGTCAATGCGATCAGTGGAAGCAGCAGCACCTCGGCGTTGACCGGGGGTTGATAGACCAGCACCAGTAGTATCAGCGCACCAAAGGCGACCAAGGCATCGACAATGGGCGCGCCCAGCGATGCCAGAGGGACGATCAAACGAGGGAAATAAATCTTCTGCACCATGGCGGCGTTGCCCACGAGACTCGTGGACGCGGCCGTGACCGTGGCGGCAAAGAACATCCAAGGCAGCAAGCCCGCCAGTAGAAACAGCGGGTAGGGAACGTCGCCGACCACTCTTGCGGCACCGAGAAAGTGACCGACCACCAGGCTCAGAACGCCCATCGTCACCAGCGGCTGGAGCAGTGCCCAGATCGCTCCGAGGGCGGTCTGCTTATAGCGCACCTGAATATCACGCTTGGCGAGGATCACCAATAGGTCCCGATAACGCCAGAGTTCCAGCGGATCGATGGGTGACCAGACTCGGCTGGGCTTGAGTACGGTCAGGCAGGCAGCGGGTTGCATCGGGCCGGGTGTTGCCATGGAAGTCGTGGACACGCTGGGGGTTCCATCTTGGCCGGGCGCGGCGACGTGCCAGTGGGCGACGTCCCGTTAACCGATACAACCGGCACAGACGTCATCGTCGGAATAAGGGGCTGACTTAAGCCGCTGTTTCGTTTCGGCCTTTTGCGCACCGAGGCCGTTCGAGAGGTGCGAGCAAGATTCCTCGCGTCTTACTACCCAAACGCGATACCATGCTCTTGTGGGTCACGTGGCTCTTGTGGGTGACCGGGCTTTTTGGAAGGTGGCATCAATGATGTTGCGGGAGTATCAGGAACGTGCTGGGGCGGTCTTCATGGGGTTTGGGCCCGATGATGCCGGGGTGGCGATCGCGCAGGCCT
>JBGSTK010000167.1:0-5268 GCA_041736565.1 Phycisphaeraceae bacterium | reverse complement strand
GGCGGGGCCGGGCATTCCGCGGCAGGCACCCAACGTGGACTGGTCCCATGGCTTGGAGGTCTACGGGCAACTGGAGCGTTGGCTCGAAGCGGACGATGCCGAAGCCGCCGGTCGCGCCAAGCCGATCTGGGTCAGTGATGTCAGTGGTGTGCAGGTCACCGTCCGATGGCTGGGGTTGCCGATGGGTTCAGGCGTTGCCTTAGTCCCCGGGGCCGCAGTGCCGTTGCAGGGCGATGGGCAGGCACCGCCGATCACCAACCTCACCGCGTTGGCGGGCGATGCGATGGCGAAAGCGTTGCGAGAGGTGCGTGAGTCACTCAATGATGCCCGTCGTCGTGCTGCAACCAATGCCGCGGGCAGCGATGCACGCCAACCTCAAACCATCACCAGCGTTCGCGAGCTGGCCAAGTCCCTGACCGTGGACATGCAGATTGCCCGAGGCCCGCAAGCCATCGTGCTGGGTGCAGAGGCACCATCCGATGCGCTCTATCGCGCATGGGCATCGGGCCACCACGGCCTGATCATGACTCGGCCCGGTGAGCGCGGCGTAAGCGAGAATCGCTCGGCCTGGATCTGGCCCGCCACCGTCATTGCTCAAAACTCATCGCCCCAGGGGCAATTGGTGAGCATGTTGACCGACCTCAACTACGGCCTACTGGATCTGCCCCGCATCGCCCGGCCCGCGAATTTCGCTGCGCCACAAGCGCCGGACAACATCGCGCCGGGAAGTCGTCCTCTGCCTGGAACTGCGACACCGACGGCCAGCGCTGTCCCGCCTCGGCTGGCGCGATTCGAAGTCATTCACATGACCCGCAGCCATCCGCGCCAACCCGTGATGCAATTGGTGCGTGGCAATGCGGTGCTGCCTCCCACGGCTGTTGGTGGTCCGACGCTCGATGCCGCCGCCGAACTTATCGTGAGCCATCTGCTGCGGCGTCAGCGTGATGATGGTTCGATGACGGGCACGTACCTGCCTTCTGCCGACCGCTACGACCCGGCCACGGCGCCGCTGCAGGATGTGGCGCTGGCAGCTTACGCGCTGTCGCTGCAATCGCGCTACATCGCGCAGCATCAACCCGCTCATCCGCAGGCAGCGCCGATGCGAAAGGCCCTGGATGCCTCGGTCCGTCTGCTGTTGTCTCGCTTGACCGGGCCTCGCGCCGCAGCCGATGAATCCGTGGCGGCGGCCTTGACGCTCATGACGCTGGCCACCGCGCCGCATCTTGTGGAGCTCAAACCCCAGCGTGATGCGTTGACCGCCATGATCGCTGAGCGTCAGGGGCCCGATGGCCTGTTCATTGAAGAAAACCAGCGACAGGCGGGCCTGCCCGTGCAATCGCTGTTCCTGGCGGCACTGGCATCGAGCTACCAACAGACGCGCGATGCACGGGTCAAGGCTGTCATCGACGCTGGTCGCAACGCAGTGTGGAAGGACGCCACCGCCGCGGGTTTGGTTAACGGTTTGCCCTGGATATCGCAGGCGGAACTGACCATGCAGCGGCTTCAAGTCGCTGGCGATGCCGCAGCAGCAGCGCAGGTCGCGCCGCGGTTGGCAATGTTGCGCGAGACCGCGAAGCTCCTGCGATCCCGGCAGGTTGAAGGCACCCAGGCCGTCGGCCCCACCGATGTCGTCGGCGGGTTCGACCTTTCACGACGTGACGATCAAAGCCCCGCCAACCCCGATTGGCGCAGCGCCCAGTATCTGACGTTTCTGGCGCAGGGCTTGGCACATCCCGGCGTGGTGGCTGAGGGCGACAGACTCCGCTGGCTTCTCGACAGCGGCCTCGCAGCCAGATTCCTGGTGCAGTTGATGTTCGACGAGCCCTCGTGCTTTTACGTACGCAGCCGGGATGATGTCATGGGTGGCGTTCGCCCCGCACTGTGGGACAACCGCCTGAGCATCTCGCCCAGTGCCATGGGCCTCATCGCCTTGGCGGAGTTGCGCCAGGCGCTGGGTACGATGGTGCCGCGATAGTTCAAGCGTGCCGCTTCCGATTGACGATGAGGGGAATCCCTATCTCGCACAGCGGAGGATGCCCGATTTACGGTCCATCCGGGTTGTTGTATTAAACACTTGACGCGGCCTATATCGACCGGAACCGATGGCGTCCGGATTGTGTTTCCCGTCCCCCAAATCGAGGTGTGCGATGACACATGAACGAAAAGAGTGGCTGCCCGATCCGCAGGTGTCGTCAGACGAGGTCTGGTCACCCGCCACGAGTGTGGAACTCTGCGAGTTGGAGGGTGCGCCCGTGGGGCCATCCCTGCCCGCACTTGATGAGCGGTACGCCCAGCCGGTGTCGGGCAACGAGGCGATGCTACGTCGGCCGCTGGTCCCGAGGCTCTGATGGTGTTTTGATGGTGTTTTGATTCGCCCCCCGCCCGCCGTTGAGCCTTGTGCGTCAAAGCCCCTGTGCCGCAGCGATGCCTGCCAGTCGCCCGGTACACCAGGCCCATTGAAAGTTGTATCCGCCCACGCGTCCATCGACGTCGAGGATCTCACCACACAGATGCACGCCCGGGCATCGGCGCGACGCCATCGTCGCGGTGTCCACCTCACCAAGCGGCACGCCCCCAGCCGTCACCTCAGCGAAGGTGAAGCCGCGGTCACCCACCACGGGCAAGGGCAATTCCGTCAGCAGTCGCGCCAAGGCCTGACGGTTGGCTTTGCTCAACTGCGCCAGTTGCATGACGGGATCGATCTCGATTTGCCGAGGCAACTGATCCGCCAGTCGATTGACAAGCACCGCCGCCAGCGTGGTGAAGACCTTGGCGGTGGGGTTGCGTTGAGCGTGCGCCAGCAGGCGGGCGTCCACGGTTTGAAAATCGTCGGGAGCCATGAGATTGGCCGTCAGCGTGGCGGCGGGGTCAGCAGCGCGGGCGGCGATCCAATGGCGGCTGATGTCCAGCACGGCCGGGCCGCTGATGCCGAAGTGCGTTAGGAGCACCGAACCATCCTGCCTCGCCAGCACCTTGCCCGATGCGGCACGCACCGCAAGCTGCGCCTCAAAGCTGATGCCGCTCATCGTGGTGAGGTGATGATCCTTGGGCAGAAGCAACGGCACCAGCGCGGGAAACGTCGGCGTGACGGTGTGGCCCAGCGCTTTGGCGAGTAGATAGCCCGCGCCGTCACTGCCGGTCTTGGGCAGACTCTGGCCACCCGTTGCGAGGATCACTCGCCGCGCGTTGATGCGACCCTGAGGTGTGATGACCGCCAGGCGTCGTGCATCACCGGGCGCACCATCGGGCTCGATGCCCAGCACGCAGTGTTGGAGCCGAAGCTCGACACCTGCCGATCGCAGCGCTTCGAGCAAGCCTTCCAGAACGGTCGCGGCACGATCAGTCACGGGAAAGAGTTTACCCGTCTCCTCAGTCTTGAGTTCCACGCCAATGTCGCGAAAAAAGGCGATGGTGGCGGGGACATCGAAACTGCGGAGAACGCGGGCGATCTGATTGCGGTTGCCAGCGAAGTCGTTGGGGTTGACGACTTCGTGCGTGACGTTGCATCGTCCGCCGCCGGAGACGAGTATTTTTGCGCCGATGCGCGTGGCGCCATCGAGGATGACGATGCGACGTCGCGGTGTTGCGCAAAATGCGGGTGATGCGGGCGTTGGCGAGCGCGCGGACGTTACGACCGCCTCGTCGCCACTCGCACTACGACCGGCGAAGATGCCCGCCATCAGGCCCGCCGCCCCGCCACCAACGATGGCGATGTCAACCTCTTGCGGCTTGGCACTCAGCACCGCTTCACCTCAGCCAGATGCGCTAACATCGCCGCGTGCGTGCGACAACCCAGATAGAAACTCGACAGCTCGAACTTCTCGTTGGGCGCGTGAAGGCGGTCATCATTCAGACCGAAGCCCACCAGCAGCGTGTCAGCGTTGAGGATGCTCTTGAGATCCGCGACGACGGGAATAGTGGCCCCTTCGCGCATGAGCACGGGCTTGTTCTCTGCACTGTGCTCACAAGCTTTGACAGCCGCGGCAATCCAAGGCGAATCATGCGGCAGGATCACCGGGTCCGCGACACCCAGCGGCGTGATCTTCCATTCGCACCCGCCCACATCGTGAGAGCGCAGCCACCGCTCGAAAGCCGCAGCGATCGCCTTGCCCTTCTGATACGGCGCGGTGCGGAAACTGACCTTGGCACCGGCAAAAGAAGGCAGGACCGTCTTAGCGCCGGGTCCACCATAACCGCCGAAGAGGCCGTTGATATCGCAGGATGGCCTCGCCCATTTTCGCTCCAGACTGCCGAAGCCCGCTTCACCGTGGGCCTTCTTGACGCCGATGGGGTCCAGCAGATCGCGATGCTCGTCGAAGTCCAGCGCGTTCCATCGTTTCTGCTCCGCGGGATCGATGGCCAGCACATCGTCATAGAAGCCGGGTATGGTCACGCGGTGTTGATCGTCGAAAAGTTTGCCCAACACCTTGGTGAGCATGACCGCGGGGTTGGCCACCGTGCCGCCGAACACGCCGCTGTGAAGATCGCGGTTGGCGTTGTGGAGTTGGATGTCGAAGTAGATGAGCCCGCGCAAGCCGTAGACGATTGATGGCGTCTGGCGATTCCACATGGCGGTGTCGCTAACTACGACAATGTCGCAGGCGAGTCGATCCTTATTCGCCTTCAAGAACGGCGGGAGATTGATGCCGCCCATCTCCTCCTCGCCCTCGATGAGCACCGTTACGTGACAAGGCAGCTTGCCATGCACACGCCGCCAGGCACGCAGCGCTTCGAGGAAGCAGGCGACCTGGCCCTTGTCATCGCTGGCGCCGCGGGCGACGATCTTCCCATCCGTGACCGTGGGCTCAAACGGTGGCGATGTCCAAAGCTCCAATGGCTCGGGCGGCTGGACATCGTAGTGGCCGTAAAACATCACGCGCGGTGCTGCGTCCGCATTGATGACATCCTCTGCACGTGACCGCCCCACCACGACCGGATGGCCGTCCGTGGCCTCGACCGTTGCCGCGAGCCCCGCCTTCTGCAGCGCTTGCGCGACCCATGCCGCAGCACGCTGGATGTCGGGCTTATGCGCGGGCTGAGTGCTGACGCTGGGTATCCGCAGGAAATCCAGCAGCCGCTCGACGGCGGGCGCACGGTCAGCCTCCAGGTGATCGAACAACGGCGGGATCAGGTCTTGCATCGATGGTTTCATGGTGGGCCGAATTGTCGCAGATATGGCCGGGGATTGTCATTCGCGGTTGGGCGTGTCACGCAGAGGCAGCACGCCGGGTGTCGCCGGTGCGCCGGGCACGAGGGAGACGCAGGCCA
>JBGSTK010000117.1:0-64309 GCA_041736565.1 Phycisphaeraceae bacterium | reverse complement strand
TGGCGTTGGGCGTGGCGCTGCACACGTTGCGCGATATCGCGCGCAACATCCACACCATGCAGTCCAAGACCCCCTGACGTCGTACGCCGAATCACAAGCGATTCGCTCGCTTACGCCTCGTCGCGCAGCCGCGCCATCGCGCGACGCATGAGCCCCGTATCGATCAGGTGAACATCCATCGGTTGCCCCGCATCGCGCAGCAAGGTGATGGTGAGATTGCCACCCAGGTGCTCACGGAACTCTTCGAGGCCGGCCAGCACCTCATCGGGTCGCCCCAAAGCGTCGTGCCAGATGGGCAGCTCCAGCCGCCGCAGAATTGCGATCGCCCGCTGGGGCAGTTCTGGCGGTGCGAGTCCCACGAGATGCGAGTACATGGCGTCGAGTGCCACGCCGATGGCCACGGCGTCACCATGCCGCAGCGTAAAGCCGGTGATTTGTTCGAGCTTGTGTGCCGACCAATGCCCGAAATCCAGCGGGCGGGCAGTGGTGAGTTCGAACGGATCGCCACCGGTGACGATGTGATTGAAATGCAGTTGGGCGGATCGAGCGATGATCGGCCCCGCCTGGGCATGGTCTCGATCAACAATCGCCTGGGCCTGTTGCTCGACGGTTTCGAAGAGTTGGGCGTCCTTGACCAGCGCGACCTTAACCACTTCTGAAAACCCACTCCGCCAATCGGCATCGGATAGCGAGGTCAAGAGCGTCTGATCGTTGATGACACCCGCGGGCACAGCGAAGGCGCCCAGGAAATTTTTCTTGCCAAAAGCGTTAATGCCGCACTTGACCCCGACGCCCGAGTCCGCCTGCGCCAGGGTGGTGGTGGGCATTCGCAGCAAGCGCAGGCCGCGATGGGTCACGGCTGCGGCAAACCCCACGATGTCCAGCGCCGCCCCGCCGCCGATGACCAGCACATAGGATTGCCGATCGATATGTGCATCGTGAATGGCCTGACACACATCGTCAAACACGCCGCGGTCGCTCTTGGCTATCTCCCCGCCTGGCAGTTGTGCGATGGGTGCCGCCAGCGTCATCGCCCGGTGATGATGCTCCGCATAGGCACGAACTCGGTCGGGTAACTGGGGCCAAGCTCGGACCACCGCCCCATCGACAAACACCATCACCCGCCCCGGCTGCCCCGCCCCCGCCAGGGCCTGTGCCACGGCTGGATTGCTCAGTTCCCACGCATCGTCGACAAAGACCACGCGATGGCGGAAGTTGACATCAAATCGGGCATCGAGATTCAAAGCAGAACTCCATCCCGCCGACTCGCACGGCATCATCCGCAAGCCATCGGGGGATCGATCATACCGCACCCACCGCGCGGCATCCGCAGAACGAAGTCGTGTTGCCACGGCGTTCGAGCTCGTGGGCACGGCGTGAGACGTTTCTTCAATTATGCCCTCAGGGCACCCCACGAACTGCGGCACGCTTCGGGATGGTGGCAACATCGCCCGTGGAACTCATCGCCTAATCGTGCCAGACCGCCCAAACTGCCATGCGATGGCACTATTTTGCTAAAAGCCTACTAATTTTCCTGCAAATGTCGGTTGCATTAGGTGGCCTGTCGCGAAATCGGCGCCATAATCTGTTTGAGAAAACCGCATAACCGGTATATTCTGTTTAATTGGATTAATTCGCAGAAAGCAAACTGCAGGAAGAGAAGAGCATGAACCCTAATTTCATTGGGCGGGCGGCCGCGATTGTGCTGGCGGTGTGCCTCATGGGGCCGGCTGCGCTGGCTTCTTATAGCACCATCGTCAACCATGGCCCAAACGCCAACCGCGTCAACATCGTCTTCGTCGGCGACGGTTACACTGCCAGCGAGATAGGCACCACCTATCTGCAGCACGTCAACACGATGGTCAACCACATGTTTGGCGGCACCCAGAATCCCTTCCCGCGATACGCCAATTATTTCAACGTCCATGCCGTCAACGTGATCAGCAACGAGTCGGGGGCCGACATCCCACCCGATGGCATCTTTCGCGACACGGCCCTGGATGCCAGCTTTTATTGGAACGGCAGCACGACCGAGCGACTGCTCTACCTCAACGACACCAAGGCCAATACGGCGGTCGCCAACGCCCTGTCAGGCACGGGCATCACGGCGGACATGAAGCTGGCCACAGTCAACACCACCAAATACGGTGGCGGCGGCGGCCAATGGGCAGTGGCGGCGGGCGGTAACGCCTCAGCGGCGGAGATCGCGCTCCATGAGTTGGGCCATTCCTTCAGCAATCTTGCCGACGAGTACGTCACCATCCAGCAGGCTTTTCCTCAAGGCGAACCCAATCACGTCAACGTTACCAAGGACCCCAGCGGCGCCAAATGGGCTCACTGGGCCGGCTACACCGATCCCCAGTTACCCGGCATGACCATTGGCGTCTTTGAAGGGGCCGAGCAATACGCCACGGGAATCTATCGCCCTTCATCCGACTCCAAGATGCGGTCGCTGGGCAGGCCTTTTGATGCAGTCAGCCGTGAAAAGATCATTCTCGATATTTATGACATCGTCAGCCCCCTCGACACGTGGTTGAGCAACGTCGGCACCCTCATCGATCCGCAAAACCTCTGGGTCGATGTCATCGACCCCAATGTCATCAAGGTCGATTGGTACGTCAACGGCGAGCTTCTAAATCTGGCGATTGGCCAGACGCTCGACCTCATCGGCCTTGGCTATGGCGCGGGCGATTACCAAGTCAAAGCTCTGGCCTATGACGACACGGAGTGGGTGCGAAGTAACCGCAACCTGCTGGAGCGCAGCGTGGAATGGTCGGTGACGTTGACGATTCCCGAGCCGACCACCGCCTGGTTGGTGATGGTGACGCTCCTGGCTGGGACGCATCGATCTCGGCGTAGGTTGGCAATCGCTGCGTGACCACATGGCGGCCGCTCACATTCTGCCAGAGAGGTTGCAGCCAACGTGCGTGCTGCGCGATCGTGGCTGTGCTGGCCGCGAACATCGCGCGACGCCGCATCCCTCGCATGCCGGGCGCCGCTACAATGCCGCTGGTTTTTGGAACCCCGAACATCCAGCGTAGGATCGCACGTGGCAAACCCCTCCGGTCAACCTGACGGCAGTAACGATTCGATCAAGGAAACGATCGAGTCAATCGTCATCGCCTTCATCCTGGCGTTTGTCTTTCGCGCCTACGTGGTCGAGGCCTTTGTCATCCCCACCGGCTCGATGGCGCCGACACTTCTGGGCGAACATGTGCGGGTGAGCTGCGATCAGTGCGGCTACGAGTTCACCACTGATCCCGCTGAAGGCCAGCGGACCGAACGTGTCCGCGCCAATCGCGGCGGGATGGTGGGTGAGGCGGTCATTCGCCGGTCCTACATCACCGAGAATAACGTCGCAGCCGTGTGCCCGATGTGCCACTACCCCAACGCGCTCAACCGGGGCTACCGCGTCAGCACGGGCGACCGCATCCTTGTCCTCAAATACCTCTACAGCATCCGCGAACCCCAGCGATGGGACAGCGTGGTATTCAAGAACCCGACCAAGCCCGATGAGAATTACATCAAGCGGCTCATCGGGCTGCCTGAGGAAGAGTTGATCATCGTCGAAGGCAACATCTATACTCGACCGCTTGGTGCGGATCGTGCCGCGTTCAACATCCAGCGCAAGAGCGATCGGCCCGAGGTGCAACGCGCGGTCTGGCAGCCGATCTATCACAGCGACTACGTGCCACTCGACGGCGGTGATCCGCAGGATGCGCTGGCGGGCCTTCGTACGGTGCCTTGGAAGATTCCCTGGGAGCCCACCGCCGGGGACTGGGCCGTTCATGGCCGCAGCTATAGCTATCAGCCGGCACTCAACGACCCGCAAGACATCGGGCGAATCGCGTTTGATTTCCGGGCGCAGATGGGCGTGGCGACACAGTACGCCTACAACCAGCTCAAACGCGGGGACGTGAGCGGGTTCGCGGGCGAGCCGGTGGAGGATGTGCGCATTGCCGCGACGTTCCAGCCCGCCGCGGCAGGGTTGTCGGTCATCATGCAGACTCAGGCACGCTGGGACGAGTTGGATGGTGGTCAGCCGGTGGACCTTCGCGCGGTGATAGGTGCCGATGGCCGGGCTTCAATTGAGGCTGTCGTGGCCGATGGCACACGGCATGAGTTGGCGGCAGGGGACCTGGGTGCGTTTGCCCCGGGCAAGGCTGTCAAACTGGAGTTCTGGTACGTCGATCAACAGGCCAGCCTCTGGGTCGCGGGCAAACGGGTTCTCCAGGCTGAGTTCGAAATCCTGAGCTTGGATCGCGCGACCTCCAGGCTTCTGACGCGTTCGCCGCTCCCCGTGGGTTACAAGCCGCGGATCACCATTCAAGTGGCTGGGGCCCCCGTGAGCCTGCATCACATTGAAGTCGATCGCGACCTCTACTACTCCAGCAGCCAAGGCCTCGATGGCACCCCGGGGACCGGCGCAATGGTCAAGCACGGCCGAGCCCCTCGCGGAAGCGCTGTGACCCTGTCGGCGGATCAGTTCTTCTGCCTCGGCGACAACAGCCCGCTAAGCTCCGACGGTCGCTATTGGCACACCGTCAATGACTGGGTTCGCTACACCAACTTCGAGAACCCCGATGACCTGTCGGGCATCGTCGGCCGAGTGCCTCGCGATTTGATGATGGGCAGGGCGTTCTTCGTTTACTGGCCCGCGATGCACGGCGTGCACGGCGACAGCTACACGGTGTTGCCCAACTTCGGCCAGATGAGAATGATCCGCTGATGGCTGACAGCCATGGCTGGCACAGGTAGGGCTTAGCCCCGGCTTGACCATCGGGCCTTCCCCCACCCTTGGATCGGGGTTGACAGAGGCACATTTCCCTTCGCATGGTCTTGTCAGGTGCCCACTTAAGCGCAATTTTGAATTATTATCCACAATCGACATTCGAGTCCGCTTTCAATGTGCAGGTGGGGGCGATTGCAGAACTTACATCAATCAAATAAACCGCTAGCGGTTCCTAAACAATCGTAAGTGCTTATTAAACAGTATTTTATTCACATAAACGTCATATGTGAACCTGACGAGCGTCTAGATTCGCTCAATCGGGCACTAAAAAGCTGGGCTGCAATAACATCGCTTCTCTATCAAATCCACCAAGTTTCCACCATAAAAAGACGCCAGTCAAAGCAGGAATCCTGAAAACGCACGCAGGCACCCAATCACCCCGAGCTCGTGTGAATCCACCCCTCGGCGATGCCAGGGAGGTAAAATCGCTTCGGTCGGTTGGAAGCCCCCTTCCGCGGGCGACCGGCAGCGAGCACTTTTTTGTCGGATGCCTCAACCCATGGCACGACAGACGCTGACCATCGCCACCTGGGTATCGGGCGCTCTTCTGAGCCTCATGTTGGTGCTCGCCTTTGCCTCTATCTGGATCAATCCGTGGGATCATCGTCTGTCGCTTTCTGATGGGTTCCACGTGGGCGTATTGGGGCGCGGCTTTGATGTGCGGCTCGCTTTCTTCAATGACGCTGACTACGGTCCCTACCGCGGCAGTATCACCCGGCTCGATGAGCATCCCGTGCGAGTACTGCATTTTGGCGACACGGCAGGCGTGTACTACCGCTACTTTCGCTGGGCCGACTACACCCTGTGGACACTGATGGTGTCGGTCTGGTACCCCACGGCATTTTTCGCCATCCTCCCGGCGTGGCGATTACGGCAGCGGAGGAGATGGCGCCAAAGCGGAAAAGAACCTAGCGACCACTAGGTGTGCCGCCGCGCTGACAACTGATGTGTTTGACCCCTGCGAACCGCGAGGGACAATGGCGTGCTGCCGGAGCCGTTGATGGCATCCTGTCACGGACTGCTGGTCATTGAGCTATTGCATTATGTCGCTGACGGACCGAGACCATTTTGTCGGTGAGCTTTTGGCGCCGGATATCGCCGAGATGCTCGACGCCAAGGCCACCGCGACGGCCAGGGAGGCGATGGTCTCGCTGTTGCCCGTCGAGATCGCCGATGTGCTCGGGGCCATGGAGCACCGCCACCGCGTGCTGGCATTTCGCATTCTGCCCCGCGACTCGGCGGCCGAGGTCTTGGCGCTGCTGCCCGAAGAAGAGCAGGACCAACTCATCGAGGAGCTTAACGATGCTGAGTTGGCACGCATCTTTGACGAGATGGCGCCCGACGACCGCGCCGAGCTTTTCGACGAGATGCCCGGCAATGTCGCCGCCAAACTGCTGCGACTTCTCAAGCCCGAAGAGCGTCGCCAGACGCAGGTGATTCTGGGCTACCCGCCCGAGTCGGTCGGCCGCATCATGACGCCCGATTACGTGGGCATCAAGCCGGACTGGACCGTGCAGCAGGCACTGGATCATGTGCGTACCAACGGCCGCGATGCCGAGACCATCAGCCACATTTACGTCGTCGACAACCAGCATCACCTCGTCGACCACATTCGCCTGCCTGATCTTCTGCTGGCGAACCCGCAGACCACGGTGGAATCGCTGATCACCAGGCAGGCTCCGTTTCTTCACGCCCGTGATGACCGCGAGGAAGCGGTGCGTGCCATGGAGCGTTACGATCGCTCTTCGCTGCCCGTTGTGGATCGCGACGGCATTCTCGTGGGCATCGTCACGTTCGACGACGTTGCTGACGTCGCGGAAGAAGAGACGACCGAAGACATCCAGAAGATGGCCGGTCTCCAGGCTCTTGATGATGCCTATCTCAATGTCGGGGTGTTGCACTTGGTGCAGAAGCGCGGCGGTTGGCTGGCGCTGCTGTTTGTGGGCCAATTCCTCACCGCGAGCGTCATGGCCTATTTCGAGGCTGAAATGGCGGCTGCCATTGTTCTCGTGACGTTCGTGCCCCTGATTATCTCTTCGGGCGGCAACAGCGGCTCACAGGCGACATCGCTGGTGATCCGTGCTCTGGCGATCGGTGAGATTGAGTTGTCCGACTGGGGCCGCGTGCTTCGCCGTGAGATCGCCTGCGGCCTGCTCTTGGGGGCCATGCTGGCGGCGATCGGTATCGCGCGGGTCGAGGCCTGGCATTTGCTGGGATGGGGCGACTACGCAGGCTTTCCCTTGCGGGTGGGTCTGGTCGTCGCCTTCGCCCTGCTGGGAGTTGTGACTTGGGGCTCGATCGTCGGGGCGATGCTGCCCTTCCTGCTGCGACGATTGGGGTTGGACCCGGCGACAAGCTCAGCGCCCTTCGTCGCCACGCTTGTGGACGTCACAGGTCTGGTGATCTACTTCACGACCGCCCTGCTGCTGCTCAAAGGCACGTTGCTGTAGATGCGGGGCAGTGTTGCGAAGAGCCAGGCGGGAGATGCACAGCTCAGGCGGAAATCGCCACGGGTGCGGGCAGCGCCATGGCCTTGTCGAAACTGATGGCGACGGTCTGCATAGCGCCCAAGCCCAGACTGCGAACGACCGTGGCTGCGACCATGTCCTGGGCTGGCAGAATCGCATCGCGGCTTGACCAGGCGATTCCCAGCCGCAACCGCTGGCCTGAGACCAGTAACGATGGGTGGTCGATTTCGAGCAAGGCTCCGGTGGCCGAGAGGTTTCGCGCCTTGCCCGCTAGATAGCGGCCTGTGTCGCAGAGGTGGACCTTGGCCCGGCAGTCCAGCGCCAGGCGGGGTGCCCGCCGCCGCTCAGACGCCGCCGTCTGTGCCAACGCCAACTCGCGGCTAAGAGTGCCATCGCTCATGATTGTCCTATCGGCAAAATCGGCACAGACCTTCAAATCACCCCAGCGTCCCATCCTCCTGATGCCCCCGCCAACCTGCTGCCAGCCCACCAAGCTGCCCACTGTTCCGCCCATGCGGCTCATTGCCCGCTGTGAATCATGTAGGCATCGTCGGCACCCGCGGCATCGAAGAGGTTGTCGCCCTTATTGACGACCGAGCCGTATTTCCTCCGTCGCACGACGTGGCGTTTGGCGAATTCGACATGACAATCGTTGTAAGCGATGTTGCCATGCCACTTGCCTGTTCCTGTGACGTGAATGCTGCTGACGTGGGCGGATGCATCGGTGCCTGTATTGCGGTCCGAGATGACTGGGGCAAACTTGTTGGTCGTCGCTGTCCATTCGGTTCGCCTTGCGCCCGGGACGCTGATTTGGAGCGTCGCGTAGGAATGGTGGTTCGCGGTAATGGGTCCCGAGCCGGGCCAAACCTGAATCGTCGGATCTGATTCCGATGGACTGATCGCGTACTCGGGCGTGAAGTAGTTGCCGTCCTGGAGCAGCTTGAAGCGCCCCGCGGCAGTGGCACCGATGACGTTGCCGTCGGGGTCGAGACCAGGGTAGTACTCGCCGTTGCCTTGAGCGAAGAGGATGCAGCCTTGAACGATGGCCCGCAGTTGATGGCTCGGCGGGCCCACTCCAGGACTGCGAAGAGGTGGAATGGCCACCAAGCCGACAGCGATGACCGCCGCCACGCACGCAGTCAGGATCAACATATCCCTGAATGTGAATCCCCGTGGGTGATGCATGTGGCCTCCCGGCTGACCGTATTCTAGCCATTCGCGTGCATTGATGGGGCGAGAGGCGCGCGATTGTGGGTCCATGCGAACAATACTGCGAAAAAGCGACTGCCCCGGAAATTTGGCAGCCCCCCCTACGAACGGATTCGGTCACGAGTTGACTTGAGTAATATGTGATGATATAGTCACACACTATGACCCAGACGGCAAAGAACAACACCACCTGGCAGCGATACGAATTGCAGGCGCAAGTCATCGGGGCACTGGCGCATCCGATACGTGTGGCCATTGTCGATTTGCTCAAGGACGGCGAGGTGTGCGTCTGCGAAATCGCTGAGCGGATCGGGGCGGAACGGTCCAACACCTCCCGGCACCTGGCGATCATGCTCAAGGCGGGCGTGGTCAGGACGCGTAAGGATGGATTGCAGGTTTTTTACTCCCTGCGGACGACATGCGTGATGAACTTCCTCAACTGCGCGACCAATTCCATCAGACAGAACATCAAGGAACAGACCAAAGCGATGGCCTCGGTTTAGCGGTCGCCGTGTTTTTTTGAGCCATTAGGTGAGTATTTCGTCACGAGTACACCATGAGCAGCGCAGTTGATATTTCGAACCCATCCGATGAACCGACGCAGGTGGTACCCGAGTTATGCCCCGTCGAGCCGCGGGAACCGTCACTGCTCCGCAAGGAGTGGAAGAAGCTCGTTCTTGGCCTGGCTGCCTTCGGCCTCTTCTTTGTGTTGCCCCTGGGCTGGCAGCGGTTTGACCATTCGATCTTTGAAGCACTGGCGTTGACCAAGTGGTACGCGCAGGAGCACGTGCTGCTGTGCCTCGTGCCCGCGTTCTTCATCGCCGGGGCGATTGCCGTCTTCGTCAGCCAGAACGCGGTGATGAAGTACCTCGGGCCGAAGGCACCCAAGGCGCTGGCCTATGGCGTGGCGGCGGTGAGTGGGACGGTCCTGGCGGTTTGCTCCTGCACGGTGTTGCCGTTGTTTGCGGGCATCTGGCGGATGGGCGCGGGGCTGGGGCCGGCCACAGCGTTTCTGTATTCAGGCCCGGCCATCAACGTGCTGGCCATCGTCCTGACCGCAGCAGTACTCGGCCCATCGTTGGGAATTGCACGCGCCATCGGCGCAATCACCTTCAGTGTCGTGATCGGTCTGGCGATGCACTTCATCTACCGCAAAGAGGAAGCACAGCGGGCAGCCAATGCTGCAGCATTCGAAGGCGACGACGACGGTCGGCCGCTCTGGCAGACCGCCATTTACTTTGCAGCGATGGTCGGCATCCTAGTCTTCGCCAACTGGGGAAAGCCGCAGGACGACGCGGGCATCTGGTATGCAATCTGGTCGAGCAAGTGGATCATCACCTCCGGTTTCGGCGCAGCGCTAGCGATCATCCTCGTGGTCTGGTTCGACATCCGCTGGTGGAAGATGGCGCTGGTCGGGCTGGCGACGCTCGTGACTTGGGTGCTGTGCGCTTTTTGGATTGTGCCGACATGGGGCATGTATATGCCCGGCTACGACCACGGCCTGCCTTACGCGGCGATGATCCCGTTCGCGGTGGCCACGATCGGCCTGTCGGTGGTGCTGTCGGTCGGCAAACGCTCGGATGAGTCAAGCCAGTGGTTTGACCAGACGTGGGGATTCACCAAGCAGATCACGCCGCTGTTGCTCTTCGGCGTGCTGGTCGCCGGCTTCCTACTGGGCCGACCCGGTGAAGAAGGCATGATCCCCAGCCAGTGGGTGACGTCACTGGTCGGCGGCAACTCGCTGTGGGCCAACCTGTTCGCCTCGGTGGTTGGTGCGTTCATGTACTTTGCCACACTGACCGAAGTGCCCATTCTGCACGGGCTGATCGACAACGGCATGGGCAAGGGTCCAGCGCTGGCGCTGCTCCTGTCCGGCCCATCATTATCACTGCCCAGCATGCTGGTGATCCGAGCCGTGATCGGCACACAGAAGACACTCGTGTTCGTGTCGCTGGTCATCGTGATGAGCACGCTGACCGGCTGGTTCTACGGAGCATTCTTCTAACCCCTACCCAAGGTGTCTGCGATGACTCAACAGAAAACATGCTGTGGTTGCGAAGCGAAGAAGAAAACTGTGCTGCTCTATGCCTGCTCCGGCGGGTCGAATGTCGCCGAGGCGTCGGACCAGGCGTGTCGGCAACTGATGGGCGAAGGACTAGGCGCGATGTACTGCCTGGCAGGTCTGGGTGCGGGCATCGAAAGCATGGTCCAACAGGCTCGCGATGCGGACATCAACATCGTCATCGATGGTTGCCCCATGGACTGCGGCCGAAAGATCTTCACCAACCTCAGGCCAAGCAATGTCCAATTCATTCGCGTAACCGATCTGGGGCTGACGAAAAAGCCCAAGGGCAATCGCGCCACCGATGAAGAAGTGACCACCATCGTCAACAACGTCAAACAGTTGATGGCGGCTGTCTGACCATCAACGACGGCCGAACGTTCGAAGGCCGTGACATCCTGCACGAAAAGTTAATACCTCAAACCCCTACGGAGTATTTGTCATGAAGAAGATTCAGATCCTGGGCACCGGATGTGCCAAGTGCCAGAAGCTGACCGAAAACGCCAAGTCCGCTGCGGACCAGCTTGGCATCGCGTATGAAATTGTGAAAGTGACCGATCTGGGTGAGATCATGAAATTCGGGGTGATGATAACCCCGGCACTGGCTGTGGATGGCAAGGTCAAAAGCGCGGGCAAGTTGCTCGACGCTGAGGCGATCAAGGCGATGCTAGCGTGAATGATTGGCTCCCCTTCTGTGACTGTCCCGCGCCGGCAGGTGGCTTCTCGTCCGCCTTGGGTTTGGCCTTGGCGTTGGGTCTGTTCATGTTGGGCCACTGGCTATGGTGGAAATTCGCGATGAAAGGTTGGCTGAATATGACGCTCATGATGAAGATCTTTGCCGTGGTGGTCCTGATGTTCGCAGTGGGCTTGGTCGTGGCGATGAAGGACCTTGGCGAGAAGGATCCGGGCGATGCATCAGCCATTGATGCATCCAATGGTGGTCCGCTACCGCGGCTGGTGTCTTTGGGCGGTGGCAAATGCATACCGTGCGTCATGATGGACCCAATCCGCAAAGAGCTGCGTGCCGAGTACGCGAATCGGCTGCAGGTTGTTTATCACGATGTCGGGCAGGAGCGTGAGGCCGGCGAGCAGTATGGCATCCGCATTATCCCAACGTTGATCTACTTTGACGCTCAAGGCAAAGAACTCGGTCGCACCGAAGGGTTCCAGACCAAGCAGCAGATCATCACGTCATTTGCGAAATGGGGCGTTGACCTGAATCAAGCCGTGACGGGCAACGATGCGAAGGCACTTAGTACGTCCGACGTGTCTACACCCGCGGAATATCAGGTTCAATTCGCCGCTGCCACCGCGACACAATCGACGACATCCGAACAAGCGATGCTCCTTGGCGAGGCTTATCCGTTGCTTGGCGACGGGCCGTTGGCCAAAGCGCGACTGACATCGCTTCCCGAGGGCCAGTTGATGCAGGCCGGTGATGTCATCATCCAAGCCACCGATGTGAAGGCGATGGTTGACGATGCGCCGCCGAACATGCAGCCGCGACTCAAGAGGAATCAACTCTACTTGCTCGAACAGTTGGCGACGCAGCGACTCGTGACCGCCAAGGCCAAAAGCGCGTTGGTCAAAAAGCCGGGCGAAAAAGTTACCGACCAGGAGGCAATCCAACGCTACCTGCAGTCCGTTGCCGCGGGCGTAAAAGTCTCCGACCCGGAGATCCTACAGTTCTACCAATCCAACTCAGCCATGCTGGGCGGCGCACCCCTTGCGGAGGTCAAAGAGCAGATCATGCAGTACCTTTTGGGTCAGGCCCAACAGACGCATGTCGATCAACACATCCAAACACTCGTTCACCAGGCTGACATTCAACTCGATGAACAATGGACCAAAGCGCAAGTCCAAACCGCACTGGACAATCCCGTGGATCGTATCCGTGCCGGCGGCCAGCCGTCCATGATCGACTTCGGCTCCCACGGCTGCGGCCCCTGCGACATGATGACGCCCATCCTCGAACGGCTGGCCAAGTCCTACGTTGGCCGGGCGGAGATACTGTTCGTACCGGTCGCCGAGCATCAAATTCTCGCCGCCCGCTTTGGTGTTCAGGGCATCCCCACGCAGATCTTTTTCGATGCTCAGGGGCGCGAGGTTTTCCGTCACACGGGATTTCTCTCGCAGGACAAGATCGAAGCGCAACTCGCCCAGATGGGAGTTCGCTGAGCTATGCAGGCACTGTTCGAGACCCTCAATGCCGCAATGACCGGTTCGATCTGGCTGGCGCTGGTGGCGGCGTTTGCCTGGGGCGTGCTGAGCATTCTGCTAAGCCCCTGTCACCTGGCGAGCATTCCCCTGGTGGTTGCTTTCGTTAACGGCCAGGGCAAGGTCTCCACAGGCCGGGCCTTCACGCTGGCCACCGCGTTTACACTGGGCATCCTCGCTACCATCGCGGCGCTGGGGGTGGTCACAGCCGCAACCGGTCGCATCGCCGGGGATATCGGCGGGTGGGCCTATTACGCCGTGGCGGGCATCTTCTTTCTCGTCGGCCTACATCTGTTGGGCGTGATCCCGATGCCGTTCTCCGGGCCTGCCAATGTCACGATCAAACGCAAAGGCCTGTGGGCTGCGCTGCTGCTGGGATTGATCTTCGGCATCGCGCTTGGCCCCTGCACATTTGCCTATATGGCCCCGGTGCTGGGGGTGACCTTCAAGGTGGGCGCCGAGCAGCCGATCTTCGCCGGGTCGCTGCTGCTGCTCTACGGCGTCGGCCATTGCTCGGTCATCATCGCCGCGGGATCAGCCAGCGGCTGGGTGCAGCGGTACCTCAACTGGAACCAGAGCAGCGGCACCGTCACTTGGTTGCGTCGCGTCTGCGGCGTACTGGTCATCCTCGGCGGTCTGTGGCTCATCTACTCCGCACCGTAATTGATGTCGCCGGTTGACACGCTTTCGTCCAGCGTATACACTTCGTTAAATGGCGAAGTAACGGAGGCCGGTATGCAGCATTATCTCGCAATCACCAAGGCACTGGCCGACGAAGGACGAGCCCGAGTCGTCGCGGCGCTGGCTGATGGCGAGTTATGCCTCTGCCAGATCGTCGAAGTGCTCGGGCTCTCGCCTTCCACGGTGTCCAAGCACATGTCGATTCTCCAACAGGCGGGGCTCATCGAGCGGCGAAAAGACGGCCGATGGCACTACTATCGCCTCGCGGGGCGGCATGCTTTGCCCGTCGTGCGGGACGCCATCCGTTGGACCCTCAAATCGTTGGAAAACCAAAAGGTCATCGTGACCGACGCTCGGACACTTTGCGGCGTCCGAGAAAAGGATCGCACAGAGATGACCGCATGTTACAGCGCGAAATGAAACTCGCTTGCCTCCGAAAACGGGTAGCTCATGCGGCAGCGTGATGACCACGGCACCCGAGCAGTGACGAAAGAAATCAAGGGATTCATGACCATGAGCGAAAGTGTTGTCAAAAAGCTATCCGTGCTCGACCGCTATCTGACGGTCTGGATTTTCGTTGCCATGGGCCTCGGCGTGGCCATCGGCTACCTGTTTCAGGGCGGCGTCGAAAGTTTCAACTCGGCACTGACGGTGGGCGAGAATACGAACCTGCTCATCGCCATGGGCCTGATCCTGATGATGTACCCGCCGCTGGCGAAGGTGAAGTATGAGTTGATGCCCAAGGTCTTCGCGGACCTGAAGATCGTGGGTTTGTCGCTCGTGCAGAACTGGATCGTCGGGCCCATTCTCATGTTCCTGTTGGCGGTTGTCTTCTTCGGCTTCATCGCACCGGCGGTGTTCGGGGCCGACGAACGATGGGGGCTTTATATGGTCGGGCTGATCATGGTCGGCATCGCCCGCTGCATCGCCATGGTGCTGGTGTGGAACCAGCTTGCCCGCGGCAGCAGCGAGTATGCGGCGGGACTGGTCGCGCTCAACAGCATTTTTCAGATCGTCACCTTCGGGTTCTATGCATGGATTTTCATCACGGTCCTGCCGCCGTTCTTCGGTTTGGAGGGCTCGGTGGTGGAAGTGAGCATCGGCGAGATATTCATCAGCGTGATGATCTACCTGGGCATTCCCTTTGCCGCGGGGATTTTGAGTCGGGTGATTCTGGTGCCACTAAAGGGCAGCGACTGGTACGACCGCGTGTTTGTGCCGAAGATTTCGCCGATCACCTTGACCGCCCTGCTGTTTACGATCGTGGTGATGTTCAGCACACAGGGCGAGCGGATCATCAATCAGCCACTGGATGTGCTTTGGATTGCGATTCCACTCAGCGCCTATTTCGCCATCATGTTCCTGGTCAGCTTCTTCATGGCTTGGAAGATCGGGGCGGACTACTCCCGCTCTGCGACGTTGGCGTTCACGGCGTCGGGCAACAACTTCGAGTTGGCGATCGCGGTGGCCATCGCGGTGTTTGGCATCGCTTCTCCGGTAGCCTTCGCCACCGTCGTCGGCCCCTTGGTCGAGGTGCCGGTGCTCATCGGCCTGGTGCATGTCAGTCTCTACTTCCTCCGTCGGTTCTACGGCGGCGTCGAGCAAGCCGGCCAGCCCGAAGCCAGCCTTCTTGCGGACTCGTCCTGCCGCACCACTGATCGAGTGTCCACCGGCTCAGTCTGAAGCCGCCCTGCCCCTCGCCGACCTCGGGGACAACGCCCGCTTGCAGACCGCCTTTTCTGGTCCACAACGCTGTCCGTCCTAATTCCCCCGTAGCCCCGAGCGATCCGCAAACCAGCAGCCAGGATGAGGCAACAAAAAAACCCCTTGAAACAAGGGGTTTTGGAAGCGGGCGAAGGGGCTCGAACCCTCAACATTCAGCTTGGGAAGCTGACGCTCTACCATTGAGCTACGCCCGCGCTTTGCGGGACTCTACATTACCTCATGGCGAGTGATCCCACAAGACGTCTGGGTGGCCAATCTTGCCGACGCTGCGTCATGTCGATTACGGGCGGGTGCCAGCAGGTGATTGGGGCATCAGGGTCATGACGTCCTTGCTGGGTGAATAACTCAACGGATTCGCGGTCCTGAGTTCGTGCGGCACGGGCTGCACATCATTGAGCAAGGGGTCGTTGGTGCGCCTCATCCAATCGTCCAGGCGACGGCGCATCATGGAAAGCGTCGCCCCCGAAGCGCGATCTTCGACGAGGTTGCGGGCTTCGTTGGGGTCAAACATCAGGTCATAGAGCTGTTCGCGCGGCACGGGGTGGTCTTTCCACCCCAAGTCAGTCCACGTGGTCTTGCTTAGCGAGTCATCGCAGTTGGGCAATACCACATCGGGGCCACTGCCAAACTTGCGGATGTACTTGTAGCGGCCGGTGCGTACGGCACGCTTGGGTTCATAGGCGGCGTGGTAGGTCACTTCGCTGAATATTTCCTCGTTGATCTCCGGAACCTCCCCTCGGATCACGGGCATGAAACTTCGGCCTTGGAGCCAATCGGGGGGCTGGATCTGGAGCAGTTCACAGAGGGTTGGGAACACGTCAATATGCGAGATCATGGCGTCGCAGACCTTGCCGCCGTTGAACGCTGCGGCTGGGCCGGCGGCGGGGCCACGGAGAATGAGGCTCACGCCCATGCCGTGGTCGGTCAGCGAGCACTTCATGGCGGGGAACGCCACGCCGTGGTCTGTGGTGTAGATCACCAGCGTGTTCTGCGCCAAGCCTGCGTTGTCCAAGGCGTCGAGCACTCGGCCTATTTTTTGGTCAAGAATGCGGGCGCTGGTCATGTAGGCCGCCATATCCTGGCGCACCTGCGGCGTGTCGGGCAGAGGATTCGGCACCTGGCAATAGCGGGCATCGTCACGCGGATCGGGCTCTGGGAATGGGCGATGCGTTTCGAAGAATCCCATCGACAGGAAGAACGGCTTGCTGGGCGGTGAGGCCAGGAAAGCCGCGGCCGCATCGGGCCATTCGTCACGGGTGGGCGCAGCGAGCACCTGGTCATAGCCGATGGTCTGTCCGTCGCGAGCTTCATGTTGAATGCCGCACTTGGCAGTGTGATAGCCGTGCTTCTTGAGCACCTGGACGAGGTGCTGACTGTAGTCGTTCATGCGGAAGCCGAGGTGCGCCAAGCCCAGAATGCCCGCGGAGTGAGGCGACTGGCCTGAAAGGAGTGCGGCGCGGCTGGGCGAGCAGGTCGGGCCGGCACAAAAAGCACGACGAAAGATCGTGCCTTGTTGGGCCAATTGCTGCAGTCGAGGCGTGGGTACGGCGTAGCCGTAGGGTTCAATGTAACGACCGGTGTCGTGGGAGTGAACGTAAAGGATGTTGATAGGTTGCATGAGACCCCCAGAATAACAAAATGGAGCCGCGGGTTGATGGAAGCGCGCGGCGTTCAGATCGCTGAGCACCACGACTTGGCGAGGTGGTGATGTGTCTGCGGCGCTTCGCGGATTTATGTTTATATGCCCGTGCCGCTAAGTCGCCGGACGGTTTGATCGAAGTTGCGCACCATCGCCTGAAGCAGGCCCCACACCACCAGACCGTAAACGCCCGCAGCGACCAGCGAGGACACCAGTAGTGCGACGCGTCCCAACTCAGGCGAGTCCTGGAAGCCTTCCACAGTCTCCCATGGTTGGACGATGGCCACGAGGCTCGTTACAGGCGAAAGCGCGTTAATGACCGTGCCAAGCAGCGGGATGGCTGAAACCGCAGAGATCCCGCAGAAGCCCAGGAAGAGGCTCAAGACTGAAAGAATGGCGACGGTGGGGATGACCGCTCCCAACACGCCGCGGCTCTTGATGCTCCACCACATGCCGGTGGTCACGCAAAGAGCGGCGAAAGGCACCAGTAGCAGCATCAGGAGCAGCGGTGCTTCAGGGAGCATGAGATCGCCCATGATTGAGCCGGAGCCTGACCAACTTTGCATGGTGTAGTTGACACGGACCTGTGACCAGGCGAACCACATGCCCACGACCTGGTAAACCGCCACGAGGCCGACGGTGAGGATGGGCGCGGCAAGCAAGAGCGTTAAAAAACTCACCAGTCCGCGAAGTTTGCCCCAGACGTATTGCTGGGGTGTGACGGGCGTGGTGAGCAGCAGATCGAGTGTGCCGTCCTCCCGTTCCCGGCTCACGGCCCCGGCGCTCATGTAGATGGCGACCATGGCAATGACTGCCAACTCCAGCCAGAGCAGGGCGATGAGCAGCGTCTGGAGGGTTTGGGCATCCATCACGGCACCACCAGCGAGGCTCGACTTCCATCCGAAGTGGTAGGCGGCGAGCATCCACATGGCCAATCCGAGGGTCACGGCGAGGAATCCCCATCGGCCCAGGATGGACGCCAGGCGGTTTCCGCGAGCATTGGCCTCGCGCCAGGCGATGGGATTCTGGCTCACGGTGCGTGGCGGGCGACGTCGCTGCCCTTCGGCGCCGAGGCGAAGCCATCGCCGCAGCTTGGTCATGGCGGGGCTGGCACCTTGGCCCACACGCCGCACCTGCAACGCGCTCCAGGTCACCAAGGCGAGGCTCAACACAGCGCTGAGGGTCATGAATGCCGCAAGAGGCTTACCGAGATAAAATCGCGTCAGCCAGAAGCGGTCGGCCAAATCTTCAGGAGATGGCGGGTGATAGTTGACGGTATCGACGTAGCTCTTGAGCACCAGCAAGGGATGCAGGGGCGTCAGCCAGGTGGTCTGATTAGGCGTGCCACCCAGGGCCTGCATCTGTCGAACGATGACATCGACCGCATAGGACCCAAGCAGGTAGGCGGCGATGGCGATAACGAAGATGTACACAGCCTTGCGTCCGCCCTTGCGCGAGACCGAGAGTGTGATGGCGACGGAGCCGACGACTAGGGCCACCATGCCCGCCAAGGCGAACGCGACAAAGACGCTGTGCACCGGCACGCCGCCGAAGATCAGCAGAATGGCGAAGAGGGGCAAGCCCGAAAGCAACAGGCTCACGACGAAGAACAGCCGTCCCAGCAACGAGCCCAGGACAATCTGCAGGTTCGACATCGGGGTGGTCAGGAGGATGTCGTAGGTTTCCCCAGCATGTTCCTGGTCGATGGCACCGGCCATGAAAAGCGGCGCCAGAAGGCACACAAAGATGACCTGCCCATAACTGACGATGACGAAAATCTGTGTGCCAGCCTTTGCCAGATCGGTCAGGTTCATCTGCCCCATGCCCCCGGCGAACAACAGGCTCATGAGCACGAGTAGGATCAGGGCCCCGAGGTAGCCCATGCGTACCCATAGGTCACGATGACGTCGCGAGGCGCCTTGGACGATCCGCATCACCATGGGGTTGGCGGGCAACAGGTACCAGAGCCATTGGTAGATGGCAGTCATGGCAACCATGATACCCAGGCGCGGCTGAGCGAGCGACGGTGGGCACGACTTCGACTAAACTACCGGCAGTGTTCATCCTCAAGGCCAATAATCTCGTCAAGCGTTACGGTTCGCGCACCGTGGTCGATCATGTCTCCTTCGACGTATCGGAGGGGGAAATTGTCGGCCTGCTTGGCCGTAACGGCGCGGGCAAGACCACCAGCTTCCGCATCACAATGGGGATGATCACCCCGGAAGACGGCCAGGTGATCTTCAACGGCCAGGACGTCACGCGTCTGCCGATGTATCAGCGGGCACAGCGCGGGATGGGATATCTGGCGCAGGAGCCAAGCATTTTCCAGCGGCTCACGGTTGAACAGAACCTGATGGCCATTCTTGAGACCCGGCCGATGACCCGCAGCCAGATGAAGGCACGCGCTGCGGAGCTCATGGACCACTTCGGGTTGGCCAAGTTGCGCACGCAACAGGCCCGGACGCTTTCGGGCGGCGAGCGGCGGAAGTTGGAGATTGCTCGGGCCCTGGTGACTGACCCAGCGATGATCCTGCTCGATGAGCCGTTTTCGGGCGTGGACCCCGTGGCGGTCGAAGACCTTCAGAGCGAGGTCCGTGCCCTGCGGAAAAACCACCACATCGCCATGCTGGTCACGGACCACAATGTCCAGCGAACGTTGGAGATCGTGGACCGGGCCTATGTCATCTTCGAGGGCAAGGTCTTCGCGCATGGCACGCCGCGAGAAATCATCAACAACGAGCAGGTGCGTAAGCTTTACCTGGGCTCGACTTTCCGGGGCGACGAGTTTGACAGGTGACCCGTTGAGGCGACACGTGGGCTGAATTCCCAATGTCTAACCGCGCAGAACACAATGAACACGCAGGCCCGCAACTGTCGCCCTGGCCGATACGTTTGGCGGTGCTGGGGATGCTGACACTCCTGGCGCTGGCGGCCATCGGCATCATTGACAGGCACGCCATGGCGACAATGCACCGGATCAATCATGAACAAACGCCGCCCCACCACATCCCGCAAACCCGCTGAGAAAACCTCCCGCTCGCGCGGCCCCGCACCCAAGAGCAAGGGCAAGAGCAAGCCGCAAATGCGGGTCACTGCGCACCTGACTAAGAGTCAGGCCTTGGCACGCCCCAGCAAAGCGTTCGTCCCCCCCGAGTTTGCCGATGCCTCGCGCGGCATCCGCCTGCAAAAAGCGCTGGCTGGGTTGGGCGTCGCCTCCCGCCGCGATTGCGAGCAGCTTGTCGCCAGTGGCCGCGTCAGTGTCAACGGGCAGCGCATCACCGGCCTGCCTGCGTGGGTCGATCCCGCCACCGACCGCATCGAGGTCGATGGTTCGAGCATCGCGCGGCCTGGGCATAGCGGCGCCCCGGCCATCTACATCATGCTCAACAAACCTCGCGGCGTCATCAGCACCTGCGATGACCCTGAGGATCGCCGCACCGTGCTGGCCATGATTCCCCCTGAGATTCTCCCACCGCACACTCGACTGTTTCCCGTGGGGCGACTCGATGCTGAGTCAACCGGGTTGATCCTGCTGACCAATGACGGTGAATTGGCCAACCGCTTGACACACCCGCGCTTCGGCGTCGCCAAGCACTATCAGGTCTCGGTACGAGGTCGGGTCGAACAGGCCGACGTCGAGAAACTCACCAGCGGCCTGTACCTGGCGCAGCGTGACCGCAGAAGCACATCGCGGGCATCAAAGAAGGCCGTCATTGAGCAGGTCAAGATTGCTGGTTACGAACGTGACAGAGAACGCGGTGACCGAACCCTTCTGGACGTGACGCTTCATGAAGGTCAAAACCGCGAGATTCGGCGCATGCTGGCACGCGTGGGACTCAAGGTCCGACGTCTACGCCGCGTCGGCATCGGACCCCTGCAACTCAAGCGACTCGCGGTTGGCGACTGGCGAGCGCTGGAACCTAAAGAGATAAAGGCGCTGCAACGCTCCGTGGCTCCAACTCCCGAGTCGTGATCTTAGATCCACCCGCCGCCGCTCAACGCTCAGCGATAGGTCACTTCCGCCACCCAGCGGTTCTCGGTGTCACGAAGCCATGTCAACCGCGGACGGTAGCTGGCACGTGGCGCCAAAATCTCAGGTGGCGAATCGCCCTTTCCCGTCCCTCGCAGTTCGAACTCCGCAGTCGAATCGCCACGCTCATTAAGCGGATAACGAAAGCCTTCATCGTCCTTGGCGTTGAACTCCACCACGACACCGTTGACGCTGCGACTGGCTTTGAACTGCATCCGCTGAAGCGTGCCGCGAAACTCCGGCATCGTCTTGGGCAACTCCATGCCCTTCTCACGAAGAAATGACATGGCCTGACCCAACAGTTCCAAACGAATGACCGTCACGGTCAGCGGATCGGGCTTGGCAGTACGCACCCACTCTTCCCAGCGCTTGCGGAACGGCTCCGTATCCTCGCTGCCAAAGGCCTTGGCAAAGGCTTTCTTGACTGGCTGCCCCTTAGACAACAGGATCAGAAATTGCTCGAAGGCGGGCTTGTATCGGCCATCGTCGCCGTGGATGAGAAAATAGGTTATCGCCCAGGCTTGATCGTAGAGCAGCGCGGCCCGCTTGGCGTCGGTATTGAGGATGTTGTTCCACCGCTCGCCGCTCATCTCGATGACTTCGCCAAATCCAAAGACCCCGTTGCCTCCCACCCCGCCCCCTTTGAGCGCGGTGCGCACGTGCATGAGCCGATAGTTGTTGACCATTCCCAGGACCATGCGGCCATCAACGAGAAAGCCATCCTCGAAATATTGCGCCAGGCCTTCATTGACCCAGACCGGCAAGTCGGGGCCGATGTAGGCAAAGGCGAACTGGTGGAATCCCTCGTGCTGGAGGACCTCAAAGGTCTGCTTGCGGCTACGCTGGCTGGTCCATGTCGCCAGCCCACTGATACGCGGTTGAACGAAAAACATGCCCCCCGTGTTGGTGGCATCAAGCCCGGCCTTGGTCATGAAGGCCTGGTATTCCTCCTGCGTGCGAAGCAGGTACATCGTGATGGCGTCGCGGTGGCGACGGCTGAAGCCAGCAAACCGCCGTTGGTATTCAGCAAAGACCGCATCCATGTGAGCGGCAAACTCGCGAACCTCCGCGGCACTGAGATTGGTGCGAATGGTGTAGGCACGGCTGGTGAACTCTGAAAGCAGGGGCGCCTCAGCGGCACCGATGGGCAGTGTCAGACCCAAAAGAAAAGTCAACACCGCCAGCAGTCGCCAGGCACGCTGAGGCATCGGACACTTGCGGTCGAAGTCAGGCATTGACGTGAGATTCCGGCCCCGTGTGGAGCATGTGGGCAGTGGAACGAGAGTGCGAAGGCGTGGCCCGGTGCCACGACACTCGAGCGCGGTCACTTGTTGGCGTAGTCGATCAGGCGGCTTATTTCGCTGCGGAGATCACGACGATGCACCACGCGATCGACAAAGCCCTTGGCCAGCAGGTGCTCGCTGCGCTGGAAGCCCTCGGGCAATTCCTGACGAATGGTATTGGCGATGACTCGCGGCCCGGCAAAACCGATCAACGCCTTGGGCTCCGCAAGGATGACATCGCCCAGCATGGCAAACGAGGCTGTGACCCCGCCGGTCGTTGGGTCCGCCAGCACGCTGACGAACAATCCGCCCGCGTCATCAAATCTCGCCAACGCCGCGGAAGTCTTGGCCATCTGTGCCAGCGACACGGCACTTTCCTGCATTCGCGCGCCACCCGAGCAACTCACCACAATCAGGGGCAGATTCTGGTCCGTGGCAAACTCGATGGCACGGGTGATCTTTTCTCCCACCACCGCGCCCATGGACCCGGCCAGGAAGTCGAAATTCATCGCCGCCAGCATCACACCGCGACCCTTAATAAATCCCTTGCCCGTCAGCACAGCATCGTTGAAGCCGGTGCGGGTCTGCTCACGCGTCAACTGCTCGTCATAGGTTTTGACGGCCTTGAACTTCAATGCATCGACCGGCTTTATGTCGTCCCAGATCGGTTCGAAGCTGCCCGTGTCGCAAAGCTGCGTGGCACGCTGCGATGCGTTGATGCGAAAGTGGTGATCACAATCCGGACAGACGTGGAGATTGTGTTCCACGTTTTTGCGAAAGAGCATGGTCTCGCAATCGGGGCAACGCATCCAGAGGCCCTCGGGCACCTCCCTGCGCTTGGCCTCGGCGCCCTGCCAACTGCGGGCCGTGGTCCCAAGCGGCGCAGCAGCATCCGGGATCGGCGGCGCCGTGGGGGTCGTCGGGTTTTGATCAGACTGGGGCAACACGCAAGTCTCAGCAAAGCGGGATTGAAGGCCGTCCGTGGAGGCGGAAACAGCGGCCGGGATGTGCTAGGCTGTGGTCACCGGCCGGTCCTAATTATTATATCGGGTCAAAGCCGGATTGGAGACCAAGATGAGAATCATCCGATTTCTGGACGAACATGGCCACACCCATCGTGGACGCGATCTGGGCGAGGGAACCGGCGAGATACTTACCGGCCCGCTCGACGCCCTGGTTCCCACGGGCGACACAGCGCGAATAAGGAAACTCCTGGCGCCGGTGCAACCGCCCAATGTTTTTTGCATCGGCCTCAACTACCGCGCCCACGCCGCCGAGAGCAACTCGCCCATCCCGGAAACACCGGTGCTCTTCATGAAGCCGACCACGGCCGTGGCCAACCCCGGCGACGCCATCCGCATTCCCGCCTGCACGCAGCGCGGCCCGGAAGTCGATTATGAGGTCGAACTTGCGGTGGTCATCGCCAAGGAGGTGCGCGACGCGCCCATCGAGGAGGCGCTGGATTATGTGTTGGGCTACACCGTGGCTAACGATGTCTCGGCCCGACGCTGGCAACGCCACAACGGCGGGCAGTGGGTTCGCGGCAAGGGCTTCGACACATTCTGTCCACTCGGTCCCGCCATTGTCACCCCCGGCCTTGGCGAAGATGAAATCCGTGATCCCCAAAACCTGCGACTCAAAACCACTGTCAACGATCAGGTGCTCCAGGACAGTTCCACCAGTGACATGATCTTCTCCGTGGCACACATTGTGAGCTTTTTGAGCATGGACACCACCTTGTTGCCCGGCACGGTTATCCTCACGGGCACTCCGCCCGGCGTGGGCTTCGCGCGAAATCCCCCCGTCTGGCTCACCGAAGGCGACTCGGTCATTGTCGAGATCGAGCGAATTGGGGCGCTGGGCAACCCTGTTCGGGCGGCGCAACGCTAGCTGCCGGATCGTTTGGATACGATGTTCTATGATGGCGTGATTGTTGTCGTGAGTGGCCACCCAGGGTGGCCTAAAGCTTACGACAACGCCTGGCATTGAGATAACGGGCTAACCGACCCGACATGCAAAAACTGCAAGTTGCACAAGATGACGCCAACCAGATCGCCGCGGCTGCTCGTCGCGCTGGCGAGGTTTTTGGCGCCGGGGGTCTGGTGGTATTCCCCACCGAAACGGTCTATGGCATCGGGGCACCTGTCGCCAATGACAAGGGCTACCGCGCCTTACGGCAGTTCAAGGGCCGACCTGACGACGAGCCGTTTACCGTGCATCTGCCCGATGCGGCAGCCGCTACTCGCTATGGCAAACTTGATGACCCTTGGATGTGTCGCATTCTGGGCAGGTTTCTACCCGGACCGGTGACACTCGTCGTCGATGTCAGCGAGCAGGAAATCGCCGCATCACTGGCGAGCATGGGTTTGACCTCCGAACATCGCAACCGAATTTACCACGGCCTCACTGTGGGGCTTCGCTGCCCGGATGATGCCGTGGCGCGAGCGGTGCTCGGGTCGGTATCGAGCCCGGTGGTCGCCAGCAGCGCCAACCCGCGTGGTGCCTCGCCGCCGATGGACGCCCATGCCGCTGCCAAGGCCGTCGGCGATGCCGCAGAGATTGTCATCGATGGCGGCCATTGCCGTTACGCCAAGCCCTCCACCATTGTGCGGATCATCCGCCCCACCGCCGCAACCCCAGGAGGTCTGCCCCGTTTTGAGGTCCTTCGCGATGGTGTGCTTGACGAACGATCAATCCGCAACCTGCTGCGATGGACCATGCTGCTGGTCTGCAGCGGCAACACCTGTCGGTCACCCATGGCCGAGGGAATCGCCCGCAAACTTGCCGCGAGTCGATGGGGCTTGGCGCCCGATGATCTGGAATCGGCGGGCATTCGCATTATCAGCGGAGGGGTTTTCACCGGTGGTGGATCGCCTGCCAGCCCCCAGGCCGTCCATGCGGCTGCGCAAATGGGTATCGACATCGCCGGGCATCGCTCTCGTCCCGTGGGACCCGATCTGGTCAACGAGGTTGATGTCATCTACTGTATGACCCGTTCGCATCAGCAGGCCATAATTGAGATGATGCCCTCGGCTGTCGACAAGACGTTTCTGCTCGACGAGCCCAACGACATCGAAGACCCCATCGGTGCCGACGACGAGGCTTACGAGCGAACCGCCGCCGAGATCGCCGCAGCATTGGAGCGCCGGCTCAAGGAGCATTGGGCATGAGGATTGCGATTGGATCCGATCACCGCGGGCGCGAAGTGCGCATCCACCTGGTTGAGACGCTCAAAAAGCAAGGCCACGATGTGGCGTTGATGCTCGTGGAGGATGATGGCAGTTGCGATTACCCCGACATTGCCTTTCCCGTGGGACAGGCAGTGGCGCAACGTGAAGCCGACCTGGGCATTCTCATCTGCGGCTCGGGCATCGGCATGTGTATCGCCGCCAATAAGGTCAAGGGCGTGCGCGCAGCACTGGTTCACGATGAGATCGGTGCTGATATCAGCCGACGGCATAACGACGCCAACGTGATGTGCCTGCCGGCCGACATGCTGGGCATGCGGATCATCGACCGCATCGTCAACACATGGATTCAGACTCCGTTTGAAGGGGGACGCCACGCGCGGCGGGTGGAGAAAATCAACCTCATTGAACGCGGCGGGGATCCGCGCTTAGCGCTTCCCATGCCACTCGTGCCCCCCGCGCAAGACCTGCCGCCAACCCATCCAGCAGTGGGTGTTGGCGCCTACACGGGCTGAACCGTGAGCGGTGTCCCTGGCCAAGCTGCTTTTTTCATCACAACCGGACCGCGCCGATGTAATGCTTTGATCATCGGCACGTCCCTCTTTGTGTCAGCCCCTATCGTGGGGTTGGCCAGCGATCCGCTTATCCAGGAGTCTGATGATGAACCGCGTTATACAACGTTTGGCTGCTTTGACGTGCATGTTGATGGTCTTTTTGGGAATCAGCCAGCAGGTACTCGAAGCTGCGCCGCCCAAAGCCGATCTGAGCAACGCCAGCGTCACCATGCCACTGAGCGAACTCAAAGCCTTGATGGGCACCGATGACTCAGCCCGGGCACCTGTGGACTACGTCTTCGGAGCCGCCACGGCCACGGCCACGGTGCAAGGCAAAGTCGCCACCGTACGAACGCAGCTCGAACTCACCCTCCTGACCGACAATTGGGTGCAGGTGCCGGTGGGGGCCGCCAAGGGTCTCATCTCCGCCACCGTTGATGGCGAAACCGCCCTGTTAGTCCAGCGCGAGGAAAATACGTTTGTCCTGCTCAACGGCAAGGCCAAACCCAAGGCCACGCTGCTGATCACCGCTGAGCGAAGCGTCGTTGCCGACGGCCCGATGACGCGGGTGGATTTGGCGCTGCCGCAGGTGCCGCTGGTTGGCTTGACCGTCACGATTCCGCAGGGCGATATTGAGATGCGAGCATTGGAGGGCGCGGGAACCACTGTGTCGGAGAAGGCGGGCCAAACTACTTTGACGACCAACTATCGTGGCGGGCAACCGGCGATCATCACTTGGCGTGCCAAACCTGCTGCGGGGAAGCAGTTGCCCGCCAAAGTCAGCGCCACCACGCTCACCCGCGTGGCCGTCAGCCGCGGCGTCGTGCGCTACCTGGCGCAGATCAGCTACGAGATTCGCCACGCCGAGGTGGACACGTTTAAGATCGCCCTGCCGCCCGATGTCGAGTTCACCAAGGCCACGGGGCATCAGGTGCGCGACACCCAGATCATCACCTCCGAGGATGGTAAGACCCGCACGCTTGTGGTCACCCTCGCCGAGGCGGCGCAAGACGCCTATGAACTCACGGTGCTCTACGAGCAGCGATTTGAGGATAAGGATATTCCGACTGTGGCACTGCTTCGCCATCTCGATACGGCGTCGGAACGAGGAAGCATCGGCTTGGAAGTACGAGGCGGCGGATACGAACTGATCCCGGCAGTACAGGGAGCCCAACGCATCGATGTCGAGGAATTGCCCCAGGGACTCTGGTCCAGCGCACGATCACCGCTGCTGTTCGGCTACCGCTACGACTCGCCAACGGATGTGAAGATGACCCTGGGGCTCACCCGCCATGAGGATGTCGATGTGCTCGTAGCGGTCAGCGATGTCTGCGAGGCGGCCACGACCATCACCTCCGACGGCAAGGCCATCACCAAGGCGATGTACGTCACCCGCAACAACCTCAAGCAGTTCATGACGCTGCAACTGCCCAAGGATGCCCAGTTGTGGAGCGCCTTTGTCGATGACCGCCCCGTCACGCCTGTGCGGGATGCCAAGGGACAGACGCTCATCCCGCTTAAGAAATCGGAATCGGTCGATCCTGATGACGAGGAAAGCTATCGGGCCGTGCGTGAGCGTCGACGAGCTGGCGATAGCGATCGCTTCCAAACGCTTCATCGCGAAAAGCTGGAAGCTTATGTCGAGCAAGAGGAGCCGACCGATCTGGCGCCGTATGACGTGGAGATCGTCTATGTCATGCCCGCCAAGAAGTTCGAGAGCCGTGGTCAGTTAGAGGTCGCGCTGCCGAAATCGGATGTGCCCATCGGCAAGGTGGCCTGGGCGATATTCCTGCCCAACGGCACTCATGTGATGGAGACTCAAGGCAACGTCAATGAGGTAAGCGCCTTTACGTTGGGGTTCCCGCACTTCGCCGATGCCGCCTTGGCTGAACAACATCGCGCGAGCCTGCAAATGGCAAAAGAGATGGCGATGGCGGCGCAGATGGCGCAGCAACAAATGGCATTAGCCGAGGCCGTGGGCGCCAGCGCCAAGGCTCAGGGCGTGTTGCCGGTCCGCGTCGATATTCCGATTAGCGGCGGTATTACGCGCTTCGAAAAACTTCTGACCGTAGACGAAGCACCGACCGTCACCCTCCTGTACTACCAAAAGGCTAACTGACGCCACGTGCGAGGCACAAGGTCGCTCGAAGCTCGAAGCTCGTAGCCATCACCTTGAATGCCGGTATGCGGAACGCGGGTCGCGGCGCTCTACTTGATCTCGCTGAGTTTCACGCTGCAGGAGTTCTTGGCGCTTTGCACCACCGCGTGGAGAACCTTCTGCGTTTCGTAGGCGTCGGCGAAGTCCTGTAGCTTGACCACCGGCTTCTTACCCGCCAGCGCGTTGGCGATATCCGCAGCCATGTTGCTGAAGGAATTCTCGTAGCCCAGCACGTGGGCGGTGGGCCACCAATTGCCCGCATAGGGGTGCCCCGCTCCGCCGTTGCTGGCCTGGATCGTGCTCCAGCCCTGAAGCTTGCTGTCATAGGTCGCGTCGTACCATTCCAGTTCGTTCATGCGTTCGAAGTTAAAACGCAACCCACCTTTTTCGCCATGTATCTCGATGCGGTTGACATTCTTGTCGCCGCAGGACAGACGCGTCGCTTCGAAACTCGCCAGCGCTCCGCCCTTCATGCGTGCCAGGAACAACACAGCATCATCAACGGTGCTCTTGCCTTTCTTACCTTTCTTGACGCCGCCCTTGCCCGAAATTTCCGCGCCGGTTTCACCCGGGAGGTAGCGTTCCTTGATGAATGTCTCCATGATGGCGCTGTGCACCTCGGAGAACTCATCGCAGGTGATGAACCGCGCGGTGTCGATGCAGTGGGCACAAAGGTCGCCCAATGAACCAGAGCCAGCAATGTCGCCGCGGAATCGCCAGATGAGCGGAGCATCGGGTCCTGCCCAGTCCTGGAGGAAGGCGGCGCGGACATGGAAGATGCGGCCGAGTTTGCCCGACTCGACGATCTGTCGCGCCAACGCCACTGCCGGGCATCGGCTGTAGTTGTACCAGACGAACGTATGCTGCTTTCGAGCCTTTTTTGCAGCCTGCGCCATGAGTCGGGCATCGTCAAGTGTCGCAGCCAACGGCTTTTCACAGGCCACGTGCTTGCCCGCCTCCAAAGCCTCCAACGCCATCTCACGATGCATGTGGTTGGGTACGACGATGTCCACCAGATCAATCTCGGGATTGCGCACCGCAGCCTTCCAGTCCGTCGTGGCGTTGGCCCAACCCCATCGCTTAGCGAACGTGCGCAGTTCACTCTCGTTTCTTGCCGTAACGGTGTGCATCACCGGCGCGGGGTCGAGCGGGAAAAATCGCGGAGCCTGCAGCCAGGCATTGGAGTGAGCGCGGCCCATGAACTTCGAACCGATGAGAGCGACGTTGAGGGACTTGCCAGCCATACTGAGGGCTCCAGATAAAGGTCAATTGAGATACAGCGCGCGGCGACGACACTAACAAGATAGCGGTCTATCCCGAGGATGCAACGCCGCGGCCAATCGCGGAATCCGCGTCGGCGTCGCCATAACGAATCAAGCAATGAGTCTGGCAACAAAAAACCCCGGCACGGGCCGGGGTCTGTAGAAGCAATCACGTCCTGGGAGTTCACTCTCGCGCCAGATCAGGCCAAGGTGTAGCGGCTGCCCCGCACATCGGCGCTCTTGACGCGCTTGAGTTGACCTTCAGAGGTCAGGCGGGTGAGAGTGTTGTCGGCTTTCCCACCGCGGCCCTGGGCTGCCCAGTGGTCGTTGATGTCCTTGGTGCTCGGGTTGCCGGCCTTCTTGACGAAGTCCAGCACGGTTTGCTCAGCCGTCTTAGCGTAGCTGCCGCGTCCACGGCGGCCCTTGCTCTTGCCGGCCTTGGAAGCCGTCTTGGGGCCTGGCTTGCGACCGGGCTTGCCGCGAGTAGCAGCCGGCGCCGCGTCACCAAAGGTAATGCCGTAGCCGGAAAACAACTGGTCGATCTTGTCAAGCTCACCTTGGTGCTTGGCAATGACCTGCACATGTTGTTTGCGCTCGGCCATGAGTTTGTCGAGCATTTTCGATAGTTTAGCGGCGGCTGATTGACGAGGCATGCGATACTCCTGAAAAGCTGTTAATCGATCCAACACTATCACGACCGGTTCATAGTATGCACTCTTGCCACACAATGCAAGCGCCCCGCAACACATATGCCCATTACGCCCCTGACCGCGCGACGATATGATGACGCCCATGATGGCCGATACAAACCAGGCAGCCAACGAACTACGTCGAGGCGTGGAGGGACTCTACAGTCCCGAGGAGCTAACACGAAAGCTCGCCACCGGACGCCAACTCCGCATTAAACTGGGCATGGACCCTACCGCGCCGGATTTACATCTGGGCCACAGCGTAGTGCTGCGAAAGCTTCGGCAGTTCCAAGACCTCGGCCACAAGGCTGTACTGATTATCGGTGACTATACCGCACGCATCGGCGACCCCACTGGGCGCGATACCACCCGTCCCGTGCTGGGCGAAGATGCCATCAACGCCAACGCCGAAACCTACCTGCAGCAAGCGGGGCGCATTCTGGACATGAGTCCCGAGAAGCTCGAGGTTCGACATAACTCCGAATGGCTGTCGCAACTCACCTTCGCCGATGTGTTGCGGCTCACCGGGCAGGTCACGGTTCAGCAGATGCTCCACCGTGAGAACTTCGCCAATCGCATGAGTCAGGGCAAGGAGATCGTGCTGAGCGAATTCATGTATCCGTTGATGCAAGGGTATGACTCGGTCGTCATCAAAGCTGATGTGGAGTTGGGCGGCACCGATCAGACTTTCAACAACCTCGTCGGTCGCGATCTGATGGGGCGCTACGGCCTTGAAAAGCAAGTGGTGATGGTTCTGCCGATTCTCGTGGGTCTTGACGGCGTTGAGAAGATGAGCAAGAGCAAGGGCAATTACGTCGCCATCACCGAAGCGCCCGATGAGATGTTCGGCAAGGTGATGAGTATTCCCGACGCGTTGATGAGCAACTATTTCACGCTGCTGACGTCACTGCCATCGGAACGCATCACCAGCCTGCTGGATTCGAGCCAGACGCACCCGCGTGAGGCCAAAGAAATATTGGGTCGCGTGCTTGTCGAAGGGTTTCATGGTCGCCAGGCCGCCAATGATGCCAGCGACGAGTTTCGTCGGCGATTCAGCCAGGGCCAGTTGCCCAGCGACTTGGAGGAGAAGATGGTCGCAGGCGGCTCGATGGATATTGTGGCGTTGATGACCCAGGTGGGCTTTGCCGCCAGCAAAGGCGAAGCCAGGCGGCTCATCGCTCAGGGGGCCGTGAGTATCGACGGCCAGAAGATCAACGACATCACAGCCGCGGTCGATCTGACTTCGCCCAGGATTCTCAAAGTCGGCAAGCTCCGCGTCTGCAAAGTCCGCGGCGAATGATCCATGCCGCCGGTGATGGAGTCGTTCCCCCAAAGTTAAAATTGAGTAGAATTCGGCGACTGGCAAACCGAATCGGCAGAGATGAATCATCCGTCGCCGGAGGTAGAGTCGCACGTGTAATCTTGTAAGTCGATCAAAATCGGGGACTTATTGCCATGCCTCCACTCAGCAAGAATCTCAGCTTGGAAGAGTCGCGGTTGCTGAACGAGTGTGAAAACGACATTGCGCAAGGGTTGGCAACCTTCCTGATTGTCGGACGCGCTCTTGCGACTATCCGTGACCTTAAGCTTTACCGAAGAGAATTCGCCACGTTCGACAAATACTGTAAAAAGCGATGGAACTTTACGAGAGGACACGCGTACCGCCTAATTGGCACATCGAGCTTGCAGCAGATTCTTGAGCCATCCGGAGTCTTACCGGAAAGCGAAGGCCAGGTCCGCGCACTTCAACGGCTACCCGAGGATCAGCGATTGGAGGCGTGGCAAGAGGCGATAAAAACGGCAGAAGGCAAGCAAATCTCGGCTCGTCACGTCGAGAGGGCCGTGCAGCGGCGTCTCCCTGACAATGCGCTGGTACCTTATTTCGGCGAAGCACTGATGAACTTCCCTGACTTGCACCGCGCGCCGATAAATGAAATGGGTGTTGTCTTTCTTTTCGGCGTCGTCAGCAAGCGGCTTGGCTTCGAGGTCGAAGCCGTCCATGCCGCGTTCCCCGATTGCGTCGCCAAAAGGTTGGTCGATCCAGCCCGAAAGCGTTGGAAGCAAGTGGCAATCGAGTTTGAGTTTCGCAGTCGGAACTTTGTGAACCACGGTCACAACACTGAGCATTGCGATCTCATCGTTTGCTGGATTCACGACTGGCCCGAATGCCCGATCGACGTAATATCGCTGAAGGATCAAATCGACGAATGGGGCACAAGGGCTTAAGTCCAAGGCCGACGTGCGCGGACGAGCTGCAAAAGAACCGCGGAAACTCAAGCTTTGGGCGCAAACGCTGACCCTCAAGCCTTCTCCCCTCACCGCTTGCGCTTCTTGCCCTGCGACGAATCCTGCGTCATCGCCTGACGCTGCTCGACCATTTTGGTGATGCGGTCCATCAACCCGCCTTCCTTGCGCTGCACGGGCTTGAAGAGGGTGCCGGCTTCTTCCTCCTTCTTGATGTGCCGACGAACGAGGTAGCTGTCCAAAATGCCAGCACCGGTTGATGCCAGGATGTAAAGCGTCAGACCCGACGGTGCGGAGTAGAGGAAGATGGGGAAGAGCAGGGTCATCCACTTCATCATCTTCTGCTGTTGGGCCGCCTGTTCGTTGGCGGGGGGCGTCGTGGGCGCCATCATCTTTTGCTGATAGTAAAACACCACCGCCATGAGCAGCGGAATGATGTTGATGCCGACGATCTGCGGGTTGATGAAGTACAGGGGCAGCTTGAAGCCATCACCGCTGAAACGGATGAAGTGGTCAGCACTGGAGAGGTCGGCTAGGAAACTCCAACTGCCTCCACTGACAGCCTGGAAGATGCCGTAGAACGCGGGTTCATGCCGCAGTTCGATGGCGTAATAGAGCATGGCGTAAAGCGCAAACCAGATGGGCATCTGCAGGAACATGGGCAGGCAGCCGAGCATGTTGAGCGGGTTGACGCCCTTCTCGCGGTAGAGCTTCATGGTCTCAGCCTGAAGCTGCTGCGAATCCTTGCCGTATTTTTTCTTGAGCTTCTCAAGTTCGGGCTGCAGCGCGGCCATGCCTTTTTGCATCTTGGCCATATTGATCTGCGACCGCCGAGTGATGGGATGGAGAATCCCACGAACCAGAATGACCAGGATGATGATGGAGATGCCCCAGTCCCAAGTGACGAAGTGGATGCCCTTGAGGAAATACATCAGCCCGTTGGCTAGCCACTGGAACGTGCAGAAGGCGCAGAACCCGCCGAGGTTGTAGACCACTAGGTTGCCGAAACCCAAGGCGCTGTAGGGGAGCTTGTCGAACAGTTCCGGGTCACGGGGTCCAGCAAAGAGCGAAAGGTCGATGTCGCGGCTTTCCTCGGGTGCCAGTTCGAAAGGCGCCGTCGCCAGCGTGAGAACCGCCAGACGATCACTGCCTTGGTTCAGACTCTGGAGGCCCACGATGGAAAATGCCTGATCCAGCGGGGTGGTCGACACGGTGGTGGCGGGAGCGGTCGCAGTGGCAGTGGTGGCGGGAGTTGACGGGGCCGCGGAAGTCGAGGGCGTAGCGGCCGCGACGGGTGCATGCACCGCCAGCGAGAAATACCGATTCACCGCCGCCAGCCAGACGATCTCATGTCGGGGCAATCCGCTTGTCAACCAGGGCGCCTTGGCGTCGGGCGCAAACGAGTCAAGAACTGCCATGCGGGTCTGGGTGGTGCCCTTGGTGTAGATGAACTGCCGTTGCGCGTCGTAGTCCAAGTCGTAATAGCCCGCGATGAACTCCCGGCGGTCGCCCATGTAGGCCGTGTCATCACTGGGGACATCGCCCTGGGCATTCTGCTCCCACACGAGGGTGAGCTTTTCAGAACTCAGATTGGTCAGGGTCTGTCGCGTTTCGAGGTTGTAGTTGTCCTTGGCCAGCGTGAAGGTGCGAGTGATCCGCAAAGCCGGCTGGCCCGTCTCATCGAGGATCGTGACGCTATAAACCGCGCGTCTGTCACTGCTGTCGGGCTCGAGACTCCAACGCACCGCCTGGAGATCAACGCGCTGGCCGTTGATCGTCACCGTGCGGGCCGCCATGTGGTAAACCGCCCCGCCCGTCTTGAGCTCCAGCGGATGCAGCACCACGTAGGGATCATCGGTCATGGCCGACGTGGTGTAGTCAGCCAGGGTGATCTTGGCGACACCAGCACCCCAATAGGTCAGGCGGACTTGGGCCTTGAAGCCCGTGGTTTTGTCATCTGAACCCAAGGTGGCCAGCGCAGCGTTCTTCGCTTCGCCCACGGTATAAACGTGAACGGGCGCATCAGCGACAGGGCTTGGGGCCGGGGTCGGGACAGGGGCCGAGGTAGTCACTTCAGCCACGCCGTTAGCCGCCGGCTCCGCTTCCTGAGCCCAAACCAGGCTGGGCGAAAACAGCAGCACCGGCAGCAACAGCACCGGCAGCACGAGGCGATATAGGGAGCGGTGGGTCATCACGCGGAGGGTCTCTATTTGGGGGGGGGAAGCGGCGCCCGGCTTGCCGACAACCGGGCCGAATTGCAGAGTATAACGCTATTGCCCACCACGGCGTGAGCCGCTCCTTGCGTATCATGGCCTCCATGATCGATACCCACTGCCACTTGACCTACGACGGCCTGCGGAATCGCGTGGAGGAAGTGCTCGCCAACGCCCACGCTTCCGGCATCACCCGCATGATCACCGTGGGCACATCACCCGCTGATTCACTCGAGGCCATCGCCATTGCCCAGCGTTACCCGCAGGTTTTCGCCACTGTCGGGCTGCACCCGGGCTATACCGCTGAGTGCCCCGATCTGGACGACGTCAAGGCGAAGATCCGCGCCATGCTCCACGAGCCGCGGGTCGTGGCCTTGGGCGAGTTGGGCCTCGACCTGCATTACCCCGACCCGCCGTTGGAACTTCAACAGGCGGCGATGGCGGCGCAACTGGAAATCGCCAGCGAGTGCGACAAGCCCATCATCATCCACAACCGCAAGGCCACAACTCAAACCCTGGCCATGCTTCGCGCTAGCGGATTGCCGGGCGAGCGTTTCGTCTTCCACTGCTTCACGGGGCTGACGGATGAACTTGACGCAATTCTCGACTTTGGTGCCATGGTGAGTTTCACCGGCGTGGTGACGTTCAAATCCGGCCAAGCCCTGGCCCAAGCGTCACTGCGTGTGCCGATGGATCGGCTGATGGTGGAGACCGATGCCCCCTACCTGACGCCCGAACCTCACCGCAAGATCAAGATCAACGAGCCACGCTACACCGCCGACGTCGCCGCATTTCTGGCCCGGCAGCGCGGCATGGCCCTCGATGAGTTCGAGCAGATCACCGACGCCAACGCCACCCGCTTCTTCGGCTTGACCTGAAGTTGCGTTTCCGGTTCAGCTTTTCCGGTTATGAGTCCCTCGGGTTATCGGCCAAGTCCCTTCGCCGCGTGCTTGCGTCACGGACATGCGTGTTTGAGTCACTCGCCCGCACCGTTGGGGCCGGATAACCCAAAAAAGTCCTCCCGGGTACCAGATAAGCCCTCGTTCATGCCAGAAACACATGCGTGCGCGCCAGGAAAGCATGTGCTTGCGTTCAGAAACAATTGTTTCTTAGTGGGAAACAGTTGTTTCTTGGCAGGAAACAGTTGTTTCTTGGTGGGAAACAGTTGTTTCCTGGGAGGAAAGAGTTGTTTCCTGGGAGGAAAGAGTTGTTTCCTGGGAGGAAAGAGTTGTTTCTTGGGAGGAAAGAGTTGTTTCCTGGGAGGAAAGAGTTGTTTCTTGGGAGGAAAGAGTTGTTTCTTGGGAGGAAAGAGTTGTTTCTTGGTCAAAAGCTCTGCTGGGACGGTGGGCACACCTACGGCAGTGCGTGCGCCAAACCCGTGGGGATGCGGTGCCCCACACCATCCCGTCGCAGGCAGTATGTGCAACCCAACAGCCAGTTGACTTGGCCGATAACCCGCGCCGCGGGTGGCTGTGCCAAAGGCTCTGCGTGCCATAGCCGGACCACCAGCGATGCGTGACCACCGCCGACATGAGCTCAACGAAGTACCTCGGAGGCCTGGGTCATTGATTTTTACCGCGAAGGTACGAAGCACGCGAAGGGCGCGAAGGCGATCCAGGCAAGCCGACTGGATGTGGGGAAGTCCGCTTCGCTTTTGTGCTCATTGAGCATTAGTCGGTCCATGTAATCTTCCTGCTTCGCGTCCTTCGCGACCTTCGCCCCTTCGCGTTGAAAACGAACTGGGGACATCCGTCGGAAACGGGGCTCAACGAAGTATCTCGGAGGCCTGAGTCATTCATTTTTACCGCGAAGTTGCGAAGAACGCGAAGGACGCGAAGGCGATTCAGGCGAGCCCACTAGAAGTGGGGAAGTCCAGGTTTCATGGGCGGGGATAGTTCATCTATAATGATTGCAATAGAATAGTTTTGCTCGACTGACCGCTTATTTCCCCTGGCGAGACCATACCCATGATTGCCAACATTCTTCTGGCCGCCTATCTGATTCTGATGACCTATTACTGGGGCATGGTGCAGGGCGCTTTCAGCGCGCTGCTGCATCTGGTGGTCACCATCATCGCAGGGGGGTTGGCGTTGGCGCTCTGGCAGCCGTTGGTTCTGGGATTCCTCATTCACCGCATGCCTGAGTATGCCTGGGGCGTGGGGCTCGTCGGTCCGTTCATTCTGCTGCTCATCGGCCTGCGTGCGGGCATGGATCGCCTGATCCGAGGCAACGTGCAATTCGCCCAGTGGATTAACGGCGTCGTGGGCGGTTTCTTTGGACTCATGGCGGCCATTCTCACCTCGGGACTCGTCCTCATCGGCGTACAGTTCCTGCCGCTGAGCGATGCCATTTTGGGATACATTCCACTGTCGGTCACCGAGACGGGAAAAGTCCAGCGGAACAGCGGGGCGCTTTGGGTAGCAGTGACCGAGCACGCATCGAACGCCTTTACCATGCTCTCGGGCGGCTCCATGGCACCGGGTTTCCCCGCTGCCAACGGCGTCTCCATCGAACACAACGTCGGCGACCTGGCGCTGCAAAGCGAGCTGTTTCACCTGCGCGAGCAGTACGACCCGCACACCTCCGTTGCAGCCCATCCCGCGGAGGTCACCGTGACTCAGGCCGTGGCAAGCAGTCCCGCGTCCTTGAATCTCAGCGCGGTTCAAAGTCGTGCCGTCGATGCCGCGGGGGTGACGGGCAACCGGCAACTGATCATCATCGACACCAAGTGGCAGGATGACAGACGCGGCACTTATATCAAAGGGGCGCTCAACCTCGTGCCCACCCAAGTGCGACTCATCACCCGGCGAACGACGGGCGGCAGCACCCAGTCCGTGGTACATGCACCCATCGGCGTGGGAGTTAGGCAGGTCGTTGATTCCACTCGCCAGTTCGTGGGCTTCAACGACAACACCAGCTTCGCGCGGGTGACGGATCCACCCGCCAACCTCGCCTTCGGCTTTGTCGTTCCCGACGGTGAGACGCCCACGTTCCTATTGGTTCGCAACCTCCCGCTGGCTGTGCCGGAGGTCAAACGCGGCGAGGCTGAGATGGTGGCCATGCTGGGCAGAGCCGGTGGGACGCTGCTTACCTCGGTGGACCCGCCACCCAACACCGGCACCGTTAATCCGCCCCAAAACGGCAACACCACCGTCGAAGTCAAAGGTCTGGCACTGACGCCGGAACTGCCCACGCCGTTTAGCGAAAACGTCAGGGGCAACCTTCGCATCACGAACAAAGAAGTGGTATCGGGAACGGAAAACGTCAAGCGGATTCCAGGTATTCCCATGACCGATGCCACCCGCGTTTCAAACATCCAGGTGCCCCCCCACCTCGCAAGCGTGCGACTCAAGGTCGATCGTCAGCAGGCACAGTCCATCTTCGGTAGAGCCATCTCCGCGGCCCGCATGGTTGAGCCGATCTTCCTCATGGACAGTCAGACCAGTGGACAACACCTGCCCCTGGGTTATGTCGTGCTGCACCCCGACGGTAGCATGGACATCAGCATTGACCTCGACACGCCGTTGAGGTCGGCACGCCAAACGCCCATCGCCAAGCTCAATGAAGGCGATGAACTCTACCTTTACTTCATGGTCCCCCGCGGGCGCAAGATCGTGTCGTTCCATCTGGGCAGCACCGTCAAGCAGGATGTGAATCTGGATATTCCCAAGTAATGCCCACGCCGCGTTCGTGAGCAGCCCAGCCCTTCATTGAGCTACCGCATGAATCTTGCAGATCGTCGTGTCGTCGTCATGGGCCTGGGGCGCTTTGGCGGAGGCGTGGGTGTCACTCGCTTCCTGGCGTCCCGGGGTGCGCGGGTGCTGGTGACGGATACCGCCCCGGCCGAGAGGCTTCAGCGCAGCATTGCCCAACTCGGCGATACGGCTGTCGAACTGCGGCTCGGCGAGCATCGTCTGGAAGACTTCGCAACTGCGGACTTGATCGTGGTCAATCCTGCGGTCGATCAACGTGGGAATCCGTATCTCGCTGCTGCCCGACAGGCGGGTGTGCCCACTACCAGTGAAATCCGCCTTCTCACCGCCCATTTGCCCAATCGCCGCAATGTCATCGGCGTCACGGGCAGCGCGGGGAAATCCACCACCACCGCCATGATCGGCCACATTCTGCGGAAGCTCATCGAGGCTCCCACGGCCCCGCAAGCTTCGCAAGGCCCTCGCGTGTACGTGGGGGGGAACCTCGGCGGGTCGCTGCTGCCTCAAGTCGATGCCATGACGCCCGATGACTGGGTCGTGCTGGAACTGTCGAGCTTCATGCTCGAAGACATGGCACCGGATCGCTGGTCGCCGGGCATTGCGGTGATCACGAATTTGGCCCCCAATCATCTGGATCGGCATGGGTCGATGGAAGCCTACCGCAGCGCCAAGCAGCGCCTGCTGGACTTTCAGGACAGTGAGGATGCGGCTGTGCTCGGGCCGGGCATGCGTGACGTTTTTGAGCCCAAGACGAAGCTGGGCACGCATATGCGTGAAGCCCCCGCGGCCGCGGTCGTGCCGCTGCTGGTGCCCGGGAATCACAACGCCACCAACGCGTGGCTGGCGGTCAACGTATGTAGCGAACTGGGCCTGGGCACCTACGAATGTTGGGAGGCGTTAGCTGACTTCGCGGGGCTTCCGCACCGGCTGCAAATGGTGGCGGAGCATTCGGCGGTGCGCTACTACAACGACTCCAAGGCCACCACGCCCGAGGCTGCCATGCTCGCCTTGCGTGCCTTTGACGCAGGTATCGCCCACATCATTCTCGGTGGTTCCGACAAGGGCAGCGACTTTTCCGACTTGGCAAAGCTGGCGCGGACTCACGCTGCGGGCATCTACACCATCGGCCTGATGGGCGACGCGATCGTCGCAGCCTGCGAGACGGCGCAAGGCACCGCCCCCATCTACCGTTGTGGAACACTCGAATCCGCGATGGTCAGCATCACAGCCCATCATCGCCGCGGCGAGGTGGTGTTGCTATCCCCGGCCTGCGCATCCTTCGACCAGTTTGAGAACTACGAGCAGCGCGGCAGCCATTTCGCTGAGTTGGTCCTGCGCTACACCGGCGAAGGCGCACCGATACCCGGGGCAATCTGAGAAAAACGCGGTGGTTGTGGTGGCCGTGGCTGTGACCGTGGTGATGGCCGCCAACGACGCCAAACTCAACGGTGTAGTGATCTTTGACGCCGAGAGCGAGGCAGCATCATCAAGCAACCCGTAGCCAATAACGCCAGCGACATCGGCTCGGGAATCACGCCGTTGATCGTGATGTTGTCAAAGCCCATCTGATTGTTGTCGTTGTCCACCCGCCCGTAGAGGCGGAAGATGACGGTGTTGCTCGTATTTTGAAGTTCGCTGATTCCACTGAGATCAAAGGTAAAATTGCCAAATGCCCAAGCCGCTAAGGACGAGGCAAAATCCGCCCCGCCCAATGTCGTGGCTGAGGTAAATCCATCAATGCTGTAGCCCAATCGAAAGCCACGATTGTTTGCGCCGCCTTTGCCCACATCAAGGTGGATGCTGCTCAGCGACATAACACTATCGGGCGTCAACGTGAACTGGATATAACGTGTGCTGGCCGTCACGGGCGAGGCGAAGGACGTCGGATATCCCTTGCGGACCACATCTTCCGATTGCGTACCCGGCGCAAATACGGCCGAACCAATCAGGGTGATGCCAGTGGACGTGGCGAGGTTCGATGAATTGCTCCCATCGCGATCCAGAGCACCGAACGTGCCGGTTCCACCGTTGGTCAGGTCACTGGCAATGACCCCCGCCGCCTCAGTCGTTGGGGCGTGACTCAGGTCCGGGATGGTGTACTGCGAAAGAATCGCCGCAGTCGACAGGTTTGCGAAACCCACCAACGCGACAATCGTTGCCGCTGTGATCCGTGCCAAGTACTTCAAGTCGCATCTCCCGATCCCGGAGAGGTTTCCACCAAGGGCCTGAACCCGACCCCCACACTAAGAACGTACCACAATGCCACTCCAAAAACAAGAGAAAAGCGAGATTATCTCGCGATATTCTCACACTTTAAGGCGGGCAGAGATCGATTGCGCATGGCGAGGGGCCAGAGGCGTATCCTACACTTGCTTGTTGTGCCGCCCTGCAGCAGATGCCGCATCGGCCGACGTCATCCCTGGGAGTCAATCAATGATCATCGACGTTCATACCCATCTCAACAATTATCACGAGGAACGCGTCGTCTCGATTGAACAATGCCTCGACGATCTGCAAACCAACATGGCTGACGCCGGCGTGGATATCGCCATGGTGCTCACCTCCTACAAGGTCACCGAGCATCGTCCCCCCACCCGAAAAGTCGTCGAAGCCACCCGCGATATTGACAATCTTTACGTCGTGGCGGGCATCAGTTACCTGCACTACAAGGAGCGTGACCTCCGCGAGATTTCGGATTTTCTGGCCGAAGGTCTGGTCAAGGGGCTCAAGCTCTACCCCGGATATGAGCCGTTCTACCCCAACGACGCTCGCCTCAAGGTGGTCTATGACCTGGCACTGGAGTACGACGTGCCCGTGATGATCCACGCAGGCGACACCTACACCCCCACGGGCAGAGTGCGTTATTCACATCCCCTGAACATCGATGATGTGGCGGTCGATTATCCTGATCTGAAATTGGTGATCTGCCACCTGGGCAATCCCTGGATCCGTGACTGCATGGAGGTCGTCTATAAGAATGCCAATGTTTATACCGACGTGTCGGGCCTGGTTCTGGGCGATTTCGAGGACAAATTCGAGCGTTTTATGCTCGACCAGGTGACCGAGGGCATCACCTATGCGGGCGAACCGCGGTTCTTCCTCTTCGGGACCGATTGGCCCATCTGCGGCATGAAAAGCTACATCCGTTTCATGAAAGGACTGGACCTGACTGACGAGGGTTATGAGCAAATCATGTGGCGCAATGCCGCGGAGTTGTTTCGACTGGACCTGCCCACTGAAAAGATCGCGAGCTCGCCAAGATAACCACCCGTAAGCCCAACACGATAATCGACACGCGACAACGTCGCAGCCAAAAGGCGACAGTGGAATGGGGATGGCGATAAAAAAAGCCCCGCGGCGACCGAAGTCGCACGCGGGACCTTCCGGGGGCTGGATTGAGTGCCCTGTCGAGTTACCTCTTCAGGACGCGTGAGATTATAGGCATGCTAGGGTCGAAAGCAAGTCAAGTTTGTGAACGAAAAAAACGTTTCATCCGATGATATAGCCGACGGCGTCGCCATGCAGACTCCACAAAAAGCCTTTAATTAGTTATAGTTAAATTACTTATAAAAAACGAAGGACATAACACTATGGGCGCAGGCGATAGCCAAATGATGGGCAACGAGACATGGAGGTTATTTCGAATTCTTGCTGAATTTGTGGACGGGTTTGAGGGCATGATGGAAGCGGCACCGGCCGTATCGGTGTTCGGCTCGGCCCGTACCCTCCCCGACGACCCCTGGTATCAGAGCGCCCGTGAATGTGGCCGCCTGCTGGTTGAAAATAACCTCTCAGTGATCACGGGCGGCGGGCCGGGCATCATGGAGGCCGCCAACCGTGGCGCGTTCGAAGCCGGGGGGAAATCCATCGGCCTCAACATCACCCTGCCCCACGAGCAGAAGCCCAATCCCTATCAAAATATCGAGCTGACTTTCCGCTACTTCTTCGTCCGCAAGGTGATGTTCGTCAAGTACGCCTCGGGCTTCATCATCTTCCCCGGCGGCTTTGGCACCATGGACGAGTTCTTCGAAAGCCTCACGCTCATTCAGACCGCCAAGATCGACCCTTTCCCCATTGTTTGCATCGGCCACGAGTTCTGGGACGGCTTGGTGGACTGGATGCGTTTCACCTTGCGGGACAAATACGGCACCATCGGCCCGATGGATCTCGACTACTTCAAGGTCACCGATGACGTCGCCGAGGCTGTGCAGATCATCCGCCAATGTTACGACACGGGATGTTGGATGGGCCCCCGGCCCGTGGAGGCGGGTGTGGGCGATCCCACGCCGGGGAAGGACAACATCACCGCCGAGGGCACCCACGTCGGCGTCCATCCGCGACACGATCTGTCCAATGGCGATGCAAAGAGCGCCCCGCCAACGCAGTAGTCGAAGGGAAATGCTCGACGGGCGAAAATTGCGAGTCGATCCGTGATCCGTCCTTCGACAACCATTCACGGTCAAATCGCCATTACTTCTCGACGGCGGCGATGGGCACGAACTCGCTGATGGAGAGTCCAAAGCCCTCCAAGGCTGTGGGATGAAAGGGATGATTGGTCAGCAGGCGAAGCTTGTGGATGCCCAGGTCGCGCAGAATCTGCGAGCCGATGCCGTAGTCTCGTTTGTCGACCGGCGGTGAAAGGCCCGGGGCACCTTGCGAGCGACCCAACTGCACGGCTTCGTCATCGTCGATCGCCCGGCGACGCCCGGTCTGCAACGTCTTGAGCAGGCCGCTGCCCATGCCTTCATGACGCAGATAAACCACCGCGCCACGACCCTCGGCGGCGATCATCCGCATCGATTCACGCAGCGTCAGTCCCGAGGGTTGAGCGTGATCCCCAAACACATCCCCCAGCAGATTCTGACTGTGCATGCGGACCAAGACTGGATCGGGCAACTCCACAACTCGGCCCTGAGCATCGACGCGGCCAATATCGCCCAGCACCAGCGCCACGTGGGGGAGTTGATCAACCTGACTGCCAAAGACGATCATACGAAACGTCCCGGCATCCGTTTCGATGGCGGTCTCGCCCAGCCGTTCGATGAGTTTCTCCTGCTCCAACCGGGCGTGAATGACATCGGCCACGCTGCACATTCGAACATCGTGTCGGGCGCAGAACTCCTGGAGGTCGGCCAACCGCGCCATGGTGCCATCGGGTTTCATGATTTCGATGATGACCGCTGCGGGCGTCAGGCCTGCCATGCGACACAGGTCGATTGAACCTTCGGTTTGACCGGCACGAACGAGCGTTCCGCCATCGCGGGCACGCAGAGGTTGGACGTGTCCCGGTCGAGCAAGGTCAGAGGGGCGCGAGGCCGGGTTGCAGAGTACGCGGATGGTTGCAGCGCGGTCGGCGGCACTGACACCCGTGGTGATTCCATGGCGCTCATGGGCATCGACGCTGATGGTGTAGGCGGTGCCACGCTGGGTGGTGTTGACCGCGGATTGCGGCGACAGATCAAGCCGATCACAGATTTCACCCGCCAGCGGAACGCAGAGCATCCCACAGGCCTCGCGGAGCATGAACGTGATAAGCCGAGGCGTGACAAACTCGGCGGCGCAGACGAGATCGCCTTCGTTTTCACGTTGCTCATCATCGACGAGCACGATCATCTTGCCGTCGCGGAGATCCTGAAGAATTTCGGGGATGGGGGTCATGAGAAGGTAAGGTTCAGGCGGATGATTCAATTCCACGGGTACTGCCGTCGTGTCCGGCAACATGCTTTACTTCGGTCCTAAGCGAACGATGGCACGCTGGCTCAGCGGATACTGTTGCAGCAGATCGGTGACGTCTTGAGGCGTCACGGCCATGATGCGTTCGAGTTCATCTGCCAACGGTAGATATTGGCCCAAGTACGTCCAAGTGCCGCCCAGACTGGTCATGCGGCCTGACGGGCGCTCGCCATGGAGCGTGAGATTGGTGGCAATTTTATTCTTGGCCCGCTGGACCTCATCGGCATCGATGCTCGCCGCGTAACCGTCGAGAACCGCCAGCAACTTCGCTTCGACCTCTTCGGATCGCTCCGGATCACAGGATGCAAAGGCGATATACCCGCCAAAGCGGTCCTGCGGATCGTAGGAGAACGACGCTTCATCCGCCAGGCCCGTTTCAGTCAGTGCCCAGTAGAGACGTGAGCCATCGGAATCGCCCAGCACATCGGTGAGGATCATGGCTGCGTAACGGTGGTCATCCTGGGCTGCGGGTGCCGGACAAATCGCGGCCAGATAGTGGCGTGTGAGTTTGGCATCGACGAGCGATCGCTGATTGAAGATGACCTTGGGCTCATCGTATCGCCGAATCTGCGGCGCCTTGGGCCATTGGCCGGTGATGGCCTCGATATCCCGCACCAAGGCCTCGAAGTCCAGCTTGCCAGCCGCAGCGACCGTGATGCTATTGGCACCATAACGTTGCTCGAAGTATCCGCGCATCTGATCAGCCTTGAGCGCCTGGATCGATTCCTTGGTGCCCAGCACGCGGTATGCGAGCGGGTGCTCCTGGAAGTAAGTCTCGAGCATGGTGTCCTGCAGCCGCCATTGCGGACGATCATCGTACATGCCAATCTCTTCGAGGATGACGTTTCGCTCCATTTCAAAGTCTTCAACACGCAGGGCGGGACGAAGCATATCGCCCAACAGGTCCGTAGCTCTGGGCAAGAATTCGGGCAGCACATGGGCGTAGAAGACGGTCATCTCGTGGGACGTAAACGCGTTGTAGTTGGCACCGATCTCGTCAAACTCGCGATTGACATCATCAGCGGTGCGACGGGCGGTGCCCTTGAACATCATGTGTTCAAGAAAATGGGAGACGCCCATGACCACGCGGTCCTCATCGCGCGCCCCGGCCTTGACGAAGTACCCGATGGCGGCTGTGTGAGCGTCGGGGTTGACCTCCGCAATGACGGTCAGACCGTTGGCGAGTGTGGCTTTACGAAATTCGATGCTCATGCAGGATGCTCCGGGCCGGGTGCGACCAGTTTACTTGAATCATCGCATCGACAGTTCAGTGACTGGCAGGCTTTGGCTCCGTTGCCCGATTGCGCCCTATTTGCGATTCGTCGTCGTGCGATTGGCCGTGTTGCGCCTCACCGTCATGCGGCCACCACTCGCGGCGCACAAAAAGCCCCGCCGCGATCGACGGGGCCCAATGATTTCATTTGTGATCACTTCGGTCTGCTCAAGCTTCAACCCGCGGCCTTTTCGAGCTCGCCGGCATATTCCTTCTTGGGCTGCACGCCGACAATCTTCTTAACGATCTGGCCTTTGTTGAACAGGATCACCGTGGGGATGGCCTGGATGCCGTACTTGAGGGAGACTTCGCGGTTGGCGTCGGTGTCGACCTTGCCGACTTTCGCCTTGCCGTCGAACTCGGTGGCCAGTTGCTCGATGGTGGGTGCCAACATGCGGCAAGGCATGCACCACTCGGCCCAGAAGTCCACCAGTACCGGGGTATCGGCATTGATGACTTCGGCTTCGAAGTTGGCATCGGTCAGTTCCAGAACGTTATTGCCTGCCATGAGTGAGTTCCTTGCTCGCTGGAGCGTTGGCTGGTGGGGTTTCATGCCGCCGACTGGCGACGTGTGGATTCTAGTCCGCATGGCTGGACGCATCAAACAAGCAGCCACCGCAGACGGATTGCGGGCTGCGGCGTTTATTGACGTGGCGCCAGTTCCATGAGTTTGGCAACGCGCACTTCCGTGGGTGGGTGGGTGGAGAAGAGTGAGCGCAGGCCGCCGCCGGCTGCCGACAGCGGCTGCACGATAAACATGTGGCTTGTCGCAGGCGTCTGGTCCGCCATGGGTATCCGCTTGGAATAGCTTTCGAGTTTGCGCAACGCACCAATAAGTCCCAGCGGTGTGCCGGCAATCGCTGCTCCATCGGCATCGGCGACAAACTCCCGGCTACGACTGATCGCCATCTGAATGAGCATCGCCGCCACAGGCGCGAGAATGATCATCAAGATTAAGCCGACGATCCCCAGCGGGTTTTCACGCCCGCCGCGCCCGCCGCCGAAGAGCATTGCCATGCGACTGACGAAAAAGATTGCACCGGCAATGGTCGCGGCGACCGTGCTAATGAGAGTGTCGCGGTTCTTGACGTGGGCCAGTTCGTGCGCCATGACGCCCTCGAGTTCCTCGTACGACAGCAGTTTCAAAGCCCCGTGGGTGACGCAGACGGCAGCGCGGCGGGGACTGCGGCCGGTGGCAAACGCATTGGGCGATTCCTGGGGCGAGACGTAAACCCCCGGCATGGGCAGGCCCGCGTTGTCGGCAAGACGTTGAACCATGCCGATGAGGTCAGCCGCCTGCTCGGGGTGTGCTGGCTTGGCGCGCATCGAGGCCAACGCCAACTTGTCCGAGAAGAAGAAGGCCACGAAGTTCATCACGCCGCCCAAGGCAAATGCGATGATCAGTCCGCTTCGGCCGCCCACCGCCCCGCCGATGAGCATCACCAGAACCATTAGAGCGGTCAATAGCACCGCAGTCTTGACGTTGTTGAAAAAGCGTGTCATGGCGGAGAATCATATGCGCGACCGCCTCACCGGGTTTCACCAGACATCGCACCGGCCAACGCTTCACCGGCCCCAGGCAGCCATTTTCCAAGCCGCGGCGATCATCAGGATGATGAAGAAGATTCGCATGAGACTTATCGGCAGGCGATGGGTGAGGATGGCCCCCAGGTAACCGCCGACCCAGCATGTCGGTGCGAGCACAGCCGCGAGAGTCAGGCTCGTCGTCCAACTGTATTGAACAAGCACGCCCGGCGTGGACTCGAATGTATGGTGATGAAGCGTGGCGTTCTTATAGATGGCACCCACGCTGGCGCTGATGACCATGACGGCTGAGCTGTTGGCGATAGCCGCACGCAGGGGCAGGTGCAGGACGACCTGCTGCATCGGCACCGCCACCGCCCCGCCACCGATGCCTAGCAGCCCAGCTAGTCCGCCCATGACCACGCCGATGCCGCCGCTGCGTAAGGGCGTGATGCATAGCGACCGCCCCTCGCGGTTGGATCGCTCACCGTTAAGCCGAACGATGTTAACCGCGATGACGTAAACCAGAAAGACGGCCAGCAGTCGGCCCAGCCAAATGCCTCCGCCATGGTCCGCAAACAGCGAGAGATTGCTGGCATAGACGCCCAGCACCACGCTGATGAGCGACAGAGGAATCATCCACCGCAGCACGGCGGGCACGATGGCGCGATGCTGCAGATGCCGCAACGTCGCGGGCACAGCCACAGCGACATTCGCAATCATGGCGGCAGCCTGATAGAGATGCTGGTGTCGCCCCAACAAGGCGGTAAGGCCCGGGATCATGATGACGCTCCCACCCACGCCCAGCATCCCGCCTAACACCCCCGCCGCCAAACCAAGCAGCGCCAAGGCGAAAATCATCGACAGGGTGAGGTCCAAGTCAGCCATGACCACGTTATATCAACCTTGGCCCCCGGACATCAGCGGACATTGATGCACGGTCTCAATGAATATGGCGGCGACCCACAGCCGACCGGCCCAGCGTGCCTGGGTTAAAATGCTCTCATGCTTGACCCCGCACTCAAACCGACGCCACGGGGCTCCGCCAAGGCGCGACGCATGATTCTAATTGTGGTGAAAGTGATCGTGGCCGTGGTACTGATCTGGTGGGTGCTGCTCTACACTCAACAGAGCAAGATGATGTTTCCCGCCGGGATGGCCAGGGTCGTGCCCAACCCGGTGCTACCCGAGCGGACCGAGGTTCTCCAGCGGCCCATCGACCAAGGCCACGTCGAGGCCTGGCTCGTTTCCTCACCCCAAGCCACTGAGCAAGAGCCGGCACCCTTGGTCGTCTTCTTTCACGGCAATGCCGAGACCATCGACGATCAGGATTTCATCCTCGCTGGGTACCAGCGCATGGGGGTCAACGTGCTGATCGTCGGCTATCGCGGCTACGGTCGCTCCGCAGGGCATCCGAGCCAGGCTGCGCTCGTCGACGATGCAGCGCACTTCATCGATTTGGCGGTGCAGCAACCGTTCGTTGATGCCGGGCGATTGGTTTATCACGGGCGGTCGTTGGGCGGCGCGGTGGCGACTCAGGCTGTGACCCGCCGCAAGCCCGCAGCCCTGATCCTCGAATCGACCTTCTACAGCGGTGCCGCCATGGCGCATCGCGTCTACGCCCCCGGCTTCCTGATGAAAAGCCCGTTTGCCACCCATCGCGTCGTCGCAGAGTTCGACGGCCCCATCCTGCTTTTTCATGGCGAGAACGATATCCAGATTCCTTCGACCCATTCGCAATGGCTGCGCGACATCGCCAAGGACGCCAGGCTCATCACCTACCCGATGTCGCACAATTTTTTCCCCGGCAACGCCCACATGACTGCCTACTGGGAAGAGATCGGCGCATTTCTGCGTGAGAAGAACGTGATGGCCCCCACGGATTAATCCGTCGGCCGGGCGTCGATTCAGGTTGTGGGTTTGCCAGAATGCGCCAGTAATTTTTCAGATGGCCCGCGCAGTAAACGCTGCACCCGGAGGGATGGCACGCAGCGGCATCAGCGCATTGGCCAAACGCCAACGCAAGGCGTCGAGGATGTCATGACCCCGTGGTTTGGCGACGAGATTGTCACGTTCATCGGGATCATCCAGCAGGTCGTAGAGCCCGATGGCGCGGTGCGTGTCGGTTTCAAAGATGACCTTGTGACGCTCGGTTTCGAGCATGATCCGCCGACCCAACTCGCTGATCGCGCCCCCGGCCAAGCCTGCGGATCCTGACGTCACGGGCTCACCGCCCAACAGGGGCAGCAACGAACGCCCGGGGGAACCAGGCGGAGGATCGCAACCGCCCAATGCCGCGATGGTGGCCGCCACATCCACCGTACTGACCGATGTCGTGTCGAAAAGACGCTGCTTAGTGACGGTGGGTGGCATGATGACGAGGGGCACTTCGACGGCCCCGCACAGGAACGAGCGGTGACCCACCAGACCATGCTCGCCGAGCACTTGGCCATGATCGCCCGCCAGGATCATCCAGGTGCGATCCGCATCGCTCCGCCCGGCCAACGCCGCAGTCATGCGACCGATGCCGAAGTCCAGCAGGCTCACGCGTCCTAGATAGTCGGCACGGATTCGCCCGATCTGCCGGGGCTCGAGGCGCTGGAGCATCACCAGCGGGTAGTCGAGTTCCGCCAGCGATTCGACGTCGCGCAAGTCCGCCAGGGCGAACCCGGATTCCAAGTCCGAAGGGTTGGCGATATCGCCGTACATCAGTGGCGGCGGCAGATCGTTGCCCGGCCCGCTGAACACGACAATCAGCGCCCAGGGCCGATCAGTAGGCATGGCTTCGAGTCGCATGCGTGCCTGAGCGATGATGAACCCATCAATGTCGTCATCGGGATGCAGCAGCGTGCGTTCAGGGTCGAACGGGCCGCTTCGTCGGCGTTGACGTCGCTGGGAGAGGATTGCTTCGTGCTGGTTTTTGTCCGCCATCGCCCGAAGGTAGGCGCAGCGGGCTACATCTGCGGAGCCCACATCAGCCACCACTGTCGCAAGGTCCAAGTCACCAGCGAGTGATGAAACGCAACCGACGCCGACGGTGTGATAGCCGTTGTCCGCGAGTCCCTGCACCCAATTGCCGTCGGGCAAGGATTGGATCGGGCCATCGAACTGGCCGTGCTGCCGGGCGTGCAGTCCAGTGAGCAGGCAGGTCATTCCGCCGGGGTCAGCCGGGCATGCCGAGATCGCCACCAGCCGTGCGCTGCGTGCGATGACCTTCTGCAGGTTGGGTGTCATCAGGGGCCAGGCCCGCCCATCGCCCAACGCATCGGAACGCAGGCCATGCGTCAGGAGAATGAGAAGGTTTCGCCGCGAGACCATACTGGGCTTTCATCGGCACTTATAGGGCAAGAATCGAGTCGCCTTTGACACAGTGGGCGCATCGATCTGACCGATAATCCTTGTTCCGGGACCCGCAATTCCGGAATCCCCCCATCGCGCTGGATCGCTTCAGGAGTTCCCATGCACGCATTGGTCGTTGACGGCAAACAGGTCAAGCTCTCGCCTTCGCAGGCCCCACCGCAACCCACGGCTGACGAGGCGCTCATCCGCCCGTTACGCATGGGCATCTGCTCGACGGACTTGGAACTCGTCAAAGGCTACATGGGCTTCAAGGGCGTGCTGGGCCACGAGTTCGTCGGCATTGTCGAGGCGGTCAACGTCAGCGGTGCCTCCGCAGCAGCAAAACGGGCACGCAAGCTCGAAGGTCAACGCGTCGTGGGATCGATCAACTGCGTCTGCGGCAAGTGCGACATGTGTCAAAGCGGCTTGCGCGAGCATTGCCGATCACGCACGGTGCTGGGCATTCAGGGCCGCGACGGGTGCTTCGCCCAGCACTTCACGCTACCCGTGCAGAACCTGCTGCCCGTGCCTCCGGGCATCGACGATGACCACGCGGTCTTCACCGAGCCGCTGGCGGCGGCGTATCAGATCCTGCGGCAACTGCGCATCGAGGGACGGCCCTTCATCACAGTCCTGGGCGATGGTCGGCTCGGCCTGCTCTGCGCCCAGGTGATGAGCCAACTCAACGCCACCGTGCGCCTGGTGGGCAAGCATCCCGCCAAGATGGCACTGTGCGAGAAATGGGGGGTCAAACATCGGCCCCTCGACGAGGTTGGTCTTCGTGCGGATCAGGACATCGTTGTGGATTGCACCGGACGCGCCTCGGGTCTCGCTGTGGCGATGAAGATGGTGCGACCTCGCGGGACCATCGTCCTCAAAAGCACCGTCGCCACCGATGCGAAATCACCGGCCATCGATCTTTCGCCGCTGGTCATTCATGAAATCAACCTCATCGGCAGCCGCTGCGGGCCCTTCCCCGAGGCGCTGGCCGCACTGGCAGCCAAGCGAATTGACGTGGTAAGTCTCATCAGTCGCCGCATGAAACTCGCCGATGGCGTCGAAGCCCTGCGCACCGCTGCCCGGCCTGATGTAATCAAGGTCCTGCTCGAACCGTGAGCATCGACGCTGCGGGCAATTATTCGATGGAGTCCAGCAACGTCGTCATTTCGTCGGCGGCGTGACGCGCCTCGCCGCCGGTGACCTTGCGTGCCTCGGCAATGCCATATTTGAGCACCGCCTGAGCCTGCGCATGTTGGCCCATCTCTGCGAGAATGCTGCCCTTCTGGTAGTAGGCGTAGAAGTAACTCGCATCCAAAGCCAGGGTCTTATCCAGCCAAGTCAGAGCCTCCTCGTTCCGCTGCGCTTTGGCATGCTCCAGCGCGATGCCGTAGGTGCAAAATGGGTCGGCTGGATCAAGCTCGTGGAGTTTGCGGAGCTGGTTGAGGCGGTCGGTCATGGGCGAATTGTAGCTTGCGTCACAGCCGATGCCGCGCCGTTCTCTGTATGGTTCTGCGTGGTCTCATCGGCAAGCGAAAAGAAAAGAGCCTCCGCATGGGAGGCCCTTGTGGCAATCACAGCTTGCGTTATTCAATCACTCGGCGGCCATTCCGGTGACCGACGCGATCTCCGTCTGCAAGGTCACCGGGCCCAGTGCCGGGACGACTACAGCATCGAACGGCGTGGTCATCACGCTGGTGGTCACCGCGTCGGCGGCCGGGGCGTTGGCGACGCCGTGAACCACAACGATGTTGCCCATTCGTTGCACCGAAGTGATCTTCGCCCAATACCCGCCTGACGTCTGCTCGCCCAGCGCCAACACAATCAACGAGTTGTTGGCGAAGTCAATATTTGCGGCACTCAGTGCGGGGCTGCCCAACGCCTGCAATTCACTGGTCGAATTGATGACCTGGACGGTGGGGGCCATGATGCCCGACTGCTCCCCGGTCAGGCGGCTTTCAATGGCCACGGGTGTCGGGTCATCTAGGACGAGGGAGCCGGACTTGGGGGCGCAACCGATCAACGTGGCGGCCAGAACGAGCGTGGTCAGAGCGATCATCTGCTTAAACATGGGGAACTCCGTGGCAATGGGTTAAAAGTATGCGAGCGATTCATGGAGCAATATATCGCAAGCGGTGCCGATGTGCATGGGCTGGTCCCATGGTCCCTTGAAAGAACCGCCTGGACGGGCCTCACTGCGAACAAGATCAAGCACGGTCAACGCCGGGGCTGAGGATGTTACACTGGCGGCCTTATGGCAGTTAAGACTCGAATTGTGGATCGCTACGCCAAATCACGCCGGGCGGTGGAGCGGGCTTGCGCGGTCATGCCCGGCGGGGTTAACTCTCCCGTCCGCGCCTACAAAGCCGTGGGCCGGCAGCCCATCGTCATCAAGCAGGGCAAGGGCTGCCGGATCACCGACATCGACGGCAATGACTATGTCGACTTTGTAATGAGCTACGGGCCCATGATCCTGGGGCACGCGGCTGAAACCGTCACGGCGGCAATTACCAAGGCCGCCCGTCGGGGCAGCAGTTTCGGCATGCCCACCGAGGCTGAGACCGAACTGGCGATGATGGTCCGCGATGCGGTGAACTCCATCGAAGTCGTTCGCTTTGTCAACAGCGGCACCGAGGCGGTCATGAGCGCTCTGCGTTTGGCGCGGGCCGCCACCGGTCGCAACCGCATCATCAAATGCCGAGGCTGCTATCACGGTCATGCCGATGGCCTGCTGGTCGAAGCGGGCAGCGGTGCAATGACCCTGGGTCAGCCTTCATCCCCAGGCGTGACCGCTACCACCGCCGCCGACACTATGGTGGTCGACTTCAACGATCTGGCGGGGGTTGAGGCTGCATTCCGCGGACATCCCGGGCAGATCGCAGCCATGATCGTCGAGCCCATCGCGGGCAACATGGGCTGTGTGCCGCCCCACGAAAATTATCTCGCCGGGCTACGAAAGCTCTGCGATGAGCATGGCGCTCTGCTGATTCTCGATGAGGTCATGACCGGCTTCCGCGTGGCCTACGGCGGTGCCCAGAGCATCTACAACGTCAAACCCGACCTCACATGCCTGGGCAAGGTCCTGGGCGGTGGGCTGCCCTGTGCCGCCTACGGTGGACGCGAGGACCTTATGCGGCAAGTGTCGCCCGACGGTCCGGTCTATCAGGCTGGCACCTTGAGCGGCAATCCCCTGGCCATGGCGGCTGGACTGGCGACCTTGGAAGTGCTCAAGGACGGCTCGCCCTACCAGCAACTCGAAGCTTCTGCCGCAGCACTGGCCACCGGCCTGCGTGAAGCCGCCCAAGCCGCCGGTGTCGCCTTGCAGGTCCAACGTGCTGGTTCCATGCTCACGCCGTTTTTCACCAGCAGCCCCGTGACCAACTACGCCCAGGCCGCTGCCTGTGACACCGCCGCCTTCGCAACGTTCTTCAATGCCATGCTCGATCGCGGCGTAGTGATGCCGCCGTCACAGTTCGAAGCGTGGTTTATCAGCACCGCCCATGATGTGAACTGCATCGCACAGACGGTTACAGCCGCCCATCAGGCCATGGAGATCGTCGCCCAGGGACGATAAGACTCCCGCCAACATCGACCGTCAGCATCAGTCTTCCGCCTGCCGTTAATCCGTTATCGTAATGGCCCCGTTTCGTGGCTTCGTTCGTGTTTCACTACTTGATCCCAACCCTTTGAAAGGTGCATCGTGTCAGACAAGCTTCGCATTCTCGTTCCCGACAAACTGGCCCAGGAGGGGCTCGATTACATCAGTGCTCAAGCCGACGTTGAGCTGACCAGCAAGCCGGGCATCAAGGAGCCGGAGTTGGCCGGGATAGCCGGGGACTACGATGGCATAATCGTTCGCAGCGGCATCCGCGTGACCGCCGAAGTGATGGCCAATCCGGGCCGGCTTCGCGCCATTGCCCGCGCCGGTGTCGGGGTGGACAACATCGACCTCGATGCCGCCACCGCCCAGGGCATCCTGGTGATGAACTCCGCTGAGGCCTCGACGATCTCCACCGCTGAGCATGCCTTTGCCCTGCTCATGGCACTATGCCGTCAGATCGGGCCCGCCTACAAAACCATGTCCAACGGTGGCTGGGATCGCAACAAGTTCATGGGCCGCCAACTCTCGGGCAAGACGCTGGGCGTGGTCGGTTTCGGCCGCATCGGTCGCACAGTGGCGGAACGCGCTTTGGCATTTGGGATGACCGTGGTGGCCTACGACCCGTTTATCAATGCGGGCGTCCAGATGGATGGCAAGGTGCGCATGTTCGCCTCCTTTGAAGAGTTGCTTCCGCTGGCGGATATTTTGACCTTCCACGTGCCGCTCAATGAGCAGACCCAGGGCATGCTGGGGGCGACGACATTCCCCAAGTGCCGCAAGGGCGTGTTGGTGGTCAATGCTGCCCGGGGCGGCGTGGTGGATGAAACAGCGTTGCTGGCGGCGTTGAATTCCGGCCAATGCGGCGGCGCAGCGCTGGATGTCTTTGTCGATGAGCCCCCCGCTGCTGACAGCGCCTTGCGCACCCACCCCAATCTGCTGGTGACGCCTCACCTCGGCGCCAGCACGCACGAAGCACAGCAGGCCGTGAGCATCTCCGCCGCGGAACAATTGCTCGAGTACCTGCGTGGCGAAGGTGTTCGCGGGGCCGTTAACGCCGGTGGCTTGCGCGTCGATCTGACGCCCCTGCAAACCCGGTTCGTGGATCTGGCCCAACGCATGGCGGCACTCATCAGCCCCATGATCACCCGCGGCCTTGCCAGCGTCACCTTCGAACTCACCGGCAAGGAACTGGCCTCCGCAGCCGGAACCATCGAACGACTGGCACTGGTGGGCCTGCTCAAAGGCAACCTCGACCTGCCCGTCAACCTGATCAACGTCCGCCACATCGCCGAGCAGCGCGGCATCAAGATTCGCACAGTGCTCAGCGACGAGAAAACCACGGGCGGGACAGTGGCCGGTGCCGAACTGGCCATCGAGATCAAAGGCCCCGCTGGTGCGGTGGACAGCCAGACGCCAGCCGGGGACGAAACCCGTCGCATCGTGGGCCATGTGTACGAGGACATGAGGCCGCGCATCACCGAGATCAACCACTACGGCATGGACATGGTCCCCGCAGGCCACATGGTGCTGATTCAGAACCAGGACAAGCCGGGCATGATCGGCCTTGTCGGCACGGAGTTCGGTGAAGCCGGGGTGAACATCGCCGACATGGCCATCAGCCGCCGCGATGTAGGTGGCGTGGTCACGGCTTTGATGGTTCTCAAGGTCGATGCCCCCCCGCCGGAGTCCCTGGCCAACCGCATCAAGGCGCGGCCGGGGATTCTCAAAGTCGCCTGTGTGAAGCTGCCACCTGAAGCGCCGAAGTAGGCTGCCGCTACGACGCTGCTCGTGTCAATGCCCGGCGAGTCCGATACCGGAGAGCCAAAGCCTTCCCTCATGCCAGGACAGCATGCACGCACGCCGGGCAGTAAAGCATGCGCTTGCGCCACGAAAGTGTGCTTTCCAAGTCTGAAACAGTTGTTTCTTGAGCGTAAACAATTGTTTCTTGGTCGAAAACAACTGTTTCTTAGTCTAAAACAGTTGTTTCTTGGTCTAAAACAATTGTTTCTTGGTCGGAAACAGTTGTTTCCTGGACAAAAAGTCTGCTGGGAAGGTTGGCAAGCCACCGGCGACGGTGTGCACACCTACGGCGTGGCGTGCGCCGATTAAAAAAACCGGCCCGCGTCGTTGCTGTCCCTTTACGACGCGGGCCTGGACCGGAACGCCCGGTCACTGCGGTAACAGACGTCGACGCCTCGGCGCCGACGCTCGGTTTTTTCTACTGTCAGGTTGTAGTGCCGCTCCCCATTCTGGTCCCGCCCCTTTGATGCCCAGCCCCGCGGTGATCCCGCGCCCCTTGGTCCAGCTTTATTGTTGCGACAGCGCCCCGGGCAAGTCAAGGGGCAAGATAAAAAACTTTCCTTCTCAGGAATCCCGGCAAAACTCGTCTTTGGACTTCCCCCGCCCCCCTCGCACCACCCGCCCCACCGCAGAAAAAAGGCACCAGGACGTTGCCACTCTAGGCGCAGCGGCACCCACAGGCTATGCTCATGCAAGGTCGGCAGGGGGTCCCCTCGCCGCCATCCCGTCGCCGCCATCATCGTGCCGGAGCAATCATGAGCAAACGCATTGACTTAGCCGACCTTTTTCACCGCCTTCGCGTTAACCACCGCCTCGAACACCACCAGCGGGGCATCAACATCCTGCGGATGGCGGCTCTGCCCGGTGCCGCGGCTGACAGCCCCCAGGATCGCCGCATCGCCGCCCTGGAGCTGCAACTGGCGCTGCTGACCCAAGTCCTCGTCGCACGCGGCGTGGTCAGCCAGAGTGAGATGGACAAACTCACCCAGCAGTTGGAGGAGACGCTCGAAGCGGCCGCCAATGCGCCGGTGCCCACGCCTCAGCCCAGCCGGGCATCGCAACGTCCCGCCGTCGCCCCAGCTCCGGTCGCGGCTGCACATGCTGCCGAAGTAACCGATGGTCCCGAATTGGACGCCCTGGCCAGCGCTGTGCAACACGCCATCACTGTTCGCCGACGGCATTGAGCGATCCGGGCGGGGTGAACGACGGTCACGGCGGTCGCGTACTATAAATGAGTACGCACTCTGCCAAGGACATCGATGAATCCTCTTTTTTGCACGTTGTTGCTGGCCATGGTGGTCTGGGTCCAGCCCTATGGGGCCACTCCCTGCAACGCCGAACCATCGGCCCCACCAGCTGCCGAGTCGCCCGCCCCGGCAGTTGAGGCACCCTCCCCAGCCATTGAGCCAACTCGGCCCGTCGAGGCCCCACAGGACGCGGAGGCTGCCCAGCCCCAACCCACCGCGTCGCCGGAAGCTGTCGCCCTGCTTGAGCGGCTGGAGGCTCGATCAGCCGACCTCAATACCTTGCAGGCCAAGCTGGTCTACGACCGCATCCAGGGCCTCACAGGCGACAAGCAGCGTCGATTCGGCACCCTCTATTTCGTCAGCGGACCGCCTGCACGGTTTGCCGCACACTTCGACCGCCGACTGGCGGACCGGCGAATCGACAAGCAGGACCGCTGGTATATCTTCGACGGCGTCTGGCTCGTGGAGAAACTCGCCGACCAGGAACCCAAGCAGTTTTTCAAACGCCAGATCGTGCCCCCCGACGTCAAGCCCGAAGACGCCAATCCCCTGGCGCTGGGCGGCGGGCCGTTCGTCCTGCCCGTCAACATGAAAAAGGACCTCGTGCTCCAACGCTTCAACGTCACGCTCGTGGCACCTGAGAAGATGGATCCGCCCGACACGGTTCACCTGCACCTGACTCCCCGCGGCGATCAGCGCAACGAAGTGACCGAAGTCGACCTTTGGTACAGCAATAAGGGCCTGTTGCCGGTGCGCGTTCGCACCTATGACGAGGACTCTGAAAATGAGTCAATCATCGCGTTGACCGACCACAAGACCAACGAGGAAATCAACGCCAAACTCATTGATACATCTGAGCCCAAAGAAAAAGGGTGGGATGTGGTCATCACCCCTTGGGAAGATCGCTGAAACCGCCAACAACCCACGCTGTCACTGACGCCGTCACGATCGCGTGAACGTCACCGGCAGAACGCTCTGACGTGGTTCGAGGCAACTTGAATCAGTGCAAACCTGATATCGCAGCACGAGCTTGGGATTCTCCTCAACTTTCGCCGCCCCGTCGATTCGCCGAATCGTGGCGTCCATCGCGACGATCTTCTCGTAAACCAAAATCGGCTCATCGGCAAAGGGATATTTCTTCGACGTTCCCGCGGGATACTTCACCGATAGCTCGAAGCCCTGACCGTCCTCAAGGATCAACTCCGTCGCCACCATGTGCTCGTTGGCCACATCGTGCGCGTTTACGTGATAGTCAGGGTCAATTCGCAGCGACACGCGAACGGTTGATTGCGGCTGCGTCAGGTCCACGACATCAGGCTCCACCGCCACCGCCAACGACCTTCGCCGACTCTGCCCGGTAGCACCTTCAGTGTGTTCCTGAGGCGCTGATTGGGGCACCTTGTCCGGTGCCGCCTCGATCAACCGCAGCAACGCGTGCTGCCAATGTGCCATGGAAGCGCCGCCCCGGCTCAACAGCCCGCCGACACTGCCCAGGTCGGCCAAGGCTCGGTCAAGATAATCACTGCGGCCTGTCAGCTCGGCGAGGTCCAACAGATTGTGAACCATCTGACTCCCGGAACTTGGAATGGCGCCTTCCTGCACCGAACGCGTGCGCACCAGCAGGTCGCTCTGGTTCATCGGCGTGTCGTAGTACCCACCCCCTTCGATGCCAAACTTCGCAGTGGCCTGCTTCAGTAAACTCACTGCGTCGTCGAGCCAGCGACGTTGATCGGTCGCGCGATGTAACGCGATGAGGCCGTGAATGAAAAAAGCATAATCCTCCAGAAGAGCCGGCACGCTGGCGTTGATCTCGCCGCGGCGCATGGCGTGGTGAAGACCACCGGCGTCATCACGCATTGAGGTGAGGATGTACTCAGCGGCACGGACGGCAGCCTCGACGTAACGCTGCGAGCCCAACTGCTCACCCGCGTTGGCCAGCGCCGCGATCATCATGCCGTTCCAACTCACCAGCACTTTGTCATCCGTGCCCGGCTGCTTGCGTTGATTGCGAACCGCCAGGAGTGCAGCGTTGATTCGCCGACGCACATCAACGGCTTGCTCGACGCTCAGCCCATTTGCCCCAGCGAACTCCGCCAATGCCTTGGGTTGATGCAGCACATTTCGCGGCTGGGCATCGGCGTGGTGCGGATCGCGAAAATTCGGACCTGCATCCAACCCGTACAACCTCACCGCCAGCGCCGCCAGATCGACACGCTGCTGCCCCTGCGACTTCAACACTGCCTCGACTTCCTCTCGAGTCCAGAGATAGTTGTCGCCCTCCAGCGAATCCACTTCGGCATCCTGGGCCGACCAGAATGCACCCGTCGCATCGGTCATCTCACGCAAGACGTAATCGCAAGTCTCCGCAGCGACGCGAGAAAACAGATCGACGTCACTGGCCAATGCACCTTGGGCCAAGTTGTCCCGCGATCGGAGTGCTGGGCTCGCAGCGGCGGCGAGATAGGTCTCGACGAGTTGCGCGTTGTCGTAGAGCATCTTCTCGAAATGGGGCACCAGCCAACGCTCGTCCGTTGAGTAGCGATGGAAGCCCCCGCCGACCTGATCGTACATACCGCCCAGCGCCATTTGCCGCAGCGTGTGGCTCAAGGCATCCGCCAACTCCGAGCCCTTCCCGGGGTTCTGCTCGATAGCCGCCAGGATGAACTGGAGCTTAGCCGGCTGGGGGAACTTGGGCGCGCCACCGAAGCCGCCGTGCGTCGCATCATATTGGCTTAGCAGTTGGCTGGCGGCTCGCTGGACCAGTTGCGTCGATAGCGGGCCATGGACCTCGGCGTTGGCAAGGTTCTCATTGAGCGCGTAGGCCACCTGGCGGGCCTGCTGGAGCACTTCGTCTCGTCGGTCGTGCCAAGCCTTGCTCAAGCCTTCGAGCACCTGTGGCATGCCCGCAAGGCCATGTGCGGGCTCGGGGGGGATGTAGGTCGCAGCATAGAACGGCTTGAGCCCGCCATCGTCAGCACCATCGCTGCCGGGCGGCGTGAGGAACACGCTCATGGGCCAGCCGCCCCGCCCGCTGATCAACTGCACCGCCATCATGTAGATGCTGTCCACATCCGGCCGCTCTTCTCGGTCCACCTTGATATTGACAAACAGCTCGTTCATCAACGCAGCGATCTTTTCGTTCTCGAAGCACTGCCGCTCCATGACGTGACACCAATAGCACGTCGAATAGCCCACCGAGAGAAAGATCGGCTTACCTGCGGCGCGAGCCAGCTCGAAAGCGTCGGTTCCCCAGGGGTGCCAATCAACGGGATTGTGGGCGTGTTGCAGCAGATACGGGCTCGTCTGCCCGACTAAGGCGTTGGTGAAACGATGGTCGGGGCTGGCGTGGTCGCGCGTCATCGGAGGCTCCCATGGACAAAGGGGCGGGGACAGGATGGTAGCGCCGCACATCGGATAAATCATCGCCGGGGTACGACTCATGTGCCATCGATGCCGCCGTTCCGCTAAAGGGATCGTTGGTCACCGGCGGACGAAAGCGACAAAGAAGAAAAGAAAAACGCGGGAACGCCCCCCAATGGCTTTCGCCAGGCGCTCCCGCGTGTGTAATCACGACGGTCTGTGCGGCAATGCAATAGATTGGCGTCGAACGCCTCGAAATGACCTTACGATGAGCGGCGCAAAAAAAATGCCGCTGGCGATCGGGGGGTCCGGTCGAGGGCCAACGGCGGCGTCAAGGACGCGGGGTTGTCGCTGGCAACAACAGGGCCAGTCAACCCGGCAGATACGATACAAAATCGTTGCAGGAGAGTCAAGCCTTAGCTTTCCACAAATGAGGCGTTCACATCTGCAGATGGTGTTCACGACATCGACGCGCAAATGAAACATGGATCGGTTCCTGGAGATGGATGTCCCGAGGATGACGGCAGAAAGGCCAAGAAACGAGAGCGACGGGGCTCGAACCCGCAACTTTTCGGCCTTAGCGCTAGCGCCAGTGGGGTTGGATGATGAAAAGCGCTCCCTGATTCTGCAGGCGGTCACCTCTGACCCGCAGTTGCAGCAGTTGATTGATACCTGGCCGAAGCTGTCAGCCGCCCTACGTGCGGGCGTGTTGGCTTTTGTGCGGACGGGGGCGTCGTTACCGGATGGGGTCATCTCGGGCACCAGCGGGCCGGGCGTGACCTCTTCCACCGAACCGAAAGATCGGGGTGCGCAGCACGAGAGCGGCGCAACGGGCGCACCTGGTGGCGGGGACGGGCATCGCCGCGTGCATGTTGAGCGCTCGAGGGCGAAACGGAAAGGCCAAGCGAGCTAAGAAAAAGCCCGCGTCCCTCTTGCTTTGCCGGCGGGAGGACACGGGCGGAGTAACACCATGGATTTTACCACAGATCAATCGTTGGCGCTTGAGGAGGCCTATCGGGAGTACTACGAAGCCAATGGCATACCCGACAGTCGGGGTGGGGTCGGTCTGGCCGCGAGCGCGGGCGACAGCCCCGCCGCGTCCGGACCCGACCGCCTTGGGTCGGCCTTGGGCTTGTCCACAACACATATTTCACCGCGTGGCAATAAAGCGACGGATAAGTGGGCAGTTGAAGTCTCCGTGGGCGGTACGCTACTTTCGGTCAAGGGGCGCAAGGCGCTGGGTAAGGCGCCGGGTGGGGGCATACGGGGTGAAGTGTCCGGCTTCTCGCGTGGATCACGGCGCCGCCTCATGCGGAAGATCGCCTCTATCGACCGCGAAAGGCAGAGGGACATTCCGATTTTCGGCACGTTGACGTATCCGTCAGTCTGGCCGGATGATCCTTCACGATGGAAGCGCGACTTGGACACCTGGGGCAAGCGCCTCATGCGCCGCTACCCCAAGGCATACGTCATCTGGAAGCTTGAGCCACAACAACGCGGCGCGCCGCATTTCCACCTGGTCATCTTCGGCGTGCCATGGATGGACAAGGATTGGCTATCGCAGTCGTGGTACGACGTAGTGGCATCTGGTGACGAAAAGCATCTGCGGGCTGGGACACGCATTGAGAACATCCGCAGTTGGCGCGGGGTGATGAGCTACGCCTCCAAGTACACCGCCAAGGTCATCGACGAGCTGCCGCCCGGTTGGGAAAGCGTGGGCCGCATGTGGGGCATCATTGGGCGCAAGAACATGCCGATCACGATCGTGCGATTCGCCGTTACCCGACAGGTGGCGCACCACGTGCGCGATTTTCTCTGGAGTGTCATCGGTGGGCCACCGCCCGGGTGGATTCAGTTCGATGATGACGGCCTGACCGCCATCGTGGATTGGCATCGGATCATCGCCGAGCTAAGACGGGCCCTGGCCCTCGATGAAGCCGCGCCGGTCGCCGCTTGACTTCCGGTATTGCTTCCGGTATCATCGCCGATACACCACTGGAAAGGACACCGATTATGGGAAGACCTAAGAGCAAAATCAAGAGGGAACGCGACGAAGGTAGGACGCGCATCGAGATTCGGTTGGACGATGACCTAGCGCACGAGGTGCGAGAATTGGCCGAGAAGTCCAATATCAGCATCAATCAACTGCTCCAAGGCATTACCCGCTGGGCGGTGAGGGTGGCCCATGTGGGTGAAGCTGAAGTCACCGAGCACAACGAAATCGTCACCCATGATGAACCTGGCTGTCTGTGGTTCGGTCGTGATACTGACGACGATGGCACGCCCCTCATGCCCGGGATCTTGTATTTCACCCTCGACTACTCGGAACGGTGGGCTGTGCGCGATGGCCGCGAATTGATGGACTTGCAAGAGAACGAGGGGGGCGAAAAATGATCACCCAAGGTGAACATCTCCTGCGCCTGGCAGACGTGGCCGAGCGGCTGGGTATCTCCCGTCGGGGTGTTGAACGACTTATTGCCAGCGGGAAGTTGCCGCGTCCGGTTAAGGTTGGCGCGTGTTCAGCACTTCCCGATTCCGACGTCAGCACCTACATCGAACAACTCAAACAGGAGCGTAACCGATGATTCAACGCGTATTCCAACCCAAGCGCAAGCACAACGGGCGATCCCTTTCGCGCGAGAATTACCGCGGGCGATACAAGCTGCCGGGCATGGCCAAGCTGGTCGATGTGGCGCTTTACACGACGGAAAAGCGAGTCGCAGAACAACGCCTGGCGCAGATCGTCAAGGAGGCCCAGCAAGAGGCGGCGGGCATCATTGCCCCCAAGGCGATGCGCGATGCGGCACAGAGGCCGCTGGCCGATCACCTGGCCAATTGCGTGGCCGATCTCAAGGCGATGGGACGGGCCAAGACCTACTATCGCCTCGTCGAAGTGCGCGTCACCAGGCTGCTCAAAGAATGTGGATGGACACTGCCCAGGGACGTGACAACGGACTCGTTTCTTTCTTGGCGGATAGGACAGCCCGACATGGCCGCCAAGACATCAAACGACTATCTGGACGCCGCCGGGGTACTGCTCAACTGGATGCAACGACAGGGCCGCATTCTTGCCAACCCTCTCCGCGCCGTTGTAAAAGTCCAGACCGCGGGCCAAGAGAAGATCAAGCGTCGTGCTTTCACCGATGACGAAGTGCGACGGCTGCTTGGGGTTTCCGAGTCGCGGCGACCGGTGTATCTCATGGCGATTCTGACCGGGCTTCGTCGGGGCGAACTCAAAGCCATGCGCTGGGATGATATTCACCTGGACGCGCCCAAGCCGTTCGTCAATGCCCGGGCTTCGACAACCAAGAACCGCAAGACAGCCGTGATCTTCCTTCGGGATGATCTGGTGGCCGAGTTAAGGCGAATCCGCCCCATCAATGTCTCGCCCGCTGCGCCGGTGTTTCGAGTACCCAAGGGGGAGACGGTGCGGGCCGACTTCAAGAGGGTGGGCATCCCTCGATTTGACGCCGTGGGCCGTCGTGTCGATCTTCACGCGATGCGACATACGCTTGCGACAAACCTCGGACGGGGTGGCGTTGCTCCTCGAGTCGCGATGGAGCTTATGCGTCACAGCGATATACGCTTGACCGCCAAGACGTACACTGACGCGGGCTTACTGGAAACAGCCGACGCGATGGACAAACTGCCACGGTTCGATGCGTCACCACAAGTCGCCCAGGCGACCGGGACGGATGGAATAATCGAACCCGAAAAGCGCTCCCTTTCTCTGGTCGCGGAGGGTCGCAAGCTGTCGTCGGATGTCGCAGGATCAAGCGTGCGAGAAGTGAAGCAAACCCCTGAAAACAAGGCATCAAGTCGTGATCTGTCGCAGACTGACGCGACGGGGCGGAGAGGCCCGAGTAACGAGAGCGACGGGGCTCGAACCCGCAACCTCCGGATCGACAGTCCGGTGCTCTAACCAATTGAGCTACGCTCCCACGATCCTTCGCCGGTGTCGGCGAGCCCATTACTTTATTAAAACTGCCGCGAATGTCAAATCAGGTGATCACTTTTGAACAAATTTCCCATTGCTCGTGGCATTACGCACATGGCCAACCGTGGGGCGAACATCGTTACTAAGGTCAAGCATTGTCGCCTAGAGCATTCCCAACCCATTCATAGCGCGTTAGGCAGTTGTTAGGTTTGCGCTTTTGCGCCGCATGGCTTACGCTGGTTTCATGCTCGTGATGAGCGTGAAAGGAGCCAAGGATGGCGACGGCTTATTCGCAGGATTTGCGTGATCGGGTGATGGCGGCGAGGGACCGAGGCATGAAGACCCGGCAAGTGGCCCAACTGTTCGACGTC
>JBGSTK010000113.1:0-10178 GCA_041736565.1 Phycisphaeraceae bacterium | reverse complement strand
GACGTCGAACAGTTGGGCCACTTGCCGGGTCTTCATGCCTCGGTCCCTCGCCGCCATCACCCGATCACGCAAATCCTGCGAATAAGCCGTCGCCATCCTTGGCTCCTTTCACGCTCATCACGAGCATGAAACCAGCGTAAGGCATGCGGCGCAAAAGCGCAAACCTAACAACTGCCTAACGCGCTATGAATGGGTTGGGAATGCTCTAATGCTTGTCTTTCGAGTTGGGAGTGGAGAAGTCTCGGCCGGGCAGGCAGGGCACAAGCCGGGTGCCTTTGCACTTGTCCTCGTCCAAGACCTCGCTGGCGATCTTCATTCCTTCGTCGCTGTACATCGGCACCCACGGCCCCCCTTTGACGGCGCGAACCAGCAAGCCCCCTTCCATCATGAGGTCGTCGTACCCCAGCGCCAGGTTGGGATCGGCATCGGGCCCCACGTTCATCAACTTCTCTTGGGCCGCCTTGGCATGGGGCGTATACTTCTCGAGGTACGCGATAAACCGGTTGGCATCGCTGCAATCGCCGCAGCCGTAGACATAGACGCGAACCCCGTTTCCAGCGCCGCTGGGGGCGTCAATGGGGGGCAACTCCGTGGCCGGGGCGGCAAAGAGTTGGTCCGTGCCCAAGTCATAAAAGTAAACGTCAACCACCCTTGCACGAGGCCGCGGGCGAAGTAGTCCGGGCATGTGTGATAGCTTCGCCAAGTCCTGCAATTGCATGTTCGCCCCCGCGCCCGCCATCGCCAGCATGAATTGTTCCTTGGTCTCGGCCTTGTCGATGGAACTCAGCGCCTCTTCGAGACTCCTGATCAACGCGAGACTGTGTTGCTTTTCTTCGCCTGGCATCGGGCGAGGCATTTTCTCCAAACCTTCCTTGATTCGGGCAATGTTTTCATCCCACTCGTCAGCCATTTCCGCAGGCACCCAACGGTTCTGCACCTTGGTCATGGCGATTTCTTTGGTCTGTTCACCGACAGTTATTTCAAGCTCGGCCGCGGCCTCGCCACTGCTGATGACCTTGACCGTCACGCGACCCATGTCAGCCTTGCCATCACGGTATTGCGCTGCGTCGGGCAGCGCCACCATCAAGTCGTCAATACTCGCCATCACCTTGCTGCCGGTCGTGCCCAGAAAGCGACCCACATCGAGATTCTTAAGCCCCTTGTGGGTGGCGATGTCGCTACTTGAAAGATTCTTTAACAGCGTCACCATCGCGTCATACGCGGCTGACACATCGACCCCCTGGGCGGGTATGCCGCGGGCCACATCAGGATCGCTCAACATCTTCATCGCCAGCGACTTCTTGTTGGCCATCACATTGGCGAGTTTCCCGACCAATGCCCAGCCCCCATCGTAGACTTCCGCCTCGATCCCGTCGGCATACGCGGCAATGATCTGCTTCACATCCGCCTGCCAAGTCTCAGGCATGGCATCCCAAACCGCGCGGGGTTCATTCTTCGCAAGACTTTGCGTAACAGTCTCGACCGTGCCCTCGGGGGTCGGCGGAATGCTTACCTCCCCGCTACAGCCCGCAATAAAAAGAAAAAGCAACGCCAGGATAGATACCAAGTCGAGACGAAAGTGCTTCACGGTGTGTCCCCTTGGGAAAAGGTGTTTGCCAGCGTGTATGGCGGCCGACGAGACCTGAGTATACCAACAGGAACATGCTTAGCTTGTCTTCGGCACTGTCGTGCCCGCCTCGAAGATACGCCCCATCACATCCTCAATTGGCGGGTCGGTCACCGACAGGTCCGCGATTTCCAACTCTTCGAGCAAGCGCTGCACCGTGGTCGTAAGCACCTCGCGGTGAACGATCAGTCGCACATCGCGCTCCTGCGCCAGCACGACTTCACCGTAACAAGCAAAGTCTCGGCCGGCAGCGGGCTGCCGCAATTCAAGCTTCACTTCACGATACGGTGCGAAGCGCTGACGAATGCCTTCGAGGCTGCCGTCGTACATCAGTTCGCCGCGATGGATGAGGATCACCCGCGGGCACAACGCGGTGATGTCCGCCATGTAGTGGCTCGTGAGGAGCAACGTTCCGCCATGCTGCTGGTTGTACTCGCGCAGGAAATTTCGCACCGCACTCTGGGCGTTGACATCCAGTCCCAGCGTTGGCTCATCGAGAAAGAGCACCGCTGGGCGATGCAGCAGCGCCGCCATCAGCTCCGCCTTCATCCGCTCGCCCAGTGACAGCTTGCGCACCGGCTGCTCCAACAGCTTGCTCATCCCCAACATTTCCGCCATCACGCCCAGACGTTCCTTGGCCACATCCGCGGGCACTTCGTACACCGCAGCATTGAGCCGCAGGCTGTCCATCGCGGGCAGGTCCCAGAGCAACTGCTGCTTCTGGCCCATCACCAATGTGATGCGCCGCAGGAACGCCGGCTTGCGTGCAAACGGCACAAACCCCGCCACTTCACACCGCCCGCCCGATGGATGAATCAGGCCCGTGAGCATCTTGAGCGTCGTCGTCTTGCCCGCGCCGTTGGGGCCGAGGAACCCCACCACCTCGCCCGGCTCGATGGTGAAACTCACGCCCTTGACCGCCTCGATCGTCTTGAACTTCCGATGAATGAAATGCCCCACGGTCGCCAACATGCCCGGGGCCTTGTCCGCCACGCGATACGACTTGGCCAGGTTGTCCGCCACGACAATGGACATGCAGCGATTCTATCGGGAAGCGCCCGCCGCATCCTGCCATCGCACAAATATCGCGTCTGATAACACGCCAAACTCTTGCCTGCACGCCCTGCGAATCGTCTGATGTGCAATGGCATCGGGTCCGGTGCCTTGAATCAGGGATGTCCCACTTCGACGGGACGCTGGAATCGGGAGGCGGATGATGATTGGAAATCGCTTGACGAGGCACCGACGTGTCGTGGTCGCATCGCTGCTATGCGTGATGGTGATGTTCGCCGGTGGCTGTGCATCGCCGCTTAAAAGCCTGGCGCGCCTTCCTGTGAGGATGTCCGCTGAGGTGCGTAAGCATTCACCGCTGCCACTGGCGATGTCGCTTGCGGCTGCGGAGGGCGTCGCAGAAAAGGTGTTGATCCCCGGCCTGCCGTGAGGCGGGTGACGAAATTAATCCGCGTCCCCGGCACTGTCGACATGCTCGTAGTACGGCGTGATGCCGCGCTTCGTCCCTCGGATAAATTCCGCAAACTCGCGACACAACGGGTCGTCACCCACCTGCTCCTCAATGCGCTCCGCCGCCACGCTGTTGCTGTGCCCCTGGCGAAAGAGAATGTCAAAGGCCTTCTCCAACGGCTTGATGTGCTCACGCAAACCCGCGCGGCGAAGACCCACGAGATTCAGCGAGCCCACCGAACGAAACGCGTGGCTGGCGCAGAACGGCGGAATATCCTGAGCAATACCGATCAAGCCGCTGAGGATCGTCATGCGACCGATGCGACAGAACTGATGGATGGCCGCGTTTCCGCCCATGGTCACGTGGTTGTCCAGCGTGACATGCCCCGCCAACAGCACACCGTTGGCCAGCGTGTTCTCATTGCCGATGACCGCATCGTGCCCCATGTGCGCGTTGCACATGAGGTAGTTGCCATCGCCCACACGCGTCGGCTCCGTCTGGCTCGTGGCGCGGTGGATAGTGACACCTTCGCGCAGGACGTTGCCATCGCCGATGCGCACGCCCGCTGTTTCAAGCTCGTGGTCGATCTTGCGGTGCTGCGGCGCAAAGCCCAGGCAGGCGTTGGGATAGATCACGTTGTTGGCACCGATCACCACCCGACCCGAGAGATACACGCGGCCGATGAGGCGCGTGCCCGGCCCCACTTCCGCTGGTCCATCAATGACGCAGCCGGGGCCGATGATCACATCGTCAGCCAGGACTGCCCGGGGATCAATCACGCTCGAAGGATGAATATCAGGCACGTTGTTGGCTCGAAATCGGGGCTCAAAAAGGGCACACGCTTTGGACGCGTATGATAGCGGTTCATGGAGATCAGCATGTCCGATGTGCCGCCGGGAGCCGAAGTCCGCCCAAAGACCGGGGCGTTGCCGCTTGCGGTCGTGGACCTCGGCCGCATGAGCTATGCGGCAGCTTTGGAGGTTCAACGCCAGACCCACCAGCGCGTGCTCGACGGCCTCACCCCGCCCACGCTAATCCTCGTCGAGCACAATCCGGTCATCACCGTGAGCCAACGTCAATCCGCGACGAGCCATCTGCTGGCAAGCGCGGATGTGCTCTCACAAATGGGCATCGAGGTCTGCCCCACCGATCGCGGGGGCGACATCACCTACCACGGCCCGGGGCAACTCGTGGCCTACCCGATCCTGCGATTGAGCGAGATGGGCATGAACGTCGGCCGATACATGCGCTGGCTTGAAGAGGTCATCATCGATGTGCTGGCGCGGTTCGATGTCATCGGCCAACGTGAAGCCAGTCACACAGGCGTGTGGGTCGATGTCGGCCCAGCCGATGCGCCGCAAGTCATGCGCCTGCGGAAAATCTGCGCCATGGGCGTCCGCGTCAGACGCAACATTTCGCTCCACGGCCTGGCGCTCAACGTCGATACCGACATGTCGCACTTCGCCACCATCGTCCCCTGCGGCTTGGTGGGTCGCCAGGTCACGAGCCTGCGTCAGATCATGGCAGAGCGCACGCCCGACATGGCTGCGATCAAAGCCGCACTGACGGCACGGATGATGCAGGGCTACTGACGTCTCACGCTGGCGCGTGCCGCCATCAAGCCACGCGGGCCGCCTGACGGATGCTCGCAATCGCCGCCAGTACATCGCTTGCACTGCGGTACTGCGGATGTTCCGGATCCGTCGGCCGCAGCACAGCCTTGGCCAGACTCGCCAGATCGTCGTTCTCCCGCCGCGGATCCTTCTGCACCAGCCCACGCAGGTCCGGATTCGTCTGAGGCTGCGTCATCTGCAGCACCAGATAAAACAAGTCCACCGCCTTGTCGATCTTCTGATACGCGTTAACAAAAAGACTCGACGTGACTCGCCCGCTGTCACGCAACTTGCCCAGGTCGCGCTGAATCTGCGAGGACGAAAGCATCTCGCTGAAAAGTGTCTGGAGCATGGGGCTGTGGTCGAATCGCTCGCCGACGCGCACTGCGGAGCCGAAGTCCACGAAGCCCACACCGTTGTCGGTGATGACGATGTTGTCGAGCCGCAGGTCCATGTGAATGACACCGACGCCTTCGTGGAGCATGTCCAGCAGTTCCGTGCTCTGGCGTGCGAACTCCAACAATGGCAGCGGCTGCCCGCCAAGACGAAGCCAGTTGAGGTGGAGCTTCTGCACCAGGCCGCGCTCGTCATACTCCGCGTGAAGCACCGTGGGCACGCGCTTGCGATGCCCGGCTGGCAAATCGCGCTGCAGGAGTTTCAAGAACGCTGCCTCGCGCGTGAGGAACAACGGAAACACTTTGTCGACAAGTTTGCGTGCGCCCTTGCGCGCTCGCTCGGGCGTGATCTCCGGAAACCGCCGCATGAGTCGATGCGCGACGTGGTCGTACGTGGGCACCTGCTTGACCACCACGCAACCTTCAGGGGCCGCAGCATCAGGCTGCAAACGCACGCTGTACGAATGCCGGTCCGTGACTTCATCCGCCCACACCAGATGCACCTTGCGCACCACACCGTAGTAAAGCTTGCGTGGCAACAAACGCGGCAGACTCTCGAAGCGCGGCAGCGCCAAAGCCTGGGGCCCACTCTCGACAACAAACTCATCACGCTCCTGATACGTCCGACACGCAGCCTCAACAGCGCGAGCCTCCGGCGAAGCAAAGATCAACTGACCGCCCCACCGCAGACGACCAAACATCGTGCGTGGCGGAAGTGCCCCGGGATCGGTCGCAAAAAGATAGTCCGCCATGCCCGACTGCACGAACTGTGCGTTGCTTCGCTCGAACCGCCGAGCATCATCGCCGGTGATGAGGCGGCCGACCAAAGCGCGCAAGTCAGCCTCGCCGGGCTGTGCATGACCGGCGCGCCAAGGCAAACGAAGTTGACGCAGCAAACGCATCAAGCCGTGGGGTCTCGCTTAACTTTAGCGCCCATTGACCCTCATCGACCAGATTCCCAGCCAACTTGGTCGCCAAATCACGATTGCACCGGCAACACCCGCGATGGATAATCGACTCCGCCGGTTGGGAGCCTGCTTCCGTGGGCGGCCGGTGACTGAGGTTTTACATCGCTGAAGGCGGACCCACATGGCAAACGAATCACCTTCAGGATGCCTCCTCGCGATTTTGCGTCTGTTCGGCCCTTCCCAGTCCAGGGCACCAGATAAAGTCGCGCTACCCTACCTACGCAGGGACTATCTCTTCAGTCGAGCCGAGGTGTCGTTTTACGGCGTGCTGAACAACGCCGTCGCAGGTCAATATCTGATCTTCGCAAAGGTTCGCTTGGCAGACCTGCTGTATATTCCGCGCGGCACACCCGCTAGGCAATCGGCGTTCAATCGCATTCAGTCCAAGCACATCGATTTCATTCTGTGCGCAGGAAACGGTTCGTGATGTTATGGAAATTCACTGGAGTGGGTTGAACCCTTCCCGCGGACAGGATGCGCCTCGAAACGCATTGATATAAAACATACAGGCGGCGACGAGCGGAGTCAAGCAAAACTTGAGGTGGATTAATCGCACCCGCCCGCCGGCCGCCTCACGCAATCAACGGCCCCTCGCACCGCCCACATGCCGCTCCAGCACCACGGCAACTCGCCCATGCCCGGTCTGCCTGGCCCAGTCGAGCGGTGTGCGGCCGCGATGGTCCACCGCACCCACATCCGCGCCGTGAGCGATCAGATACTCAGCAATCGCCGGCATGTCGCCACATCGAGCACAGTAATGCAGCGGTGTCTGCTCAGTTCGTGGTGTCCGGCCGTTGACATCGGCTCCGTGTTCCACCAGCAGCTTCACCAACTCCAGATAATGCTCCGCAGCGCCATGCAGCGGCCAGAATCCCCACTTGTTGGTCTCCACTGCGTTGACATCCGCACCGGCCTCGATCAATAGCTTCGCCGCCTCGGCATGACCGTTGTGCGCAGCCCAGTGCAGGGGGGTATCGCCATCTTCTCCGCGCGCCTGCGCGATGCCGGGCTGCTCGCGCAGCAATCGCCGCAGACTTTCGACATCACCCGTACGCGCCGCCTTGAAGATCACCTCGCGCTGCTCGCCAAAGGGGTTGGCATATTCGACAAAGCCAGCTCCTGCGCCGCGGCTGAGAAGATACTGCTCCATCTTCCTGCGCTTGCGGTCGCGTGCATAGATATAGGCGGTCCAGCCGCTGTCGTCGGTGCGGTGCAGGTCGGCGCCATGTGCCAGCAGCAGCTCTGCCATCGCGGGGTCGTTGCCCCACTCCGCGCAATGATGCAGAGGCGTCATGCCGGATTCATTGCTGTCGGCATCGTGAATGTCGGCCCCGGCATCGAGCAACAGGCCGATGATGACCAGCGCCTCACCCGCAAGCGCCGGGTTGTAATCGGTGCGCGGTCGCACGGCCCAGTTGAGCGGCTGCGATCCCTGCACACGCACATGCACTTGCGAAGCATCGCGATCGAGCTCTCGCCTCACGGTGTCGGTCATGCCATAAGTACACGCGGTGTGCAGGTCGACACACGCACCGCGAGCGATCAGAAGATCAACAACACGATCGGCGGCCGGATACGACCCATACACCAGCGCCGCCCGCTGCAACGGCGTGCGGCCTTCCTCATCGCGTGCTTCCAGCAGCGACGGATCGGCATCGAGCAGCTTTGCCACATGCTCTGCAAGCCCTGCCCGCGCTGAACTCCAGATATCGCAGTCAGCCCCGTGCTCCACCAGCGTGGCCGCGAGTCGGTGATATTGCTGCCGATGCCAGACCGACCAGTTGGCCATCTGCCGCAGCGTCTGACTCATCTCAGCGGTGGCGGGAAGACCCGGAGCTTCGGCAAGCACGGAGGCCACCGCGTGCTCGTCACCTTTTCGCGCGGCTTTGATGAGCCTTCGACAGCGCTCGACCTGCTCAACAACCTTTGGCCAGCTTTCCAGGCCAAGCTCTCGGGCCAGAACGAGTTGAGCATCGCTGAGCTGAAACGAAGCCGCGCGGGCATCGCGATAGTGCGCTGCAACGCGTACGAGCGCCGCCGCATCCCCGGCCTGAAACTGCCGGTGCAGTTCCTTGGCCTGTCGTTTGAGCTGGTCCAGATCGGTGTGAAGCCGCGCACGAGGCGCAAGGGGGGAAGGGTTGGTCATGATGACCTCCTTTCGTTGCGGGAGACAAAGCTCCCAGGCGCCCGTGGTCTGCTTGGTCGGGCTGAAAGAAGATCACCACACAATGTGGAGACAGCAATCCGTGGCAGTGGACACAGTCCTTCCCGCAGACCCGGCGGCGCCTGCCAACGCACGGAGATAACTATACCCGCGCCGCGGCCAGGCCTGCAAACAAATGCGCGAAAAAATCGCGCGGCGATCGCGCTCGGCTAAACGCTTTCTCCTCAAGGTGGTGCGCAACGATCGCGCACGGTTTTCCGCTTCGGCTTCCGGTCTACTCACTCCTTTCTCCACGCTCCTTTCTAACTCGGCGGTGCCCGCGAATGGCTTTGCCATCGCGGTAAACCTCGCAGGATCGGTGGGTGAGCGAATTTGTTCGCCGCGCGCTTTTGCAGGAGCATCACTTCCTGCAAGAGCACCTCGCCGCACACCAACGATTCGCGGCGACTGACCTTCCATTAAGGGGGTCAAGCCTTGCCTGGCCGTCGAGCTTGATGACGCCTCGCACGACGAAGACGATCGCCAGACCCGCGATGGCTTCGTAGAAGATGCACTGGCCGCCGCGGGATTGCCACTCCTTCGCATCCGTGCCGCGTCAAGTTACAACGTTGAGAAGTTGAAGCACGATATCGCTGCCGCGCTTCAAGCGACGCCATAACTTTCCGACTCGCAGGTCGGTCGCGTGTCGGATCACAAAGCGGCTTCAGCGGATGCAACTCACCCGCGCGAAGGCGGCGATATATCGCCAAAGGCGTCGGTGGGTTTGAGGTCGGCGGAGGATGGCTCGGTGGCCAACTTGCCGCGATCATCCGTGGTGGATCGCTGGCCGGTGGGCCTGGCCTGGGCTTCCACGGCTGCGGCGAGGATGCCTGAGCCGCGATGCTGCCCACCACGCGAAGCACCACCGACAGTCCCGGGAAGCTGATGCAGCCCCGATGCGGAGTCGCGGCGACGGGTTGCGTTGGCGCCATGCTGCGCCACCACGCTCAGGTCCGCCATCGTCGCCTTATTAAAGACGGTGCCCAGCACCCGCGCGCCGACGAGCTTGAGGAACGACATCGCACGGTCGAAGCGCTCTTGCGTCTCGCCACGCGGCACGACCATCACCACGCCATCGACTTCGCTTGCCGCCAGCAGCGCCTCGACACTGCCGGGGATCGGCCCGGTGTCGAAGAGGATGATGTCGAAATCCCGCGCGGCTTCGTCAATGAGTCGGCGGATGAGCCTACATGACATGCGACCGATGTGGTGACGCTTGGCACCCAACGCTGGAAGGACACTGAGCCCCGGCACGTTGGTGCGAATCATGCAGCGATCCAGCGGCTCACCTGCGATGTAGCCAATCAAGCCGATGTCCTCGACGCCCTGGGCGGTAAACAGCGCAGCCTCATGCGCATCGAGATAACCCATCTCCAACATGACCGCATCAAGCCGCTGCTGTGTCGCTGGCGATGCTGAATCCGCATCCTCGGCACGGAGAATCGTGGGTGCTGCCTTGGCATCGCGAGAGGCGCCGCCGCGCGACGTGGCGCCGCGCGAGGCGGCAGCGCGCGGAGGCGGCGGATCATCAGCGGAAAGCGTGCGATTGGTCAGGTCACAATCGATTAGGAGCGTGCGGCTCTGCGCCATGGCTAGCGAGGCCGCCAACCCGACGGTGAGGCTGGTCTTGCCCGCACCCCGCGCAGGGCTGGTGATGGCAAACGCCTTGGCCTGCCCGCCGCGCGCCGCGACCTGTAAGAGCGCGCGGATTTCGTGAATCGCCAGAGCCGTCAACTCGGGGTCGTCTTCTTGCGGCTGCTGCGGGTGAAGCTCAGGAACACTACCCAGCAACGGCATCGACGCATCGACATCTACCGCCTCATCAGCGCGGAAGATGCGGTGATCGCTCGCCGCCACGATGGCCATGATGCCCAACCCCGCCAACCCGCCGAGGATCGCCAGCATCGTCG
>JBGSTK010000085.1:0-23648 GCA_041736565.1 Phycisphaeraceae bacterium | reverse complement strand
CGTGCGAGTCATCTTTCCTGGCGCGCGAGTCATCTTTCCTGGCGCGCGAGTCTTCTTTCCTGGCGTGCGAGTCTTCTTTCTTGGCGCGCGAGTCTTCTGTCTTGGCGCGCGAGTCTTCTGTCTTGGCGCGCGAGTCTTCTGTCGAGACCGTATGGAAATCCTTATTCTTTCGAGACTTAACGGAGTTCCGCAGCGATTTTAGCGGTTTTGGTCGTGGGATTACGGGGGCGAGGGGGGGCGAGGGGCGAGGGGGGCGAGGGGCGAGGGTGGGTTAGGGTTTGCCCGTTTCTCGGGGCGGGTTCTGGCGCTCCCCCGCTTTAGGGCCGGAGGCCCGGCACAACCGTAGCTCGGTCCGTCAGGGCCGAGAAAGCGACGCCCCAAAACCCCCTTCTTTTCTTATCTCTTGAGGCCCGGAGGGCCGGCACATCTGTAGCTGGGGCCGTGAGACCCAGAAAACGATGCCCCGCAACCTAGGGTTTTGGGCCCTGACGGGCCGAGTTAGCAACGTGCCGCCCCACCGGGGCTCAGGACAGGGAAAACGGCGTGGGGTTGAGGTGCTCGCGTTCTCGGCCCTGACGGGCCGAGCTATCAATGTATCGCCCCTCCGGGGCTCAAACCATCGGCATCAGAGCCCGCCCCGAAAATGGGCAGACCCCCAGCCCCCCAGCCGGGGAAACTGCGCAAGCAGATGACACTGCGGGGGATTCCGGGTATGTTACTCCTCTTTGCTCAGACCCCAGTCACAAGCGCGATAAAACCATGCAGATTTTCGTACCTAATCTCGGTTCGGCGGCTGAAAAGCGGACCGCCATGATTCCCGCGGTGGCCAAGAAGCTCGTGGCGCTGGGCGCTGCGGTGTCGGTTGAAAGCGGCACGGGTCTTGGCGCGGGCCATGAGGATGCCGCCTACCGCGATGCCGGTGCCACGGTGTTGAGCTCCGATGAAGCAGTCGCAGCCTGGGGCACTGCCCAAGTCATTGTGACCATCGCGCCGCCGAGTGCGGATCAGGCCAAGCGGATCAAACAGGGCGCGGTGCTGCTGGGGATGTTGGCACCGCTCAAGAATAAATCGCTGATTCAGACGTTGGCCACGGGTGGGGTGACTGCGGTGTCGATGGAGTTTGTGCCGCGGATCAGCAGGGCGCAGCCGATGGATGTGCTTTCAAGCCAGGCGAACCTCGGCGGATATAAGGCGGTGCTGCAGGCTGCCTCGCACAGTGCGCGGATCTTCCCGATGCTCATTACCGCTGCGGGCACGATCGCCCCGGCCAAGGTGCTGGTGGTGGGCGTGGGCGTCGCGGGTCTGCAGGCCATCGCCACCGCCAAGCGACTCGGCGCTGTGGTCGAGGCTTACGATGTGCGTGCCGCCACCAAGGAGCAGGTGCAGTCGCTGGGCGCTCGTTTCGTGGAGTTGCCCACCGCCAAGCAGGATGACAAAGCCACGGGCGGTTACGCCAAGGAGCAGACCGAAGACGAGCGCAAGCAACAGGCCGACCTCATGGCCAAGCATGTGATCGGTGCCGATGCGGTGATCACGACCGCGGCCTTGTTTGGCAAAGCGCCGCCGTTGCTGATTCCCGCGGATGTGGTGGCGCGGATGAGCCGAGGAAGTGTGATCATCGATCTGGCGGCTGATGTCGATGCGGGTCGGGGTAACTGCGAAGTGACCAGGCCCGGCGAGGTTTACACCACCGACCGTGGCGTGATTGTTGATGGCACGCTGAATCTGCCGAGCCTTCTGGCGGTCAACGCCAGCCAGGTTTACGCCAACAACATGCTGGCTTACTTGAAAGAGATTATCGCCGCACCCGCCAAGGGCGCCCCAGCCGGGAGCGCGGCTCAGCTCAAGCTCGACATGGCTGACGAAGTGCAAAAAGGCGCGACCATCACCCACGGCGGCGAAGTGGTTAACGAGATGGTTAAGAAGAGCCTGTAACCCGCGACGACTTCCGGGATTTTCCGTCGATTGACGCAGTTGCCGCAGTCAATGCTTCCCACCCCCGACTTTTTGAGGAAACGTCTCATGGACCCGCTGCTGATTTCAATCACTATTTTCGTGCTGGCGATCTTCGTCGGGTTCCTGGTCATCTCCAAGGTGCCCTCGACGCTGCACACGCCGCTGATGTCGGGCTCCAACGCGATCTCGGGCATCACCATCGTCGGCGCGATTCTGGCGGCCTACTCGACCCGCGATGCACTGGGCAACAACGCGCAGCTCATCGGCACCATCCTGGGCACGGTGGCGATCATCTTTGCCACCATCAACGTCGTGGGCGGCTACGTCGTCACCGACCGCATGCTCCGCATGTTCAAAGGCAAGGACGCCAAACGCTGACCTTCGCCCGCATCGACTAAGACGGTTAACAACCTGAGCCTCACCCCGAGTTACCTACCACCCCCGAGTTTCCCATGCCTCTTGAAACGATTGTCAATTACGCCTACGTGCTGGCGGCTGTGATGTTCATCCTGGGCCTGATGTGGATGACGTCCGTGCCCACCGCCCGGCGAGGCAACCTCGTCAGTTCGCTGGGCATGCTCATTGCCGCCGTCGCCACGCTCTTCCTCGTGCAGGGCAACCAGATGCTGAGCCTGGCCTGGATTGCCGGGGCACTGGTCGTCGGCTCGGTCATCGGCCTGCTGCTGGCGGTGCGGACGCCCATGACGGGCATGCCGCAGATGGTGGCGTTGCTCAACGGCTTTGGCGGCATCGCCTCGCTGCTGGTGGCGTGGGGCGATTACGAAACCTGGCGTGGCAAACTCGAAACCGCTCAGAGTGGATTGGCGGCGCTGGGCGGCCTCATCGCATCCACCCCCGCCGAGTTGCCCATCGCACGCCACGGCTACGAGTTCCTCGCCATCGGGTTGACCGTGCTGGTCGGCGGCGTCACCTTCACCGGCTCGCTCGTCGCCTTCGGCAAACTCCAGGGCCTCAAGATCACCCCGGGCAGGCCCATCCAATTCAAGGGCCAGCAGATCATCAACACGCTGCTGGTGCTCATCGCGCTGGCGGCGTCGGTCGCGCTCATCTTCGAGCCGACATGGGGCTGGCTCATCGTCCCCATCGCCATCGCGTCACTGGTGCTGGGCGTGTTGCTGGTCATCGGCATCGGCGGCGCTGACATGCCCGTGGTCATCTCGCTGCTTAACAGCTATTCGGGCATCGCCGCGGCCTTTGCGGGCTTTGTTCTCAACAACAGCGCTCTGATCATCACCGGTGCGCTCGTCGGCGCCAGCGGCATCATTCTGACCTCCATCATGTGCAAGGCCATGAACCGCTCGCTGCTCAACGTCCTTTTCGGCGGCGTGGGTGGGGCGAGTGGCAGCGCGGGCGGGGGGGGCAGCGGCAAGACCGGCGGGCAGGTGCGCGAGTTCTCCATGGAAGATGCAGGCATCGTCCTGGACGCAGCACGGCAGGTCATGGTCGTGCCCGGCTACGGCATGGCGGTGGCGCAGGCTCAGCACAGCGTCAAAGAATTGGCTGATGAACTCGAACGCCGGGGCATCAACGTCAAGTACGCGATCCACCCCGTGGCTGGCCGCATGCCCGGGCACATGAACGTGCTGCTGGCTGAGGCCAACGTGCCCTACGAAAGCCTGCTGGACCTTGACCAGAGCAATGCCGAGTTCGAGCAGACGGATGTGGCTCTGGTCATCGGCGCCAACGACGTGACCAATCCCGCAGCCCGCACCGCCACGGACAGCCCGATCTACGGCATGCCGATCCTCGATGTTGACAAAGCCCGCACCATCTTCGTAATCAAGCGCAGCATGAACACGGGCTTTGCAGGCGTCGAAAACGACCTCTATTACGACCCCAAGACCGCCATGCTCTTTGGCGACGCCAAGAAAGTCGTCTCAGCGCTGACCAGCGCCCTTAAGAACGGCTGAGATGACCGTAAGATCGCCTTGCCGACCACGAACCAATTGCGCATCACTCAGTCGCGAATCACTCTTGGATCAATCATGCACGCCAGCGACCGGAGTTGATTCTCCACGTTTGGCGGCGACGGGGTTGCCGCTTCCGGGCTTGTCCACCTTTGCGGCACTGGCAGGGATCCGTCCTTGGTCGCTCCTTCCCTCATCGCCTTGGCCGGGGGCTGTGGCGGCATCGGTACTCGTTGCCCCACCACGCTGACTGGGGCTGACATCGGGCAGGCCGATCTGTCGATGCACATACAGCGGAGCCCGGACGATCAACCGTCCCTGGAAGTAGCGGATACTCCCCGGTGCACCGGGCTTGAGTTCTTCCCAGATATCAGGCTCGATAGTCTCGCGGATGGTGGCAGCAATCTCCTCGCCTCGTTCCTTGTCGGTCTTGCGTACGACCGTCACTGTCGCCTGATTATCGCCAAAGAGCTTGCGATTTGATCCGGAGCCCGTCTCGTTGGTGTTGCTCAAAGCCTCGTTGAGGTCAAAGTTCGCATCGGGTCGGAAATTGGGTATTTCCATCATCAGGCTGCGGATGTCATAGGTGCGCATGACCACGCGTTTGTCAGCCTGCGCCTTGGTGAGCACCTCGATATACCAGGGCGTCACTTCGTACATCACCGGCGTCTCTTCGGTGCTGATGCGTTTGATGAGCAATGCCAGCACGGTGCCCGCGGGAATGTGGTGAAGATTGATGTCGATACGCGTGTCCGGATCGACGCCGGCGGTCCGCATGGCTTCCCAGTCGATGACCAGGGGTATCCGCGTCACCTGCGACCACCACTCAAAAGATCGCTGGGCCGTAGCCCCTTCGATGAGGACGGGCTCGATGATGTCTCCCAGACGTTTGACGGGCTCACGACGATCCACCTCGACGACCGGCGTCGCCTGAGCCGGAGCGGCCGCGGGAGCCGCTGCGGCCGCGGCTTCCGGTGCAGTAGCGGCTTCCTGCGCCATCGCGGAAGCACCTAGCATCAGCAGCCAAGCCAGCAACACGACGGGCATGAGTGGCGATCGCATGTCGGTTCCTCTCGTGAGAGTGAGATCCAACCCACCCTGATCCTATCATCGCGAGGCGGATGAATCCATGACCTTTTCGGGTATATCGACCAAATCGGTCTCAGGCGACCCGGCCAATCAGAGATACATTCGGCGGGTGTAGATGACCCATTCGATCATTAGCAGTGCCAGAGCCGCCCAGATAAACCATCGCCAGACTTCCTGCCGCACCAGCGTTGCCGATCCCGCTGCAGCGACAGGCACGGAACCCACCGCCAACTGGCTGGCAGGGCGAAGGTCGCTTTCGAGGGTGTCGGTGAGGTTGACGGGCAGGCGATTCCAAGGCGGTGATCCGCTGCCACCCTGTTGGAGATACAGACCCGCGCGCTGGAACATGGGCAGCACCGCCAAACCATCTTGGGCGGTGGCGACCATTTCGACCGGGCCCTGATACGTGAGGTCCTGAACATCAGCTGCCACCGGAATGACCGCGACATCACCAGGGGCATAGGCAACGCCCGCGTCGCCTTGGCCCTGCAGCGACAGGACATCCAGTGCGTTGCTGATGAACACAGCGAAGCTCACCTGCATGGGCCAGTTTGTTTTGAGGACGTTGAACGAAGCTGTCACATGCCGCACACCGTCGCGGACGACCTCCGCCATGACAGGCCCGGTTTGAGCGGTCGCCAACACGCGGCCATCCTCGGGCACCACCAGCCGGCCCGGCTCGACGAGCAGCACATCGTCCAGTGCCACGTAACGCAGAAGTGGATCATCGCGTTGCCAACTCAGGAAGACCTGCGTCTTGGGATCGCTTTCGAGTGTGGGGCGTCGCTCCAGACCCGCGATGGGCGGAGCCTGGCCCAGGTACAAGCTGTTGACGGGCGGCAAGGCCTCGGCAGGCGGCGCGTAGCCGTCAAAGACGATCACGTCGTAGCCCTCGCTGCGGATGGCGCTCAGATCGCGGCGAAGACTCTTGGGGTCGAGATTCTCGTATCGCTTGGCGTTAAGCGTCACGAGCGTTTCAACGCCGACGCTTTCGATGACCCGCTGCAGGAATGCGTTGCCCTCCGAGACCAGCAGGACGCGCAATTTGCGGGGCGGGGCGATGTTGATGGCCGCGGCGTTGTCAGCGCTCAGGGCGTCGCCGAAGTCATGCGACACGCCGATGAGTGCCGCGGCCGTGAGTGTCAACTCGAACTGCACGGATTGCTCGCCGGGCGGCGGATAGACGACGGCGCCATCAGGCTGGGTGGCCAGGGGAGGCGCGGGCGGGACGGTGATGGCGGTGACTTTTCGCACGACGCCATCGACGGCGAGTGTGACGTTGGTGTCCACAACGTTGGGGCCGAAGTTCGCCAGCCGGGCAAACACCTGCACGCGCTGCGGCTTGGCGAAATCACGGCGGGCCGCCAGGGAGACGATGGCGATATTGTCCGTCGGGTTGTTCTGTGGGTCGGTACCGATGCGGCGGAAGGTGAGTTTCCCGCCCGTCAACGCGAGTTTGCCGGTGTCGTGGATGCGGCCATCGGAGAGGACCTCGACATTAAGCCCGCCTCCCGCAGTATCGCCACCCCCGGCTGCGGCTTCCGCGGCGTAGCGCTCGATGAACCGCAACGCAGGCTCCAGGCGACTGGATTGATCCGTCGCCTCAATGTCCGACAACCGTTGCCGCAACAGCGCCTTGTCGGTGGTGAACGGCTGCATCACCCGTGCCTGATGGGCGAAGGCCACGAGCATCACCCCGCCCTGACCCTCAAACTCGTCAATCATCGTCAGCGCGGAAGCCTTAGCGACATCCAGTCGCGTCGGTTTGGCGTCGGTGGCATTCATGGACGCGGAGTGATCAATGATGACGACCAGGCGTTCGCCGCTGCGCGCTGCGGCACTGAACATCGGCCGCGCCAACGCCAGCAGGAGCGCCAACAGCAACAGCAGCTGTAGCAGGAGCAGCAGATTCTTCCGCAACTTCTGAAACGGTGCGTTGACCTGCATGTCCTGAATCGCACGCTTCCACAGCAGCGTGGAACTGACGATCATCTGCCTGCGCCGTAGCTTGAGGAAGTAGAGCATCACCAGCAGTGGCACGACGATGGCCCCGGCAACCACGGCGGCTAAGGGTGACAGAAAGGTCATGGTCAGATTCTAATCATTTGCCGCCGGTCTGAGGAGCGGGGTGCCGTTGCCTGCCCCGCGAAGGTAGCGACGGTATGCGCTGGCCGGAGAGGGTATGCTGTGGGCATGTCACAGGCCTCATCCGATGAACTCGCCCGTTTCGATGCCATTGGGCAGCGATGTGATCGGCTTCGCCGGGAGATTCGCCGCGTGATCGTCGGGCAGGATGAAGCGGTGGAGGACCTGCTCATCGCGCTGCTCTGCCACGGCCATGTGCTCATCGTGGGTGTGCCGGGGTTGGCCAAGACCTTGTTGGTGCGGACACTGGCGCGGGCCCTGGATTTGAATTTCCGCCGCGTGCAGTTCACGCCCGACATGATGCCCAGTGACATTCTGGGCACGGAGCTGATCCAGGAAGATCCGCAGACGGGGCAACGGTCGCTGCGGTTTGTCCCCGGGCCGATTTTTACTCAGTTGCTTTTGGCTGATGAGATCAACCGCACGCCCCCCAAGACGCAGGCGGCATTGCTCGAAGCGATGGCGGAGCGGCAGGTGACGGTGGCCGGGCACACGCAGGCGCTTGACCCGCCGTTCATCGTCGTGGCAACACAGAATCCCATCGAGCAGGAAGGCACCTACGCGTTGCCCGAGGCGCAACTCGACCGCTTTATGTTCAGCCTTTGGATGGACTATCCGGAGTTGGAGCAGGAGATTCAGATCGTCGCCGAGACACCGCGCATCGCCAGTCAGGCGGTCGATGCGGTGTTTGAGCGAGCGGCGTTGCTGGAGTCGGCGGCAATGATCGAGCAGATGCCGGTGAGTCGCCATGTGGTGGAGTACGCTGTGAAGCTGGCGCGTTCGACTCGGCCGGGGGATGAATTGGCGACGCCGGAGACGAAGAAGTACGTGGAGTGGGGAGCCGGGCCGCGTGCCGGTCAGTATCTGATTGCCGCGGCACGGGCCCTGGCGGCCATGAGCGGACAGCCCACGCCCAACTGCGGGCATGTCCGCCGTGCCGCCATGGCGGTGTTGCGCCATCGCGTGCTGGTCAACTACGCCGCAACCGGTGAAGGCATCGACGCCCGCTGGGTCATCGCCGCGGTTCTCGAGCAGGTGACCGAGCCCAGCTATGGCTGAATCCTCCCTCGCCGCAACCAATCCCGCATCGGTCGATGCGATCTTCGCCTACATCGAATCCCAACACGGTTCCAAGGCCTGGGGCTCAGTGCTCGATGCTGGCACGGGCTCGCATTCGCTGCGATGGATCACCCAACTCAACACCACGCGATGGACCGCTGTCACCGGCGACCCCAAGATGGCCCAGCGTGTCACCCGCGAAGTCACGCCGGTCATGCGTTCATCCGACCGCATCGTCACCGGCAACTGGACTGACCCGCAACTGCTTCAAGGTGAGCGGTTCGACGTCGTCATCGCCGACTACCTGCTTGGCGCCATCGAAGGCTTTGCCCCGTATTTTCAGTCCATGCTTTTTGCCCGACTCAAGCCGCTGGTGGGTGATCGGCTTTACGTCGTGGGCATGGAGCCGTACCCCGAGTCAACGGATTCACCATGGGGGCAGATCGTGCTGGAGGTGGCCCGCCTACGGGATGCGTGCATCAAGCTCTCGGGCCATCGCAGCTATCGCGAGTACCCACTGGCCTGGACGCTGCGGCAACTGGAGCAGGATGCCTTCGAGATCACCGCCCAACGCGTGTTCCCAATTCACTATGGTCAGAGCATCATCGCCCGACAACTGGCGGTGGGGGAACAATATCTGCCCCGCGTGAGAGATCGCGCCTTGGCGGCGGGCCTTCAAGCAGCGTGCGATCAACTCAAGGCACGCGGCCGACAGATCGTCGAGTCTCAGGGCACCTCCGTATTCGGTGAGAACTACGTCATCTGCGCCCGGCATCGCGGCATCAGCGAGACAAACCTCTCACGCTGAGCATGCACGAAGCCCGCGATGAGCCGGCGCTAGGCCCGGCCCAAAGCATGGGTCAAGTCGTCAAGTAGTTGCGCCACCGGCATCTGTCGCGTGGTACCCAAATCCAACCCGGGAAGCGTGACTACCGCCTGGCTTTCGATCTGCTTGCAGACCCGCTGATAGGCGGTGACCACAGTGGAATGACTTGGGCGTCCAAGGGCTGCAGCGATTTCGGGGAAGCTCATGGGCGTCAGTGTCCGCGCCAAATGCACCACCAGCCCGCGTGCCACCACCGCGTCCTTCTGGCGGTTGCCGCGGACGATGCGGTCTTTGGACACCGCCAGGCGTTCGCTGACGAGAGTAAGGATGGTGTCGATGCGAATGGGGCGGGCCGCTGCGTCCGTCTGCCGGGCAGCAAAGAGCCGGGCCACCACCGTGTGTCCGATGACCCCGTCGCCGGCGGCGTGTTGCTCGTGGCGAGGGCTCTCCATCGCCGCCATGGCTTTGAGTTTGGTGAGCGTTCCTTCAAGTTCTCGCACGGAATCACGGCAATGCTGCGCGATGGTCTCCACCGCCGAGTCCGCCAGGGTGATGCCCCGCCGCTGCGCCAGCACACTCACGAGACGTCGCCGCATCTCCGGGTCGGGAGTCTTGATCTCAACGACCAATCCGCGGACACAGCGGCTCACCAGAGCCTCGGAGAACTGCTGGATCATCTTGGGGTGGGCATCGCTGGCCAGCACCACGCGCGCACCGACGAGTTCGATGGCGTTGAAGCTGTGAAGAAACTCCTGCTGCGTGGCGTTCTTGTTGGCGATGAAGTGAATGTCATCGACCGCCAGCAGGTCCAGAACGCGGATGCGCTTGCGGAAGGCATCGATGTTGCCACTGCGTACCGCGGTGAGAAACTCGTTGGTGAACTGTTCGCCGGTGGTGTAGAGGACATTGGCGCCGGGGTTGTTGTCGAGCATCTTCTGGCAGATGCCTTGGAGCAGGTGGGTCTTGCCCAGGCCCACTCCGCCATGAATGAACAGCGGGCTGCCGTGGCTGTGGTCGGCCTCATCATCGACAAGGCGATGGGCGGCCGCCACCGCCAGTTCATTGCTGGCACCGACGACGAAATCGTCAATGCGGTAGCGGAGGTTAGGCTGCGGCGCCGCGGCGCGGGCGCGGCGGTAGCGTAGGCCATGGGGTCCACCGTGGGCTTGACGCTGGTCCGTGGAGGACGGGGCATCCTGGGTCTCGGTCCCGCGCCGGGCGGCCGCAGCAAAAGGCTGGGGGTCAACGTACACGTTCAGATCGCAGTCGCCGCCCGTTTCCTCGCGGGCCACGCTGCGCAGGTCGTCGTGAAAATGCTTTCCGATCCATTCGGCGACGAAGCGATTGGGCACCGCGACATCAAGCTGCTGCGACCCGTTGCGGAAGTCGAAGCGGGCCGAGCGGTCAAACCACATGCCGTATCGCTTTTGGCCAACTCGGTGTTGGAGGCGTTGGGCGATGCGAGCGCAGAGCGTCTGGGGCGAGGTGATCGTTGTCACGAGCACTCCCGTGTTCTTGATGCTCCCAAGGCGGCTTGCGGAGCGAATCAAATTGGGGCCTGGAAACCGTGGCGGAACACGGTATCAATCAATGGTGGACATGGTTCCTTCCGGCGCTCTGTCCCGACTTCCCTCTAACGAGTTGCGTGCCCGGATTCGGCACGTCGCGGCGTCATGGCCGGGACAGGGTGACATTCCGTTGCCACGTCCGAGAAGATAATGCGCCGCTAACAAGCACGCAATGCCCAATCTCTCTTCTTGGCCGACTTGAATCACGCAGCATCATGCAGAATCAACAGTTGCCATCGCAAAGAAAATCTTATCCACCTCTGAGAAACTCATTCGGCAGAAGGTGTGGATAAGCCCTTTTCAAGCGGGTCAAAACGACTGGCCGATAAACGCAAGTTGCGTTATCACAAAAAGAAAACGCCGTTGTGCGCCGGTGGAAATCTTGCCACGCTTCCTCTCTCCGCACTTCATCGCTCCAAACTTCTGCGCTCACTTCATCTCTTCGCACAACGCCTAATCGCGAGCCCGAATGAACGCCACCTTGCGACCCGTGGCGACGAACTGCAGCGAGCGATAGAGCGTGACGGCGGGGGTATTGCTCTGATCCACGGCACAAACCATCGCGCGCGTGCCTTGGTTCCATGTGACGTCCAACCCGTGATGCATCATCTGCCGTCCCAGACCGCGACGACGCCAGCCCGGCACGAGGCCGAGATACACCAACTCCATCGCGTGGCGCTGAGGCAAGTCGTTGAGCAGCATCACGCCCACCGGTCGCCCGTCGTGATGCCAGGCGAACCAGCAGTCGGGATTGAAGCGGCCGGTCTTCATGTGCCCTTGGATGATGTCGGGTATCTGGCGGAGCCCCAGCAGGCCGGGGTAGTCGCGTGTCTCGTGGTAGCTCTCGGCGATCGTCTGCTCGAAGAGTTCGGTAGGCCCCTGGTGCCAGGTGGTCATGGTCAATTCCGCCGGCCAGACGGGAGGCGGGGGCGGCTGGCGCAGCACGCAGTTGAGGTAGAGCAGATCCGCCAACCGGGTGAAGCCAGCCTGCACTAGTGCCTGGGCTGCGAGATCCTGACCGGGATCGAGCAACGCCTGGATGATCGTCGTTTCACCCGGAGGCAGGGACTGGCTAGCGGTCTGGAGCAACTGAGCCACGATGGGCACGCTCTGACGCTTCGTTAGAGGCGAGAGGAAGACCATGACCGTGCGTCCGGCACAGGGCACCATCAACGTCGCAGCCACCCAACGCCCTTCGCATTGCGCCACCCAGATGTCGTCAAGATCGAGTTGATTTTGAGAGGCGAAGTTGAGAAACCCGTCCACGGCTGACTCTGCGGCAGTGGACTGGCCGGTGAGCAGCACAGCCAGCGCCTCGTGACGGCGTTTGGGCCCGGCGCGAAAGATACTTACCCGCGGCTGGGGTTCGTCGCGCCACTGTGCAAGGATGTCGGCGATCTCAGTCATGCGCGACGTCACTGGCGAGTCTCCAACATCGTAGCGTGAAGCTATGCCATGCGTCGGGCGCGGGAGAGTACAATTCGCCTCGTGCTGCGCCAACTGCATATTGCCAACCTCGCGGTCATCCAGGACATGACCATCGGCTTCACCCGCGGCCTCAACTGCTTCACGGGCCAGACCGGCGCTGGTAAGAGTCTGATCCTCGGCGCGCTGGAGGTGTTGCTGGGCCTGCGCTCGGGCCCGCTGGCGGAAATGATCCGACCTGGCGCCACCGAAGCCAGAGTCAGCGGCGTGTTTGAAATCCATGATCCCTGGCTCATCGCGCAGATCGCCCAGGCCGCCGACTTAAGCCAACAGGACCAGTCGGGCGAAGAGTTGCTCATCACCCGCAAGGTGTTCGCCTCCGGTCGCAGCAGCGCGACGATCAACGGCCAACCCGCCACCGCTGCGATGCTGCGACAGGTCGCTCAACTGCTTGTCGATGTCCATGGTCAGCACGATCACCAGTACCTGCTCAAGCCCTCGAATCAGCTTCTGATCCTCGATGCCTTCGGCCAGACCATGGACCTGCGGCAGAGCTACGGGCAAGCCTACGCCACGCTGCGTGAGTTGCGGCAGCGTCATAACGATTTGACTCATTCGCGCACGCTCCGCCGACAGCAGTTGGAGCTTTACGAGTTCCAGGCTGGGGAGATCGATGCCGCGGATGTGAAAGCTGGCGAGTTTGATCAGTTGCGTAACCGACACCTGTTGTTGACCAACGTGCAGCGTATCAAGCGTGAGGCCGGGGCTGCCCACGGGGCCCTCTACGAAGCCGAGGGCGCGGTGGTGGAACGGCTACACGCCATCACGCATGTGCTCTCCGAATTGGCAGAGCTTGATGCAGGGCTTAAGGATGTCGCTGAACAGGTGCGAACGTCGACGTTGATCCTGCAGGAAACGTCGTACGAGTTGAGCCGACATGTCGAGCGCCTCGACCTCGATCCGGGCGAGCTTGCGGAAATCGAAGCCCGGCTAAACACCCTCAATCGCATGGTGTCGAAATACGCGGATGCAGCGATCCCCGGCGATGATCCGCTGGCGACCGTGCTGGCGTACCGGGCCGAGATCGGCAAGCTCATCGATGAATTGCTGGGGCAGAACCAGGACCTGTCGCGCATGGAAGAACAGATGCGCGAGCTTGAAAAGACACTGGCGCAGGTGGGCGGGACGTTGACCCTCAAACGTAAGGAAGCAGCGGATCGGTTGCGACCACGGGTCGAGGCGCAGTTGAAAGAACTGGGCATGGCTGAGGCAGCGTTCGAGGTGTCGTTCGACAATCACGAGCCCGACGACCACGAACCTTCCGACGACGAGAAGTCGTCAGGCCTCCAGGGCGAAAGCCAAACCAAGTCGCTGGGCGACACCGGCCCGAGTGGTGCCGACCGTATCGAGATGATGGTGCGAACCAACCCCGGTCAACCGGCGCGGCCTTTGCGACGAATCGCCTCGGGTGGTGAAATGTCGCGCATCATGCTGGCGCTGAAATCCATCCTGGCGCAGAGCGATCGCGTCAGCGTATTGGTCTTCGACGAGATCGACGCCAACATCGGCGGGCGCATGGGCACCGTCATCGGCCAGAAGCTTCGTCAACTGTCGCGCGGGGGAATCAGCGAGGAGCCGCAGGTCAGCGGCAAGGCCAACGGCAACGCCAGCGTCAAGATTGGCGGGAAGGGCCGGGGCAAGTCCAAGAAGACCTCGGCAACGGTGACGCCCACCCCAGCGCAGCCTCCCACCAACCATCAGATTCTCTGCATCACCCACTTGCCCCAGATCGCCGCCTTTGCCGACCGCCATTTCCGTATCGCCAAGGAAGTCGTGGGCAAGGCCGGTGACAAAGAAACGCGCACGACCGTGACGGTGTTGGCCGATGCGGCGCGAGTCGATGAACTGGCGGAAATGCTGGCAGGCAAGAACGTCACGCAGACGACGCGCCAGCAGGTCGGCGAGATGCTGACCATGGCCGCCGACGGCGATAACGCCCGGCATGAACCCTAAGCGCCGTGCTTGAATCCCAAAGACTTTGGCGTCGATTGCGAAGCTCAGCTCTGACCGACTGTCACGGGCTGGGGTCGCACGACGTGCGTGGGCTCCAGGGCGATTTGCAGTGCCCGGCGTTTGCCCCGCGGAGGGAGGCCTTCTTTGTCCACGATCCGCTGAATGGCCATGATGCCCTCGATAAGCGTCTCGGGCCGAGGCGGGCAACCGGGCACATAGACGTCCACCGGGATGAACTGATCAATGCCCTGTACCACGGCATAGGTGTCAAACACGCCGCCCGTCGAAGCGCAGGCGCCCATGGAAATGACCCATTTGGGCTCGGTCATCTGCATGTAGATGCGTTGGAGCACGGGCAGCGTTTTCACGGCCACGCGACCCGCGACAATGAGCAAATCACTCTGCCGGGGACTGAAGCGCATGGCCTCGGCACCGAAGCGCGCAATATCGTAGCGCGATGACGCGGTGGCCATCAGCTCGATGCCGCAGCAGGCGGTGGCAAACGGCATGGGCCACAGTGAACTGCGTCGGGCCCAGTTAACGACCTTCTGCAGTTGCGTGGTCAGCACGCCTTCGGCTTCAAATGTTCCTACCTCGGCAACCATAAACGAGTTCCTGTCTTTGGCGGTTTCTGCGCTGACGGATTGTAGGCGATTTCATCAGGACCGCAGGACCAGCGAGCCAAACGGGGGCAATTCGACACTGCCCGACACGGTGCTTTGATCCTCGGCGTTGGTATGCGCTCCGGGGTCGAGGGTGACTTGCTGTGCCTGGTGGGTGAAGTTCATCAGGAACAGGTGGCTGCCCTTGCCCTGGCCGCGGCGCTGGACGTTGACGCCCACCGGGGGGGCGGTTTTCAGTGCGGTGAGCAACTTCAACGACGCAATGAGACCGCCGACCAGGTCGTCAATGAGGCGCTGCTGACTGCGGGCGGCGACGTGAATGGCCTGGCCCTTGCCCACGCGATTGAGGGTGACGGCGGGCTGCCCTGCGTAGAAGTCGGCGCCGTAGGTCGCCAGCACCCGGCAGGCATCGGACTCGACGTGGATCAGGTCGGCGAAGTGCATGGCCTCATACGAGCCGGTGAGGCCAAGCTCGGCGCCATGGGCGTTGGCGACGATGCTCTGGGTGAGGCGCTGGGGCAGGGCATCGGTCTCCTCGTGCCAGATGCCCAGGAGTTTTCGCAGCGGGCCGGGGAAACCGCCCAGGAAGCACAGGTCGCTCTCATCGACCAGGCCGGTGAAATAGGTGGTGATGAGCGTTCCGCCGCTGGCGACGAAGGCTTCGAGACGCTGGGCGACGCCGGGCCGGAGCATGTAGAGCATGGGGGCGATGACGAGCTTGTAGTGCGCCAGGTCCTGGTCCATATCGATAACATCGACGCCCACGCCCTGCCGCCAGAGGGGCTCATACCACGCCCTGCAAGTCAGGTCGTGGTCCTTGTGGGAGCGGCGGGGCCCAGCCTCGGCATCGATGGCCCAGCGGTTCTCCCAGTCGAAGATGATGGCGGCCTGAGCATTGGTTGGAGTGCCGACTACGTCGTCGAGGCGCGCCAGCGTGTTGCCCAAGGCGGCGACGTCGCCAAAGACGCGGGTGTGCTCGTGGCCGACGTGATCGACCACGGCGCCGTGGAACTTTTCGCAGGAGCCGCGGCTCTTGCGCCACTGAAAATACATCACCGCATCGCCACCGTGCGCCACGGCTTGCAGACTTGCCAGACGATGCACGCCGGGGCGCTTGAGCGGCGAGACCTCCTGCCAGTTGACTTGGCTGGGGGTCGATTCCATGAGCAGAAAGGGTTTGCGCTTGAAGCTGCGGTTAAGGTCGTGGGCAAAGGCGGTGGTCTGGGCGGTCTGCTCGAGTTCCTCGTTATGCCAGCCGGGATAGGCATCCCATGAAATCACATCGCACAGGGGCGCCAGCTTCCAGTAGTTGAGCGGCGGGTAGATGCCCATGAAGTTGGTGGTCACGGGCACATCGGGCGTGAACTTCTTGAGTGGCTGAATCTCGTGGCGCATGAAATCGGCGGTCTGATCCGACACGAAGCGTTTCCAATCGAGCACCAGACCGTGCACGCCGCCGTCGATGGCGTCGATCTGCGCCCAGTCGGCATAGTGGTGGCTCCAGAAGCTGGTCCACCAGGCGTGATTCAAGGCGTCGAGCGATTGGTACCGCCGTTGGAGCCACTGGCGAAACGCGGCCTTGCACAGCGGGCAGTGGCACTCGCCGTTGTATTCGTTAGAGATGTGCCACATCGCCAAGGCCGGGTGCTTGCCGTAGCGCTGGGCGAGTTTGGTGTTGATGATGGTGGTTCTTTCGCGATAGACGGGCGAGGTGAAGCAGTGGTTGTGACGCCCCTGCTGCGGCTGGCGCTGGCCCGAGGCGTCACAGCGGCGAACCTCCTCATACTTGGCTGCCATCCAGTTGGGTTTGGCGCCGGTGGGCGTCGCCAGGTTCGCCGCGATGCCGTTGGCCGCCAGTTTGTCGAGAATGGTGTCCATCCAGCCAAACTCGAAGCGGCCTTCCTCGGGCTCGAGCATGGCCCAGGAAAAGATGCCGAGGCTCACAATGTTGACCCCGGCGAGCCTCATGAGACGCATGTCCTGGTCCCACACCTCGGGATGATCGATCCATTGCTCGGGGTTGTAGTCCCCGCCGTGAAGCAGGTGCGATACTTTGGTGGCCGATGGGAATCGATGGGGCATGTTGCTATCCAAGGATGAGGGCGGGGGCGGGCAAGGGGGGCGGGTCGAGTCGGGCCATACAGGGTAACATCGCGGCATGGGCGATGCGCATGGGACTACGCGACTGGTAGTTTTTTCCGACGATTGGGGTCGCCACCCCTCGAGTTGCCAGCACTTGGTGGGGCGGCTGTTACCACGCTATCCCACGGCCTGGGTCAATACCATCGGCACCCGCAGCCCCAGGCTGTCTCGCGACGACCTGGCCAAGATCCTGCGCAAGCTTCGGCAGTGGAGTCAGCCCCCGCAGCGGGGAGAGGCGCTGCCAGCCAACCTCACCGTCATCACCCCCCGGATGTTTCCCGGGTTTCGTCGCGCCTGGCAACGTCGCTTCAATGCCGGGGCGATGATCCGTGCTCTGGGACCCTGGCTCCGGGAGACTTTAGCGCACGGTGGGGATGGATCAGAAGGGCCCCAGCCACGCACCATCGGAATCACCACGCTGCCCATCACGGCTGATTTGCTGACCATGCGCAATCAGTTCCCGGTGGATCGCTGGGTCTACTATTGCGTCGATGATCTCGCGGCTTGGCCCGGGCTGGATGCGACGGTCCTTCAGCAGATGGAGCACGAACAGGTCGCCCAGGCCGATGCGGTTGTGGCGGTGTCGGAGCCACTGCGGCAACGCATGGCGGCGATGGGGGCGAAGGAGCCCCAACTCCTGACCCACGGCATCGACCTGGCGCACTGGGCACGACCGTCGCAGCAAGCGTCCCGACAAGCCAAGTTGCCGTTGTGGTGTCAGGGGCTGACTGGGCCGATCTACCTTTTCTGGGGGTTGCTGGACAAACGCCTTGATGCAAATTGGTGCCGGGCGCTGTGCGGATTGGATGGCGGCACGCTGGTGCTGGCCGGTCCGCAACAGGCGTTGGATGACCAACTCGTGGACCTTCTAGGCGAACGCGACGGAACGGGCATCATCAAACCGGGGCCGGTGGCGTTTGATGATCTGCCGGCATTGGCGGCGTGGGCGGATGTGCTGGTGATGCCCTACGCGGACCTGCCCGTGACCCGTGCGATGCAGCCGCTGAAGTTCAAGGAATATCTGGCTGCCGATTGGCCCCATGGCAAGCCCGTGGTGGTGCGACGATTGCCAGCTGTGGAAGCATGGAGTGATGCGGCCGATGTGGTCGATAGCGCCGAGCAACTCGTCGAAGTCATTCGGCTGCGGACCGCTCAGGGCCTGCCTGAATCCCAGCGTGCGGCACGACGACGGCTGCTGGATGAATCATGGGACCGCAAGGCGATTGAGTTCGAACAGGTGGTGCTAGGCACACAACGAATCGACCCGCCGAAGAGTGACCGACCCGGATCATGAAAGAGCGACGACGACGCAAACGCGATGATGGCGCGTGGCCAGCCCCGAAAGCCGACCACGATGTGGTGCTGCACACGCGCGTCGTAACAGATACGGGCGGTGGCCCCGACAAGACCATCTTCTACTCGGCACCGTTCCTGGCTGACACACGTTACTGGCTGGCGGCGGCGTACATGCATCCGCCACGCGATCCGGGGTTCGCATCCCTGCGCCAACGCGCTACCGCAGCGGGTTGCCCGCTCATCGGTGTGCCCGACCGTGGGCCGCTGGACCGCGGCGTGCTGCGCCGCATGCTTAACATCTGCAAACGCTACAAGGTCGCCGTCTGGCATGGCCACGACTACAAGTCCAATATGCTGGGCCTGATGCTACGCCCGTTCTGGTCGATGAAACTCATCACCACGTTGCACGGCTGGGTCAAGCACACATCTCGCACCCCGCTGTATTACGCTGTGGACCGCTGGAGCCTGCCTTACTACCAGCACGTCATCGCCGTGTCGGATGATCTCTACGAGAACGCGTTGAAGATCGGCGTGCGCCCAGAGAACCTCACGCTGCTGTTTAACGGTATCGACGAGCAGCGCTTCGCCCGCAGCGGACCCGCGCAGTCCGCGTCGCTGCGTGCCAAACTCGGCACACCGCCGGGACGCTTCGTCATCGGTGGCATGGGCCGTTTGAGCCCTGAAAAGGCGTTCGACAACCTCATCACCGCCACGGACCAACTGTTGCGACAGGGCCACGATGTCGAGCTTTGGATCGCGGGGGATGGCGATGCTCGGCCTGACCTGGAGCGGCATATCGCAGCACGAAAACTTCAGGATCGCGTGCGCCTGCTGGGCTTCTGCGACGACACCATCGCCTTCTACGAGGCGCTGGATTTGTTTGTGCTCTCAAGCCTGCGCGAGGGTCTGCCCAACGTCGTGCTGGAGGCCATGTCGATGAGCGTGCCGGTGGTCTCGACGCGAGTAGCGGGTGTGCCGCGGCTAATTGAGGATGGCCGCAACGGGCTGCTGTGCCCCATCGGCGATGCTGAGGCGTTGGCGGCCGCGATGGGCAAGGCGTTGGAGAATCTCGCGTGGCGCCATGAACTGGCGGCAGCCGGTCGCGTCACCATCCAGGATCGCTTCACGTTCCGTCAGCGCATGGACACCGAGAAAGCCATTCTCGACCGCGTCATGGGGCGTGGCGAGCGATAGATTCTTCACATGAGCTGGGGTGAGCGATGGGTTCCTCACGCGCGGATCGCTTATCCGCGATCGTGCGGCAAGATGCCCATCGAGCCCAGATGCTGCCGTATCTGCGCGATGGGATCGCCCGTCGGATCGATGCGCTGCGCCTGCCAGCGACGCTCCCGGGCGGCTGCGATATTGGCCGGACTGTCATCGAAAAACAGGATCGATTCGGGCGCGATACCCGTGGCCGCTTCGACGTGGCGAAAGATTTCCGCAGACGGCTTCATGACGCCCAACTCGAAACTCGTGAAGCGCCATGTCAGTCGCTCCAGCGCCAGGTGATTCGGACTGTCGCAGCGCATCATGTGCGACCAGTGACGCGGGTTGGTGTTAGAGAGGCAGGCCGTCTTGACACGCGGCATGGCGGCCAACTCCGCCACCAGTTCCACCGCGCCGACATATGGTCCCTTCAACCACGCGTCCGACACCGCGAGAACATCGGCCGCAGGCATCGCCACGAGTTGCCCGGTCCGCTGGGCGAAGGTTTCATCATCGATCTCCCCTCGTTCATGGGCACAGCCCACATCCGCCAACTCGGGCCAAATTGCTGCATCAGCCGCCTTGCCTGAAAGGGTCACACCCGCCAAACCGCAGGCTTCATCCCACCCGCCACAGATGCGGATCATCACGCCGCCCAAGTCGAGGCACACCAGTTGAATCGGCGTGTCGGCCGTCACTTCCGCACCTGGCCGTTGCCCGTGACGATCCACTTGTAGGTCGTCAGGTCGGCGGCACCCATGGGCCCGCGGGCATGGAGCTTGTCGGTGCTGATGCCGATCTCCGCACCCAGGCCGTACTCGCCGCCATCACTGAAGCGCGTCGATGCGTTGACCATCACGTTGGCGGTGTCCACGCATTGGATAAACATTTCCGCAGCAGTGATGTCCTGAGTCACGATCGCGTCGGTGTGCCGGGATCCGTAGTGGTTGATGTGGTCGATGGCCTCGTCGATCTCCTCGACGATCTTGACGGCCACGATCAGGTCGAGGTACTCGGTGGCCCAGTCAACGTCGTTGGCGGGTTTGGCGGCATGGAAGAGCCCGCAGGTTCGTTCGCAGCCGCGCACCTCCACACCCATATCCACGAGTTTCTGCAGCGTCTCCTGGAAGATCGGATCCGTGGCCACCAGTCGATGAAACAGCAGCGTCTCAGCCGCATTGCATACGCCGGGCCGCTGCGTCTTGGCGTTGATGCAGATGTCCACCGCCATCTTGGGATCAGCAGCGACATCGACATACACGTGGCAATTGCCGGTGTAATGCTTGATGACGGGAATGCGTGCCTGTTCCACGACGGCGCGGATGAGCGACTCGCCGCCACGCGGGATCGCCAGGTCGATCTTGCCCTCGAGTTTGAGTAACTCGCTGACCGCGGCACGGTCGGTGGTCTCCACGAGTTGAACCGCATCGCTGGGCAGCCCCGCCTCATCGAGCCCGCTACGCACGCAGGCGGCAATGGCGGCGTTGGAATGCAGCGCCTCTTTGCCCCCGCGCAGGATCGCAGCATTGCCGCTCTTGATGCACAGCGCCGCGGCATCGCTGGTGACGTTGGGGCGGCTCTCGAAGATGATGAGCACCACGCCGATGGGCACACGCACCTTGCGGATCGACAGACCGTTGGGCCGAATGTACCCCTCGATGACCTGACCCACCGGATCGGTTTGATCGGCGATTTGACGCACGGATTGGGCGATCTTGGCGATGCCGGCATCATCGAGCTTGAGCCGATCAAGCATCGCAGCACTGAGCCCTGCCTGACGACCGGCCGCGAGGTCACGAGCGTTGGCCTCTTTGATGGTTGCAGCCTGATCCAGCAACTGCTCAGCGATGGCCAGCAGCGCATCACGCCGCTGAGCACCCGTAGCGCGGTTCAGCGCCCGGCTGGCGGCCACGGCGCGATCCGCCAGTTCGGTGCAGTAGGTCTTGACGTCCTGAGTCATGGTGGTCATGGCACAATTGTAAGCGGAGTGAACCTCCCGCAAAAAATGCGTGCGTTCAATCGCGGTCTCGATCTTCACGAATCCACTCAGCCGCTTTAAGACTACGGTGACCCGCGGCCGCTTGCCTCAACTCGCTGGTTCTCTCAACGCGTGCCTCGACGCCCAACTCCCTGCATTAAGTGGATTCTGGAGCCGGGGCCGCCTTGGGACTCGCGGCAGCGGCAGCAGCGGCAGGATCGGCAATGATCTGCTCGGGCTTCAGTCGCGACTCCACGGCTTCCACGAGGGCTGTGGTCTGGGCGCGGTCGTACTTCCAGTCATCGAGCACCAGCTTGCGCTCACCACCCGTTTCACCCGTCGGGCGGTAATGCACGACCGCGATACCCTTGGTCTTCCACCGTTCCTTGTTGAGCTTGGTGATGTCGCCAAACGCTACCTTCTTGCCCCAGCTTGTCGTCAGCCCAGCTGAATCGGCAGCGATCCAACGCCCATAGAGGCGAATGACCGAATACCCAAAGAGAAGGCCCAAAGGCAGCAACGCAAAGCCCAGGCCCTTCTGCACGAGCATGTCCATCGGTGAATGCTTCTTACCCGGGCGGCTCTCGGTGTCCGTAATCTCCAACGTCGGCAAGCCATTGGCCGTGGCGTGGTCATTCCACTCCTTGACCAGCACATCCCGGGGAATGCCCCGCTTCTCGAAACGCTCAAACTCCATCGCCACATGGTTGTTACGCGGGTACTTGACGTAGCCGTCGTAAAGGAACCAGGCGGAGAACGCCAGGAACATCGTCGCCAGCAGCGCGACGCGACCGACGTAATACTTATCGATATGGGCTTTGGCGGACACGTCCATAGGGTTCCCTTTCACTTATCCATCGGCTACAAGGCTTGAATGATTAAAACAACCACAAGATGATCTGCTCATCTATGACTCAGTCCAGCTCAGGGCACGGGACCAATATCGCGTCACCATGGCCCGCGCACCGGGCCGGGACAACACATCGGAGAACCCGCCTTGGTCCATCCGACGGGTCGGGATGCGCGGCAGGTTACGCGCTCGCGCCAAGGCCCAACTCAGAAACGCACTGGTCTCATCAATGGCACGCAACCGCGCATCGGCAGGCACTTGCCGACGACCAAGCTTGAAGAAATCGGGAAAATCCACCATGCCTGCGAATCCTTAACCGACAATGACAAAACGCCGTGGACCGAGAGATGACCCCGGTGCCACGTGACATTGTTCCCAATATCATGCGGCAGGTCAAAGCCGATAAAAACCTCACCCGACTTTAGCGCCCTGCAATTGCCCAAGAAACCGCGGAATTTCGATCTTTTGGTCGGCGGCGGGCGTAGAGTCATTAACGCGGGGACCGACCCGACGGGTCCAAAGCGGCTACACGGGTGTGCCGATATGACCTCCAACCATGACCATTGACGTCTCACGACGGGAACAGAGCGGAGTGATGTGTTGACGAATCCCAAGCCCCGCCCAGCAGTATTGGGTTCTGCACTCCTTGTGCTGGCCATGTTGTCGCTCTGGACGGTGATGCGTTTGGCGCACGATCAGTCCGCCGCGACGTTGGCCGCCACCGTCGCATCGTCGGCGGTGTCTGACGGGGCCGATGTATCCAATGCGCCATCCGATGTAAACCAGACGCCTCCTGCGGATCAAGGGCCGTCGCCCATCCCACCACCGCAGCCCCCTGCCACCGAACCTAAGCGAGCCCCGACGACAGCCCAGCGTGTGGGCATTGCCGCCGTCGAGGACGACATGGGCATCAAAGCTCCCACGGGGCGAAATATCGCTGCGGGCCATGTCGAGGGTAACGCCGGCGACTACACCCCCGACATCAAGAACAATCATTACCGCGGCATCACCATCCAGGCGATGAGCGGGCCCAGCAAAGTCAACGGCCATGCCCACGCCACCGCGCGGATCATCTACGGCAAGAGCGGCCTGGCACCGGGCATCGACGATGTGGCGAGTTACACCACGCAGCACTGGCTGGGTGCCGGGGGCCTCAACGTCGGGACGGTCAAGCCACCAGAGGTGGGCCAACTTCGCATCTTCAACGCCAGTTGGATCGGGGGCGGCGAGGGTTTCTATTCGCAGCAGGTGCTCCGCCGCGTCGATTACCTGGCGGACCATCAAGACGTGATATTCGTGGTGGGGGTCAATAACGGTCGCGATTCGACGGTGCCCGCACTGCTGGCCAGTGCCTATAACGCCATCGCCGTGGGGCACGACTCGGGTCGCAGCAGCGGGGGCTACACCCAGTTCGAAGGCCCGGGTCGATGCAAGCCCATGATCGTCGCGCCGGGGGGCATGACGAGCTTTTCGACGCCCGTGGTCACCGCGGTCTGTGCCCGCCTGCTCGAGGCTGCCGACCGGCTGGCGCACGACACGCC